>JAGRNA010000088.1 GCA_020441005.1 Leptospiraceae bacterium
TTCAACCGAAGGTTGGCTGGCGTGACAATTTGCGCAAGCAAATTTCATGACAGAGGGAAATTTGGCGAAGCCCAAGGAGCCTGCAGGCGACGCAGCGTATACACTGTGTTGACCGATGTTTCCGCCTATAGGTGGTATGTTTTTCACCGAAGCCAAGGATGGCGAAGGTGGTTTAACTAAATTAATCCCTAATCATCTAAGCGAACTATAATACCACCTGGCATATCAACAGAAACTTCTGATAGCTTAATAATTTCCTCAATAAATTCCGAATTTAAATATTTTGCTAGCTCTGCTCTTAACTTCTGTATATTTATTCGACTATAGTCATAATCAGATCTACTAGTAATTAGAACCCCATTTTTATTGTAATTTTGATTTGGCCCAAGGTGCATTAATAAATTTGATTTTTTAGAATCAATTTTATTTTGTATTTCTTTTTGCTCAAGTAAGCAAACTTTTAGTTCAGCTACCAGTATATCTAATGCACTCATTTACAATTTATACCTGTGAAACTCATGGTTTCCAAAAATCTAAAATGTCTATTAATAACATGACGAACAATTATCTTTACAGGTTCCAAGTGCCCATTCCCAACTTGCTAAGCCTCTTCGATTCACTTCATCGCAGATATTCTTACAAGCAAAAGTGCTAGTTACTTTACTGTAATAACCGCCAACACTACCATATGCCCTATTCCAATTCTGTATTTTTCGATCAAATCCATAACATCGCTGTTTTTTTGCTCTTTCTTCCTTAGCTTCTTGTATTGCTTCTAATCTTTCTTTTTTCTTGATGAGAGTTTGAACTTCTTTGATTTCCAAAAATTTTCCATTAACTAACTCATCTTCAGTTTCACCAGATTCATTCCCGTTAACCAAAATAATGAATCCCAATTCAACATCAGTATCTAACGGTTCCAACTTTTTTAGAAATACAGACTTTGGAATAATAAGCTTGCTTGAAGTAAAGCGAACTTTTCCAGCCTTTGAATCTGAAAATACTAGCTCTACCACATTAGTTTTTACTAAATTTATAAGCTCTTCTTCTGTTAAATTGATACCTTCACGCTTTGCTTTGAATTCAAAACGATTTGGGTGAAAGAGTAATTTGTATGGATTAAGAAATAACCAATCGTATGCGATAAAAGGAATAGCTGTCCCTATGCTTACAATAGACCAAAGAATTGAAGACTCCCAATATCCACTAAATGTAATTGGACTACCAACATCTATGTATTTTATATTATCATTTGATGATAGTATTCGGTAGTAATAATGTTTACCCATACCCTTGGCAATAGATAATGTGCCATCCTCCTCCCTTTTTAAACTCGCATCTTTAATCCCGTAAACAATATCTCCATTTATTTTTTTTTCACCTGACAAAGAAAATTCAAAAGCATCCGTATCTTTATTATACAAAATATTTGTAGTTAAATTATAATCACTTATTTCTGCATTTTTAATTTCAAGAGGGAATTCTGTTAAATCATAAGTAATACTTGTACACGAATTAAAAAATATAAATACAAATATCCAATAAAAATAATTCTTCATGTAAGCAAACTTCCTATTGTAGTTCTTGCGGGCACGGATGCCCGCATTTTCTATACCATACAATCAAAGGCGGAAATTTTGGTCAACTATTATTGTGCGTAGGATCAATGCTTGTTAGCAAAGATGCGAAGGTCAATAAAAAGTTCGTGATTTGGTTGAAAAAAGTACTTGTAATGTGGGTATTGTTCGTTTAGTGTATATATGTGTTTAGTGTTAGTGACGATTGGCCGCAGATCGTTGCCCAGTTGGTAAAGGAATGCCGCCGCGACCCCCGATTTATTAGCAATATCCACATTGAGTCCTTTTTGGGGCGCTATAATATTTCATTCGAGAGTGAGTCATATCAGTGTTTGTCAAAGTGGTTTCATGACAATCAGCTACCCCGCTGGATCTTGCGCCAGAGCCCGGCGACTTTCAGGCCGGACTACAATGCGGATGAATACGGTTTCATTCCGGATCAATTAAAGGCTAGCAAGGTTGCTAAGGCTCCAGCAAATGAGTCAGAGGGTCCGGTCCGGCCACCTGGAATGCAAAAAGCGACCCGGTTTCGACCTGCAGATCCAGTGTCTGGCAGCACGATTGAGGTCGGCGCAATATCCTCGCGGACCATGCCAAAGGAACGCCCAGCCGCGGGCGACCAATGGAACGATGTGAGACTAGCTCCTTATACAAAATCAATTTCGAACAAGCCAGATGCGAACAAGCCAGATGCGAACAAGCCAGATGCGAACAAGCCAGATGCGAACAAGCCAGATGCGAACAAGCCAGATGCGAACAAGCCAGACGCGGACAAGCCAGACGCGGACAAGCCAGACGCGAACACGACGGACGCGGACCGACCGAAAGCGGCCCACCGGGGGATAAGCCGCCCAGGATCGGTGCGCAATGCACCAGCACCGGTCAGTCTGGTCGAAATTGCGCCTCTGGCCCCAGCGGCTTCCTCTGCTGACCAGCCGGTCGCCATGAAAGTGCCCGACAATACCCAGGATCTACCAGTGGATTTCTCCCTGTCTGACCAGACTGCGGATCAGCAAATGACTTTGTTTACAAGCGCTTTGAAGCTGCGGCGCTACAGTCCGCGGACCATTAAGAACTATCGTCTGGGATTACAGAGCGCCCTGTTGTTTTTTGGCCAGCGCGGCATTGGCCTGGAGCAGATCGCGGAGCAGGATTTACGGCTTTATTTTTTGCACCTGGCCGAGGAACGCCAGTGTTCCTATTCGACCCTCCGCAATCATCGTTTTGCTTTACAGTTTTACTTGTTAGAGGTTGCTCATCGCACGATTGATTTTTCTTTCTTTTATAAGGTGCGCCGGGACAAACCGTTGCCGAATGTGCTCAGCAGGACCGAAATTGATTTGATTGTGCACTCGGTTCGCAGCGCGAAGCATCGGCTCATGATTCAGTTAGCGTATGGCTGCGGACTGCGCCTGGCCGAATTGCTGCATTTAAGGGTCAAGGATATCGACCTGGCATTGAATCAGGTCAAAGTGCGTCAGGGCAAGGGCCGTAAAGATCGACTGACTTTGCTGCCGCAATCGCTCCTGGGCGAGTTGGCTTTTTTACTCCAGGATCGAGAGGGTGAGTCTTTTTTATTCGAGTCCACCCAGCGCAGCGGCCGGCCGTTGCATGCCCGATCGCTGCAATCAGTATTTGCAAGGGCTGTTCGCCGGGCCGGCATACAAAAGAAAGTCACCCTGCACTCCTTACGGCACAGTTTCGCTACCCATTTATTAGAGAACGGTGTCGACATTCGTTACATTCAGGGGCTGCTGGGCCACAAAAATCTGGCAACCACCATGCTTTACACCCGGCTCAGCGGGCCCGCCCTGCGCAAGATCAAAAGCCCTCTGGATGATTAAGTCTGCCGAAGCGCTCGTCGAGTCGGGATTGCGCCCGCTGAATCTACTTACACCTTCGGCTGGTCAGTCCCAGAGCACTGGAGCCCACCGGAAAGCAAGGTTCAAAAGTTGAACATGACATAAAGTATTTTCACAGAACCGGTATAGGTTCTCAATGTCAACTTTTTTTGGTCCTCAGTATTTAATCATTGGTATTCGGTTCTTTCGAGCATTTTTCATTTAGAGGCTGTCCTAAAATTGCCTCATGCGACACAGGCGGTGTTGCCACCGGTGAAACCTCTATCGAAATTGAGCAAGGTGTGAGCAATTTGGGCGCCTTGTTTTCAAATTGCGTTCTGCGTCCCCCAAATACCTTTGGATGGTTTTTGGACGACTTTTTATTGCACCTCAAAAACCATCCAATACGCATGGCAACCATGCTCCCTGAATCATGGCTGACAGCCATCAACTCCCGGTATTCCTGACAGGCTGCCTGGTTGTATGGCCACAGCGGGTGTAAGAGACCGGTCCGTTGCTCTCTGACAGCCGGCCATCTGGCGCGGGCGATATGTTTGGCTGTGCTGGACTGATTATTGACCGTTTACCGCCGAATTGAATCGGGGACAGGATCAGCAGCGCATGTTCCAGGGGACATTCGTAGTCTGGTTGTAGAAGGGCAGGTAACAGGCGCTCGGGTTGCTGTCCGGTTGGGCGTAGATGGTGGACTGCAATCACACACTTGTGGTCGGGCAAATGCACAGCAAGGCTGTTACCCTGGATGATCTGGCCGGTAAAAAACCTGCGGTTAGAGGATGCCGTGCATTTTAGCGGCCAGGCGGTTATCGTTTTGTCGACGCACTGCCAGTTCATCCGACTGGAACTGATCCAGGATATTATTACCGAGGGCCACATCCAGGGCGTGACCGGCTTTATGGGCGATAAAGTGCCCTTCCAGGGGCCGACCGAGCAGATACAGATCACCGATCAGGTCCAGCACCTTGTGGCGAATGCACTCCCCGTCGACCCGCGGGCGATTATAGAAGCCCCGTTTGGTCAGCACCAGAGCGTTATCGGTCGAGGCCCCCTTGATCAGGCCCCTTGACTTCATAGCTTCCACATCATCCAGAAAGCCGAAGGTACGCGCTGGCAGGATATCTTTGTGTAGAGTTTCGGGATCCAGGTCAATCGACAGGCTCTGGCCCTGCAGTTTAGGATGCGGAAAATCGATGGTGTAGGTCACACGCAGTCCATTATGCGGCAAAGCCACCAGGTATTTCTCGCCCTGGACGACCCAGACAGGCATGTTGATGCGGATTGGTTCAATGCTGGCAGCATATTCGTGGATGCCGGCGTCTACGATGGCCAGCGCGAAGGGTTGACCGGACCCGTCCATGACAGGCATTTCTTCGGAGTCGACTTCGATAATCAGATCAGTGATTTGGTGGGTGGCCAGGGCGGCCAGGATGTGTTCGACGGTCTGGATCTGCCAGACGCCGTTTGTCAGGGTCACCGCGTTTTCGGTGGTTGTAACGCTGCGCGGGCTGACATCGATCAGGCTGCCGCGGCTGGCATCGTTTTTGGCGGACCGGATCTTGAGACCGTGGCCCGCTGCGGCCGGGATCAGGTTGAGGCAGACTCGCTCGCCCGAGTGGAGCCCAATGCCTTTCATGTGCACCTCGCGTTTCAGGGTGCGCCTTTTGTAAATATGTTGCTGCGTCATAACAAATTACGCAGACTTGATAGCAATATGTGTACCACTTTTGGGGACAGGGCTTTTTTTTTGCAAAAAAGACGACCAAAGCAGGAACAGAGCGTCCTGGGGGTCGGCTGAATTGCTTTCCAGCAGCCATTTGCGGCCTTTCCAGATCGATGGCCCCATTTTAGCAAAATTTGCCGCTGGATACGGCTAATACTGTCCGTAGTTGCATTTTGGTGCCCATTGGGGATCTGATTCTGTTGTAAAAACGGAACGAGTGTTGCAAATTTACAACAGTTTGGTCGATGGAAACCCTGAACTACACAAGCATGGGGATTGACAATTGAGCGCGTCATAAAAAGCGGGCTTTCCGGGCGAATTGGACAAAGCGCTCCGGTTCCGGCAGCTCAAATGACAGCCACTGAGCCGTCACGGGGTGGCGGAAGGCCAGCTGTCGGGCAAATAGCAGCATCCCGTATTTTTGATAGCGCTCGGAACTGCGCGAATAGAGCGGATCGCCCACTACCGGGCAGCTCAGGTGGCTCATGTGCAACCGGATCTGGTGCGTTCGGCCGGTCAATATTTGAACCCGTACATGTTCGTAGAAGCGATCCCGGTTGGATCTGATCTGCTCCAGGCGCTCAAATCGGCTGATAGACAGGCGGCCAGCCGGGTGGACTTGCATTTTTAGCCGCTGGACCGGGTGCCGGCGAATTCCGAGTTCAATATCGCCGCTTTTGGCCGGCAACTTGCCCACCAGCCAGGCCCGGTATTCCTTTTGAACCTCCCGATTGGCAAATTGGCGCATCAGGTCGCGACGGACTTTGTCTTGCAGGCCGATCAAAATCAGGCCCTCGGTGGCCTTATCGAGGCGATGCACAATCCCGGGGCGCCGGGCGTCGGGACCGCTGGATTCCAGCTCTTTCCAGATATGCAATATGCCGTGGGCCAAACTGGGCTGATCATCGCCCGGGCCGGGATGGGTTGCCAGGCCGGCTGGTTTATGAATCACAGCCAGATAGTCATCCGCGTAGACAACGGGCAGTTGCAGATCGATGGGTTCCAGTTTTTGGCCGGCTGGCGGCGGGATTGTCAGGCGATAGCGTTCGCCAGGCTGGACCCGGTGGGCTGGTCTTTTTTTAATCCGCTCGAGGGCGATCCCGTTTTGCTGCACCAGCCGCAGTTGCTCCGCTTCGATCCAGCGCGCAATCTGGCTGCGGCTGAAGCGATCAGTCAACAGCGAACCCAGCCAGGTATCGAGTCGCTGACCCTCCGCACTTTCACTGACCTGGAACTCGATGGATTCAGATTGCATAATGGTAACGGTCCCGCAGGCAGTCCGCCAATCCAGATCACAGGTTCCAATTTGCAAGACCAGCACTTAAAGCATTGACAAGGACTCTGGTCGCCAGAAGATCAGAGCGTGGGCCGCTAGTGCCAGGGCCCTGAATCACGCTGTCAACTGGAGAGTACAAAACTATGCAAGAACTGATTTCAAAAATCCTGGTTCCGGTGGACGGGTCGGAGAGCTCGCGTAAGGCCCTGGAGTTTGCCATTCGACTGGCGCGCGTATCGCATGCCAAATTGACCCTGTTTGAGGTCGTCGAGGAGTTCGGCCCCCTGCCCGGTTACTACGAGGCCGCCCCTCCCGGCAAGGATCGCCTGAAATGGATCGCCGAGCAACGCTTCGAAAAGGTCGAGCCCTTCCTGGCCGAATCGAACGTCGAATGGGAACGAGTGGTCGATGAGGGCTATCCAGCCGACAAGATCTGCGAACTGGCCGAGAAGGGCAAATATGATCTGATTGTGATCGGCAGCCGCGGCCTGTCCGGACTGAGCCGCTTTCTGGTCGGGTCGGTATCCGATCGGGTAGTACATCACGCTCCTTGTAGCGTAACCGTTGTCCGTTAGAGCCTAAGCCAGCGCGTTGCAGTCTGCTTGGCTCATCTTTGGCGGCCTGCTCGCTGCCCTGGCTTTTTTGATTGGCCTGAGCAGCTGGCTTGCATGGCGCTGGCGTGATCTACGCCTGGCCTTGTACGGTCTGGGGCCGGTTGTTACGGCGGCCAGTTTCTCGGGGCTACAGTATATCCAGAATGCGCCGATCAGCAGCCGCTACTATTACGGTTGGTTCTTCGTGCACATCACGCTGGGCATTTTGCTGGTGCTCGACCGCTTGCGCACCCTGGAAAAACGCACCGCTTTTCGCAGTTATTACAACGCCATTCTGGACAACACAGCGGATGGCATGATCATCATTGATGCGCGGGGAACCATTCGGCTAGCCAATCCAGCTGCCGAGCGCCTGTTTGGTTACGACGACCAGGAATTGATCGGTCATTCGATTGCCGAACTGATGCCGGAACCGCACGCCGGCCAGTACCGGGTGTATATACAGCGCTTTTTGGAAACCCGTGTGCCGACCGTGATTGGCAACAACCGCGAGGTGCCTGGCCTGCGTCGCGACGGCACCCGGATCCCGCTACACCTGGCGGTAAATGAAATCATTATCCAGGGCGAGCAATTCTTTATCGGCAACTTGCACGATCTACGCACCATCAAGGCCACCGAGCAGGCGCTGGAGCACGAGCGTAATTTTGTGAGTCAAATCCTGGAAACAGCCAATGCGCTGATTCTGGTGTTAAAATCGGACGGCTCTATTTTGAATGCCAACGCAGCCTGCCTGGGCTTGACCGGCGGCAGCCTGGCAGAGCTGCAGCGTCAGTTCTTTTGGCAAATCATGGCCCGGCCATTGGAACAGCGTCATCTGCAGGATCTGATACAGGGGCCTGGCGCGGAAGGCCTGCCTGAACAACTACAGAGTACTCTGGGCAGCCTGGGCGGATCCGAACGGCTGATTCAATGGTCCTTTTCGCATCTGCGCGGCCCTGCCAATCAGATCGAGCACATTATCGCAATTGGCACGGACATCACGGAAAAAAACCGTCAGGAGCAGGATCTGTTGCAGCTTTCACAGCGGGTCATCCAGATTCGTGACGAGGAACGCGGCCGGATTGCGGCCGATATCCACGATGGCCTGGGACAGACTTTAACGGGCATGAAATTTTTTATTCATGATTTAATGCACCGGCTGCAGGACCAGCCGGATCTTTTGGACATTGCCCGCCAGGCGATGGAGGCTGCCGACCAGGCGATCCGGGAGGGTCGCAATATCTCGCATAACCTGAGTCCATTGGCGCTGCAAAAAATCGGATTAAAATCCGCGATCGAAGAGATCACCAACAAACTGCATCATATTGAAATCAATTTACGCATTGACCCCGCGCATCTGATTGCCGCCTTTCCGGACATGTGGGACATCAATGTCTACCGCATCATGCAGGAGGCCCTGGCCAATATCGCGCGTCATAGCCAGGCAACGCGGCTTGACATCCTGAGCCGCCTGGAAAACATGCAACTGCACCTTTTAATTAAAGACAATGGTTGCGGTTTTGACTTAAATCGAAATGGAAGTCAAGGCGGCATTGGTCTTTTATTAATGAAAGCGAGGGCGGCGCAATTGAAGGCTAATGTCCGGATTGACTCCAGGGCCCGAGCAGGCACGGAAATCGAACTTGTCATTCCCTGTAAACGGTGAATATCGGATCGTCCTGGCGGATGATCATAAAATCCTGCGGCTAGGGCTCAGTAATCTGTTGGCCCGTAACCCCGAGCTGTCCATTGTGGGTGAGGCGGGCACCGGGCTCGAACTGATTGCGCTTTTGGCGGACACCGGTTGCGACCTGATCATCCTGGACCTGTCGATGCCGGACATGACCGGCATTGAGGTATTGGACAAGCTGCGCGAAATCAAATACAAAGGCCAGGTGCTGGTATTCACCATGCACAAGGAGCAGCAGATGTTCAAGCATGCCCTCAAAAAGGGCGTGGATGGTTATTTGCTAAAAGATGATAACTTTGACCGCATCCTGGATGCGATCCGTGATATTCGCAACGGCCGCAAGGCTTTTTCATCGGCGCTGAACTCCTGGCTGGTGCAGGACTTTCAGCCGCCGCATGATCTGGCTTCGTTTGAAATTCTGACCCGCCGGGAAAAAGAAATCCTGTGCATGATCGCGGCTGGCGCCACGAGCAAGGAAATTGCCGAAGATCTGGATATCAGCTACCGCACCGTGCAAACGCACCGTTCCAACGTGATGGAAAAGCTGGATATCCACAACACAGCCGGGATTGTCAAGTTCGCTATCGACAACGGCCTGGTCTAGCCGGGTCGCTTTGCACCGTCATTGATGATTCCCGCAAAATAACAGCTGATACAAGTCGACAGGGCCATCAGCGGGACTGTATGTGCCTGGTCCATTTCGATTGGCAAGGCAGTTCAACAGAAAATAATGGCAGATTCTGGCTCAGGCGTGGAACAATCATGGGTAAAACTGCATTAATCACCGGAATCACAGGACAAGACGGCTCGTATCTGGCCGAATTGCTGCTGGCGAAGGGTTACAAGGTGTACGGAATGGTGCGGCGTTCCTCTACCGAGAACTTTGAGCGTATTGAGCACTTGCGCGATCAAATCATCCTGCGCGAAGGCGATCTGTTAGACCAGTTAAGTCTGATCAAGCTGATCGAGGAGTCGCAGCCGGATGAAATCTACAACCTGGCCGCACAGTCCTTCGTGCCCACTTCCTGGACCAAGCCGCTCTTGACGGGCGAATTCACTGGCCTGGGTGTCACTCGTATGCTCGAGGCAATCTACACTGTCAGTCGCCAGATTCGTTTTTACCAGGCCTCCAGTTCCGAGATGTTTGGCAAGGTGCTGGAGGTGCCGCAAAAGGAAGATACGCCCTTTTATCCGCGCAGTCCCTACGGGGTGGCCAAGGTCTACGGCCATTTTATCACTGTGAATTATCGCGAGTCCTATGATATTTTCGCTGTATCCGGCATCCTCTTTAACCATGAAAGTCCGCGTCGGGGCCTTGAATTTGTGACCCGCAAGGTTTCCAACGCGGTCGCCCGCATCAAGCTGGGTCTCCAAGACAAGCTACCGATGGGCAACCTGGATGCCAAACGCGATTGGGGCTTTGCCGGCGATTATGTGGAGGCGATGTGGCTGATGCTGCAGCCAGAGCAGGCCCAGGACTATGTGATTGCCACCGGAGAAACCCACACCGTTGAGGAATTGCTGCGGGTAGCCTTCGCGCATGTCGGGCTGAACTGGCAGGATTACGTGGTCATCGACCAGCGCTTCATCCGTCCGGCCGAGGTGGACCTCTTGATCGGCGATAGCAGCAAGGCCAGGTCCGAGCTGGGCTGGCAGCCGAAGGTCAGTTTTGAGGGCCTGATTCAAATGATGGTTGAGGCCGACCTGCGGCGATTGCAAAAATAGGCCGAGGGCCGCAGCTGCGGGCCCGTGCGCCAGTTTCCCGAACTATAAAGATGCGGATTACAAGTCGAGGACGATACGGACTAAAAGCCATGCTGGATCTGGTCGAGCACGCCAGGCAACAAAAGCGGGTCAAGTCGCGCGAGATAGCCGAGCGGCAGCAGATCCCGGTCAAGTACCTGGAGCAAATCATCAATACCCTCAAGCGCGGCGGACTGCTCTTGAGCGTGCGGGGAGCGGACGGCGGCTATCGCTTGTCCAGGCCGGCCTCTGAGATCAGCGTCTATGAAATCCTGCATGCCCTGGAGGGGGACCTGAGCATCATTGACAAAGAGGATGACAGCTGGTCCGAGGGACACGGTTTTTTCTGGCAGGAGCTGGAAGAGCAATTGATCCAGCAGCTGCGCATTTCACTCGCCGATTTTGCCGCCAATTCGCGCAACTCCAGCCACGGCTACATGTACTATATTTAATTTACTTTCAGGACACGCATCACAAACTATTGGAATCACAGGATCATACGGGCGCCACAGAGCGCGCCCATCCAGGCAGGAATTGAGCACTATGGCAAAAAAAGTACGCACCCGTTTCGCACCCTCACCAACCGGTTATCTGCATGTAGGCGGTGCGCGCACTGCCCTGTTCAATTACCTCTACGCCAAATCCCAGGGCGGCGAGTTTATCCTGCGGGTAGAAGATACGGACCAGGAGCGCTCCACCCCCGGCTCAGAGGAGCTTATCCTGGACAGCCTCGAATGGCTGGGTATCAGGGCTGTTGAAGGGCCCCGTGAAGGCGGTCCGTTCCAACCCTACCGCCAGTCCGAACGACTCGACTTTTTTAACAAATATAGGGATCAACTTTTAGCCGAGGGCAAGGCTTATCCCTGCTTTTGTTCCGATACCGAGTTGAATGCCAAGCAGGAGCAAGCGAAGCGAATGGGCTTGCCGTACGTGTACGACGGTAAATGCCGCGGCTTGACTGCAGCGGAGGTTCAAAAACGCCAGGCTGCGGGAGAGGCGCACACGATCCGGTTCAAGGTCGAGCCGCGCGAAATTATAGTCGATGATGTTGTGCAGGGTCGGGTCAAATTCGACTCCAAACTGATTGGTGATTTCATCATTATCAAGTCCAACGGCTTTCCCTCTTACAATTATGCGGTTGTAATCGATGACAATGAAATGGAAATCAGCCATGTGGTGCGCGGAGTGGGCCACCTGTCGAACACGCCGCGGCAGGTAATGATTTACGAGGCCCTCGGCTGGGACCTGCCCGTCTACGCCCATATCAGCGAAATTGTCGGCACGGATAAAAAGAAATTAAGCAAACGCCGCGGAGCCACGTCGGTAATGTTTTTTAAAGATCTGGGTTATTTGCCCCAGGCCTTCGTCAACTATATGGCGCTTTTGGGCTGGTACCCGCGCGACGGCGTTGAGCACATGCAATTGGCCGATCTGGAGCGCAAATTTGATCTGGCGCATTGCTCCAAAAGTCCGGCCATGTTTGACTTCTTTTTGACAGTCAAATACGGCGAGGATGACTTTGATCCAGCCGGTCTGAGTCCACAGGAACTGGATGCATGTACCAACAAAAAATCCAAGCTAAACTGGCTTAATAACCGCTATATCCGCGATACGCCGGTCGCGGAGCTATGGCCGCTGCTAGAGTCAGAGCTGAGCGCCCATCCTGTTCTGGCAGCCGTCGCCAGCCGTGATCTGGCCACCCTGCACAAGAGCATTGATGCCGTGAAAGTCTATGTCACGAGTCTGCGCGAGCTGGCGCCCTACCTGAATGAGCTGTTTGAGCCCGTGAAACAAATAACGGATACTGAAGCCCTGGAGCTAATCCAGTCTGCAGAGGGACGCGCTGTTGTTGATGCCTTCGCAACCGAGCTCGCGACGGCGCAGCCGACCGAACCCGATGCCTTCATCGCTGCGATGAAGGCCGCCGGCAAAGCGGCGGGCGCCAAGGGGCGCGGTTTGTTTATGCCGATCCGGATCGCTGTGACCGGCAAGATGCAGGGTCTGGAACTGCCGCAATTCTTTGCCATCCTGGGCTATGAAGCCGTTCTAGAACGCATAGCAACTCTGGTCCAATAAACCGGCATGCCCTGTCAGTCGGCTATGCTTTAACCTGGCCGCTTGACAGTTTCGATGGACCCCAAGAGGCCGTAGTCGTTGCCTCCCAGGCGGGACAAGGGGTTCAGTTGCCGTATATCGACTGTCAGTCGGCCGGCCGGGTCTTGACTGGCAATCGAATCATCGAGATACAGCGCATCTACCAGCCCCAGAATCAGATTTTGCGGGGTATTGCCAATCTGGATGATCTGGTAGCGTCGACAGTAGAATGCGACCCGCGCAGACTGCAGACGCGGCATGGCCTGGCCGGGATCCTGAATCAGGTCCTGGTTCAGCAGACTCAATTCGCTTTCACCGTGAGCGAGCACTCCAGCGCTGGAAGTTACATCCCGAGCCTGTTCGGCGTGCGGAATATGGATCACAAAGTGGGAGCGCTCCTGAATATTCAGGGCTGTATCCTTGATGCTGCCGTCCGGTTTGCGGCCAATCGACAGCGAAACTATGGGCGGGTTGCTGCTGACGCCGTTAAAGTAGGAAAAAGGGGCCAAATTCCAGCGTTCGGGGGCTTCCGCTCCGTTGTCGCTTAGCACCCAGGCTACCGGGCGCGGCACAATGCTTTGGATAAAGGTGTAGTAAACCTGATTTGGGGATAATTGGCTTAAATCAATATGCATCCTGAAAGCAGTTTTTGCAATTCAGCTCTACTTGCCAGCTGTTTTCGGGCAGTATTTACGGGCCTGGGCCGGTTTGTTGGCAATAAAGGCCTGGGAGATGGTATCAGCAATTTGGGGATTGGCAATATCGTGGCCCTTCTGACTGGCTTCTAGCAGACAGGCCTCTATTTGCTTCTCCCAGGCAGGATTCGCCGACAGACTGGACAAGCCCAGGGCTATTCCCATCAGACCCGCCAGGGTTCGCACAGGTTTTCGGTTACGCATTTTCATCGCTCTAACCCTTTGAATCGGTTGGGCTCGAATTGTTCAAATAAAAAAAACAAGCTTACAAAATTTCAGTTGTTCTAATCAGGCCGGTTCAGAGTGTACCACTATTTGGAGGAGTCTAGACCAATGCTAAAGACCAAATACCTAACACTGGCCCTGATCAGCATCAGCCTGATTGGCGGCCTGGCTCTGAGCCAATGCGGCAAATCAGAAGAGTCAACCGATGGCAGCAATACCGAAACTGCGGCGAGCGGCAATTCAGCCGACATTGACGCAGGCAAGCAACTGTTTACTCAGAATGGCTGTGTAACCTGCCATGGCGAGAGCGGTATGGGCGACGGCCCCGCCGGTAAAGGATTGAATGTCCGCAATCTGACTGATGCCAGCACATACAAACAAGGCAGTACAGCGGCCGAGATTACAACAACGATCGAAACCGGGATTCCGGGCACTGCTATGGCAGCGTATGCTCACATTCCGGAAGCCGACCGTCAAAAGCTGGCCGCTTTTATTGTATCACTGCAAAAATAAACTACTGTCCGGTTTTGGTACCCGGTACTTTAAACCAGACCTGGGCCGGATCCTGCTGGATCCGGCATTTTTATGTACGCTCCCATCCGCCATGCAAGCGACAAGTGCCCAAAACGGGTGTCGCTCGCATAGCAATTGGCTGATAAACCTTGATGACAAACGCCGCAGGCAACATTGTAGTAGAACGCATCCTTTGCGCTGCTTTGGGGCTGATTGCTTGACCCAGACACGCGGCGGCTGATCCAGCATGCAAATAGTACCCCTTGACTCAGAAACGCTGCGCCGTATTTTTCAGCAGTTGGCACCCCTGCATGCCAGCAGTCTCTTTGTCAGCGAAAGCGTTGATCTGGAGCAGGCTGCCCGGATCAATGCCGGCCTGGTTGCCGAGCGCAGCCCCGCACGTTTTGCACACAGCAGTTTCAGCCAGCCACAGTCTGATTTGTTATTCCTGGCGGCATCGGATTGGCCTGGATCCATGAAAGAGCTGCTTTTATATCTAGCCGGTCTGGCTAGCGGTGGAATCGCGCTGGTTGAAATGGACGCGGGCCAGGAACTCAGTCCGCCCGATTTGCGACTGGCACTGCAGGCCGCGGGTATGCGTCAGTTATTTGCCGGTCCACTCAAAAAAATCAATCAATCTCTACAACTGAGCATTCAGATTCCAGCGGCTTATCTGGATCATCCGATCCGGATTATCGAGAAACTGCCCGGCCAGTACCCCGGACACCCGGAAACCAGGGTCGCCATTATTGCCGACACACCGGCGGTTGCCAGGGACTGGATAGCATTCACCGAAACCCGGGGCCTGCAGGGCCGCTTGCAAATATTTGGACCCCCATCCCTGGGAGCGCACTATGACCGTCTGCCCTACGTGCATGCGGTGGGTTCCGACTTTACCTTGCAGGACCAGTGTCAGGGATTGCCGATCAGAGACGCTTTTGCTCGCAGCGTGATTGCCCAAATGGCCGCCAGGAGCTATTTGTTTGATGTTCGCTGTAATGCGCACCGCCTGCCAAGCCGTGAACTCCTGCAACTCTTCTGTGACTTGCAGCTGGCTCGTTTGCATCCGGACGAGCCAGGCATCTGGCAGGCTCGCGGCTGTCTGGTGCAACCGGATACAGTGCAGATCCGGGATTATACTAATTGTCGTCTGGAGCTTTGGAACTATGCCGCCGCACGCCATTTTTTTCTGCGCGACTGCTGGCACGCACGCGCTTTACCTGCCCGACAGTTGGGTCGCAACACTACTGCCAGAACAGGGCGTGTGTTTGGCTACCCGGCGGTAGTGCAGACCCTTTAGCGGCAACCCGGGCAGTACATCGATAACACACACAGGAACGCACCATGAAAAACAAACTGAATCCGGCAGTGACCGAATTCTTGCAAGAACTGGATCACCCTTTACACAAGGAAATCAGCACCTTGCGCAAAACAATTCTGGCAACGCCAATTGCCATGCAAGAGAATATTAAATGGAATGGCCCCAACTATACCTTTGAAGGGGCCGATCGAATCACCATGCGTATTCACCCCGTCAAACAACTGCAACTGGTTTTTCACAGGGGAGCCAAAGTCCAAAAGCCATTGCCGCAACCCTTACTCCAGGATACGACCGGACTTTTAGTATGGAAAGAAAACGATCGGGCGATCGTCAACTTTACAACGCTGACCCAGATCAAGGCCAATAAGGAAAATATCATGGCCCTGATCGAAAAATGGATCCAGGCCGTCCAGAGCATAAAGTAAAGCCCGCCAGAAATGTCGGCTCGACTGATGTTGACAGCGCAGGAACCACAGTCCGATCACGGTGGATTGCATCCATGAAAACAAAGGGCTACAATCGTTGCCTGCCTCGCCGGACTAGAGCATAGCCTGAATCTGACGACGATATTCCTGCACAGCCTTGTCCTGCTCGTTCAGTTCAGCCAGTTTGTCTAACAACTGTAAGGCCTCGTTATATTCTGCATTGTAGAACATGTGCAGAGCGCGCTCAAAATCACTGCGGGTTTTTTCCTTTAGCCTGGATACAGCATTGTGGTCAGGCACCAGCACCTCGAAAATGGGGGTCGAGATTTCCTTGCCGCGTGCGTTGATCCGTCCCAGAAAGCGATAGGTAAAATGGGACGGATCGCGCAGGTTCATCAGGGTCTCATTGCTGATAATAATCCCGGCGCCGTATGTTTTGGTCAATGATTCCAGGCGGGCTGCCAGATTGACCGCATCAGAAATGACCGTGCCGTCCATGCGAAATTGATCGCCGATCGTTCCGAGCATCAGCATGCCGGTATGAATACCGATGCCGATCTGGATCTGGCTGCGACTGTTGCGATACAGGTTGAATTCCTGCAGCAGTTGCTGCATTTCGACCGCCGCTGACAGGGCATCATCAGCGTTTTGCGAGAACAGGGCCATGATCGCATCGCCGATGAACTTGTCAATGAAGCCATTGCATTTACGGATTACGGGCCCCATATATTGCAAATATTCATTAATAAACGCGAAGTTTTCTTTGGGGGTCAACTTCTCGGAAATACTGGTAAAATCCCGAATGTCCGAAAACAGGATCGTCATCTTGCGCTCGACCTGATCGCCCAGTTTAACGTCCGAGATTTGTTCCAAACCCAGCTGCTTCAAGAATTCGCGCGGCACAAATAACTCATTGGCCTTATTCAGTTTTACCAGTCTGGTATGTGAATCGAGCAAGCTGTCCTTCATCGTTTGCAGGGCCGATTTCAGAATGGCAATTTCCCGCGTGCCACTCATGAAACGTTCAAAATCAATACTGGCCAGGGCGGCGATCAAACGGGTGTCATCGACCGGTTTGCCGTCGGAACTGCTTTCAGCGGAGTGATCAATGGTCATCAGCTCGGTGGAAATATCGCGCAGCGGACGACTGACCCGCCGGGCGGCCATGTACAGGATCAATCCCAGCAAGAGAATTACGGCGACTGCGCCGAGCGGAATCGCGATACGGATCTGACGGGCAAAATCCGTAAAGAAGGAAATGCTTTGCGTATAGACCAGCGTGCCGATCGGCTTGCCCGAAAACTCCCGTATGGGCAAGGCGTAGGAAATGCGGTCATTCGTGCGCTGGGGGTTGCTGATCTGCTCCAGGCCCGAGAGCAGCATCTGTGCATCCATGTTTTGCAGATAAAAGTCCCGATTTGTAGAGAGCACATATATAAAATCATTGGCAATCACCGGAAAGCGCTGCGGATCATCGAGCCGGGTTGTAATACTCAGGTACTTACGATTCATTAACAAGGCCATATCATTGTGCTGATCGATCGCCAGCATATTCAGCACGGGTTCAAATCTGGTAAACACCTCGACCGAGCCGAGATGCTTGTGATCAGCATCGAAGACCGGCGCGAGACCGCGAATCACAAAGCCGGCTCGCCCCAGCTCAATACCGGTCACCGGAGTCTTTTGGATATTCACCAACAAGACCGTTTTGCGAAACGGCGAGATATCATCCGATATATCCTGTCCATTCAGGCGCTGAACCTTGCGCCAGACTCGTAGCAAACTGCGTCCATTCGGCAGGTGAAAATGCAGCAGATAGTCTTCTTCCGGGAAGCTGCGCTTGAAACCGTCCATCAGGGGTTGCATGGCGCGGCGCAGCGCCTGGCGGGCCCTGGCGGAAGCGGGGCTGTTTTCGTCGTTGATGTTGCCCCGATGCGCGATCCGAAAGGCAGCCTGGACCGGCGGATACTCACTGAAAAGGGCGGCCTGCATCAGGTTTTGCTGTTCCTGGCTGCGCAGAATGGTGTGCAATTGGCGCTGCAAACGCAAAGCATTATTGCGGATCAGCCGATTCTCCAGGCGATTGGTTTCCAGGATCAGGAAAAAGAAGACCAGCCCCACTATGATAATAATGACCAGAATCAGCGGCAAAATGAGTTTCACTGCCAGACTCAGACGCTCGGACAGGTTTTCGAAGTCTTTTTTAATTCCCATAGTTATCCATTTTATTTGCAAAATGTGCTAAATACCCGGATTGGATGGCATAGAACCCGGACCCGACGAATCATCCGGCAAAACCGCCCAATCAACATGCAGACCGACAAAAAGCAATCGAAATCAGGTCTGGCTCGCAGAAAAGCAAAGGCGGTCCATCTGATTGTCAGCGGGTCGGGCAGCAGACCGGACCTTCGTCATCCTGATGGCAGGTTTGCCCATCGGATCCAGGCGACATAATATTTTGACTTGCCAGGAGGTTGTTCGGCGAAATCATACCCGGACAGAAAAACGGCGGCCCGGCTAGCGTTCAGGGGCCGGCAACTGATTTGAGTCATGAGCCAGGGATTATTGCCTTTTACCAACCCGCTGGATGCACAGCGCACCCGCTCCCAGGCTGATAGTATTGATTTTCGTTTTTTTCATGAATCCTGGCAGCAGGCCGATTGCGAACTGGCCAATACCGTACTCGAAGCCTGTCAGATCAAGATTAGCCATCTGTATGCCAAACTGGGCTGTCTTTCCAATTCGCGAACTCGTCTCCTGCCGCACCAAATCGAAGCGACCCACCGGGTCGTCAGCTCCCTGCGGCCGCGTTTTCTGATTGCCGACGAGGTGGGCCTGGGCAAGACAATTGAGGCTGGTTTGATTATCAAGGAGCTGATGTTGCGAAAGGGTATGCAACGAGTGCTGGTGGTTGTGCCTGCTCCGCTCAGCGTTCAGTGGCAGCAGGAAATGCAGTCCAAGTTTAATGAAGACTTTGTCATATTAAACCGGCAAAATTTCCGCCAAATCTGCAGCAGCTGGAGCCGGCATAAAAAACTGATCACCTCGATTGATTTTATCAAGAATCCAGTCTACGCGGATGAAGTGCTGCGGCTGCAGTGGGACATCGCTGTATTTGACGAAGCCCATCGCCTGCGACGCGACTATTCCAAAGTCACCAAAGCCTGGAGCTTCGCCGATCAAATGGCGCGCAATAGCGATGCCTTTCTGCTGCTTTCCGCGACCCCCTTCCGCGGTAAACTCGAAGAGTTATATTTTCTGATTCAATTGCTCGATCCGCATTTGCTCGGCCCCTATCAAAACTTTGTGCAGGAATTTGTGATCGGCAGCGCCAGGGAAGGCAGCACCGCTCTGGCCAATTTGCGAGCCAAAATTCAGCGGGTGATGCTCAGGCGCCGCAAGGTCGATGTCGGCGGATTCACAAAGCGGCATGCGCGCACCATTCGCTTTGAACTGAGCCCGCCGGAAAGATTATTGTACGACGAGACTACCGATTATGTCAAACGGGAGTACAACCTGGCGATGCAGCAGGAAAATCGGGCAGTCAGCTTTATCATGATCGTATTTCAAAAGCTGCTGGATTCATCCAGCCCGGCCCTTTTGGGCGCCCTGGAACGACGCAAGGCGATGCTCGAAAAGCGGATGTACGCCTGGTCTCAAATGGGGTCAGAGACGGAAAACGATCTGGAACTGGATCTGGATGATCTCCTGGACGAAAGCGACAGCCCCGACAGCCTGTTTGATACCCTGTCGGATCATAGCAGCCGGCCCTTGCGCGATATCAGGCGTGAAATTATGACCATCGGCCGCTTGATCCAGATAGCTCGCTCGATCGAACAGGACCGCAAATTGGCCAAACTGGTAGAAACCCTGAGCCGACTGGAGAAAAAAGGCAGCACCAAGTTCATTATTTTCACCCAGTTTCGCACGACCCAGGAATACCTGGCCCGCCAATTGCGCGAGCGTTATCACGTAACCCTCTTTCACGGATCCCTGAACTGGAAAGAAAAGGAGGCCGCGATCGAGGAGTTTCGCGATCACAGCCAGGTTCTGATTCTCACCGAAGCCGGCGGCGAGGGCCGCAACCTGCAGTTTACAAATATTCTAATTAACTATGACCTGCCATGGTCGCCTGTGAAAATCGAGCAGCGCATTGGTCGCGTCCACCGCTTTGGACAGAGCAAGGATGTATATATCTTTAACTTTGTGACGTCCGATACCGTTGCCGAGCGCATCCTCGAAGTGCTGGAACGCAAGATACATTTGTTTTCTGAAACCATTGGTACGCCCGATGTGCTGCTGGGCCAGCTGGAAGACGAAAACCGATTCCAAAAAAACTTTATGAAGTTTATCAGCGGCCAAAAAAGCAAGGCCGAACTGGAGGCCGAAATCGAAGCGCAGCAGCGCATTGCAACCACCGGCTATGCCCGGCTGAATGATCTGGTGACTCCCCATTGCGTCGATTTTAATCTGGATGATTACTACAGCTTCTCGACCAATGAACGCCATGTCGATAACCTGCGGCTGGAATCCATTGTGCTACGCTATTTGCAAAGCAAGATCGAAGCGGACTGGCACCTCGAGCGCGCCCCTGCTGCAATCATTACTGAGCCGCGCTTCAGCGCCGAAGCCGCCGGGCAGGCCGACTATCTGCTGCGCAAAGGTGCAGATACAATCGCACGACCGGCCACATTCAATTCCGACAAGGCTCTGGAAAACCCGCGCTGGGATTTTCTGGCCCTGGGTCATCCTTTGGTCGAGGAAGCATTACGCTTTTATCTGGAGCATAGCGCGCGGCACCAGATCTTGCATTGCCGCCAGGTTGGAGCATTCCGCCAGGGTTGGTACTTTGTTTTTCTAGCCACCTTCAAGAACGGCATGCAACGCAGTGAATTGTTCAGCTGCCATCTGAACGACAAAGAGGAATGTCAGATTCTGGAAAACGAGCTTTTGGCCTGTCAGGCGCTAAACCATGCGCCCCGCACAGAAATCCTGGCCGACAGCCGCGAAATGGAACACTGCCTGCAAATTGCCGTCCGAACGCTACAGCCCTGGGCCCGCAAGCGAGCCAATGAATTGCGCGATCAATTGCACACGGTCTTTAAAAAAGAAGAATACAAACTGGAGATCAGTTACGGCAAGAAGATTCGCAACCTGGAAGAAAAGCGCGGCCGTCAGCAAATGCGCTTGCGTCTAAATCCAGGGTCGACGAATCAAGCGGCACTGAGTCGGACTGAAAATGAAATCCAGCGGGCCGAGCAGGAACTGCAGCAAAAACTGTACGCCTTACGCCAGAAAAACATTCCGGATGTCGAGCTACAGTTGCTGCAGATTTGCCGAATTATCGGGTCTTGATAGCAAACCGGTGCAGAAGTCCCAAGCGGCGGCCACCTGGGGGGACGTGATCCGGCAAGGTGGTCGTTGCCAGGCAAATCGTCCCGGTGCGCTGCAAACGGCAAGACCAGCCAGCAGCCGCGCTTGTAATGGCTGCGATCTAAAAAATGCCCAGCCGGACCATCAGACGGCCTTTTGGATGGATGCCAACAACTCTTCGCGCTTGCGGCGCATCTGGGACAGCTCGCCTAGCATACCCAAAAGATCAGCCTTGAGATCGGCCACATCGCTTTGCTCCGGTAATGCATCAGTTTCAATCAATTGCAGTCGTTCTGATATCATGATCATCAACTCCTCATTACGGGCCTGAAAGGCCTTCAGTTTTTGCAAGTAGGCCATTTGCCGGGCCGCGTAGGGCGAGAACTTGGCCAAACGGCCGGCGATCCAGCGAATCCGTTTTTGAATTTGCTGGCCTTCCACCTCTATCTCTACCCGGTTTTGGCGGTTCTGCTCCAGCGACTGCATCAGTTCCTGGTACTGCTGCTCTAGTTCCTGCAGACCTTGTTGCAGCCGTTTCTGAAAGGCCTTGATATCCTGTTTGGCCGGGGCCTGCTGCGGGCTTTGTTTCTTTGTGGTCTTTTTCGTCATTACGCCAGTACTCATTCTGTGTGCCTGTATCATATCAATCGGACATAATCCGTAGAAATCGGGAAAAAAATTGTTGTACAATTCCATTGAATTCTGATTTACTGTCGTATTACAATGGCAAGAACTCTGGAGACAGAAGTTGATGTTCTCGGGAAATACAAGGAGCTGCTAAACGGCCTTGATCCCTTGCGACCTATGGGCCGTGTCCTGCAGGTCACCGGGATGTCCATTATCACGGAGGGGCCGCCCGAGGCGCGGATTGGCGATTTATGTAAAATCCAGCTCAATGACAAGGGTGAGTTTTTGACCTGCGAGGTAGTCGGCTTTCAGGGCCATCATCTGGTCCAGATGCCGATGGGCACGCCGGACAGGGTCTTTCCCGAGGCCGGGGTGCTCGCGCTCGGACGCCGCATGACAATCCCCGTCTCGGACCAATTGCTGGGCCGTGTGCTGGATGGACTCGGCCGACCGCTGGATGGTCGTCCGCCGATTATTTCGGCCGAGAACCGCAATGCCGAACAAAGTCCGCCCAATCCGATTCAACGACCGCCGATTCGCAGTGTCCTTGAGACCGGGGTGCGATCAATTGACTCCATGTTGACGATCGGTGCCGGTCAGAGGATGGGTATTTTTGCCGGCACGGGCGTGGGTAAATCAACCCTGCTCGGGATGATCGCCCGCTATACCCAGGCAGACGTAAACGTGATCTGTATGGTCGGCGAACGCAGCCGTGAAGTGCGCGAATTTCTCGAATCTGATCTAGGAGAGGAGGGCTTGCGCAAGTCGGTCGTTTTCGCATCCACCAATGATGTCAGTGCAATGGAAAAAGTCTACGCGGCCAATTTCGCCATGAGTGTGGCCGAGTACTTTCGCGACAAAGGATTGCAGGTAAATTTATACATGGATTCTTTGACTCGCTACTGTCACGCGCTGCGCGAAATCGGCCAAAACTCGGGCGAGCAGCAAGGCCCAAGCGGCTATCCGCCGGGAGTCTGGCTGCGGCTGGGACGCTTGCTGGAACGAGCCGGCACAGCGCCGGGGGGCGGCAGCATCACCGGGCTGTTTACCGTGCTGGTCGAGGCTGATGATATGAACGAGCCGGTCGCCGACCACGCGCGCGGTATTTTGGACGGTCATATGGTACTTTCTCGCCGACTGGCCCATCGCGGACACTATCCATCCATTGAAGTGCATGAATCGGTCTCCAGGGTCATGGACAAGGTCATCACAGCCGAGCATAAAACAGCGGCAGACCGTCTAAAGAAACTGATCTCGGCTTACAACGACAATGAAGAACTGATTAATCTGGGAGCCTATCCATCCGGCAGCAATGAATCGGTGGATGAATACCTCGCCAAACGATCGCAAATCAATTCCTTTTTGCAGCAACCGGTCGCCGAGCAGGCTCGTATGACCCAAAGCCTGAGCCGCTTGCAGCAAATGATGAGTATCCAGCAGGAGGACGACTTCTATTAAAAAATTCAGATTCAAGCTAGATCCCTTGCTGCGATTGCGCAAGGTGGAAGAAAACCTGGCCATGGCCCGCCTGGCACAGATTGTGCGCCAGACCAATCAGCAGGAACAGCAAATCGATCAGGCCCGTTCCGCCATGCAGTCCGAACTGGATCAGTTTTCGCAGAACACGAATCAACACTTTGAGATCGACGCCTATACGCGCTATATGAATTATATCGATCGGCTGGAGTCGAATGTACGCCAGGCGGAAATCAGGCTGACCGAACTACAGCCGGAACTACAGGCCGAACAACAAAAGACGATGGAAGCCCGGCGTAAAAAGCGCATAGTAGAAAAACAAAAAGAATCTGCCTGGCAGAAATATAAAGAAGAATACCAGAAACAGGAACGCAAAATGATCGCGGAGCTGAATTTACAGTCCGCATCCAGTGTTGGTCAATCCCTTATCAAGGAAATAGAAAGTGAGCCCTATCAAAACTACCCCGGCATGGAACGGCAGCTGGCAAGCTCTGAGCCGGTGGATCCCCTGGAAAACGAAGAGTCCATCCCCGAATCAAACCCGGATCCCCTCCAGCAGTACCTCGACCAAATCGGATACGACCCCTTCGGCAAAAAATGAGCCGCTCTTCAGCAGGGAACCGGAGGACCTGGCCGGCGCTCCGGGACTGTGGCAACGCTTGCGTCCAGGCCGGCAACGCGCCAGTGAATTGCACAAAGACCGACAAACCAGGCGCGGATTGCAAAGCCTGCAGCATGATATGGAACAATTACAGCTGCGCATCCGCCAGATTCAAGCGGTGCAGGAGCGTTTAAAAACAAGGGAGCTGGAACGGACTGTGGGCCGAAAATAAAGAGGAAGGAAACGGGCGATGGGCAGTTTATCAGAAAAAATTAAAATAGTTTACCTGTTAATAGTAATATTCTTTGCCATTGGCGTCTTTTTGTATCTCCTGGACAGTTGGGGACTGATTCGGCTCGAGGATCATATTCCCGGTCTGGCCGAGGAGGCACCCGAGCTCACAGTCAATGACGACCATCCGACGGAACTGGAATGGCTGCGACTGGAAAAGGAGCAAGCGCGACTCAAAGAAATGGAAGTAAAACTGGATAGTGAAAAAGCTCGGCTTGATGAAATGCAAAAAGAGCTAGAGTCCAAACGACAGAATTTGCAGGAGCGCGAGTCCGGACTCAAGGAAGCGCGTCAGATTTTCGAAGACAAACAAAAAGAGGCCTTTGTGCGCGATCAAATGATCTCCGAAATGGCAGAAAGACTGGTTTCCATGCCGCCCGAGGATGCGGTCAAGATTATTGCCGGCTGGAGCAACACGGACGCAGTCGATGTCTTCTGGAAAATGGAGTCCAATGCGGCCGCCCAGGGCAAGAAATCTATTGTGCCCTATCTTTTGACCCTGATTCCCGCCGAGCGGTCCGCGATCCTGACCAGCCTGATGATGGACGCGGAAGCGCAGCGCCTGGCCGTTTCCAATCCCTGAACCCGGACGCGACAGATTTGCCTGGGTGGATCAGGCCTGCTCGACGTTGCCAGCCTGACTTTCCAGTAGCAGCCGCTTGGCCCGCCAGCGAGCCCGGCGGCGCGCCTTATCCAGCTCCTCTTCTTCCAGACGCTGGATGGCGTTAGCCACATCGCTTTGGTTTTCGGTCTGTTCCCGCACCGCCATTGCGTGCAGGTTGGTCTTTTGCTCATCCAGAAAGCGGAACAATCGGTTGGGGTGATTGGTAAACATGCCGTCTACACCCATATTGATATACTGCTCCATATCACGGTAGGTATTAATGGTAAAGGGCAGCACCTTTAATCCAGCGTCATGACACTTATTGACAAACTTCTGATTGAGCTCGATCTCCTGGGGATTGAAGCTGCTAATGCCGTATTCTTTCTTTAAACGAGCCGGATCCAGGGTGGCTGTGCTTTTATAATGCAGCAAGGCTTTTTGCACATGCGGAGCGATTTCGTGGATACGCTTGATGAAACCCCAGCGGAAACTACTGATAATCACGCGGTCTGTAACCCTGTATTTTTCAATGGCATTGATTATTTGATGCTCAATGCTGTCGACGGGCAAGTCATCTTCCCAGCATTCTTTTTTGATTTCTATATTGATGCGAATACCGGCCCCCTTGGCGATTAAAAGAATTTCATCCAGAGAAGGCAAATGCGCGCCGGCATATTTGGGATGAAACCAGCTGCCGGCGTCGAGCCGACGCAGTTCCTGAAAGGTATACTTGTGCACTTTGCCATAACCATTCGTGGTGCGTGACAAGGTTTTGTCATGGATGATAATCGGTTTGCGGTCTTTGGTCAGAGTGACATCAAATTCAATCATGTGACAACCCAGTTTGATCGCCTCGCGCAGCCCGATCAGGGTATTTTCGGGATACGAACCGCTCCAGCCGCGGTGGGCTATAATCCAGAATTCATCCGGCAAGCTCAAGGCGTGACCGGGATGAAGCGCAGTGTCTGATTGCCGGACTGGCTGTTGCAACTCGACCCAATCCTGACGGGCTTGCGCCGCTTGAAATTCCTGCGCCATCGTTGTGTTGATCAAATGATCAAAAGCATCCAGGCGCGCCTGAATTTCAGGCGCACTTAAATGATTAAACTCTTTATATAATTTTATTTTCCGGGCTTCCGATCCTGATTTGTTTTTTTTGCCAGACTGTTTTATTTTGCGCTGCTGCTTTTCGCTGCTTTTGCCCTTATGTCCTGATTTTGTTTTTTCGTTTTTTTTGGGAGCCATAATTGTTTGTATTTACGAGCCAATAACTTCACAAGTTCTTTTTCGCCTTCGATGCATGCATCCCCAGAATACTATATCACAGGGGTGGGACAATGATTCCATTTTTTCGAAAAAAACCGATTCATGGAAAGTGCTTGACAATAAACCGTCATATGATAAGTGTTACCAGCGCAGTGTGGCGCAACCCGCGCTGGCGATGCCGTTTCCGCGCAACTATTTGGTACCCAACCACCGTACCTCCCACCCGCAACAATCGGGGGTTGAGCTCTGTGATGACGCCTGAGGCGGGCCATACGTCGTATAAAATCAAACGCTCTTTTTTCAATCAAATCCAGCAAAAATCTCCAAAATCCGTTGTTTGCAAGCATAACCCCCGGAAAGTCAGGTAGCAGCTAATGCGAGTATTGCTCCTGTATGGCAGCAAAATTCGTTTGACGCCAGGCGATCCAGACCTCAGCCTGAGGCGGGTCAGACAAGGACAGACCTGTTTGATTTTCTAGCCGGATTGAAATTCAATGAACTCTACAAAAAAGTATATCCAGTATAGCGTCTGGATTCTTGCCATTTGCGCATTCATCTACTTTTCTGCTGCCTGGTATTTTGCCGGCATCATTGTGCAATATGACACCAAAAGCATTACCTGGGAAGAGCAGCGCTATTCCCAACTGACAATACCCAAACAAAAGGCCAGCGACGGCCAACTGTGGGAGATCGCTGGTAAAGGCATTCTTTTAAAAGCATGGTATTTTGCTCCTCGCCAGCAAAGTAAATGCGGCATCATATTCACTCATGGGCACACAGCCAGCCATTACGGCATGTATAAATACGGTCCGGTTTTTCAGAATCGTGATTGTCATTTGCTTTTTTACGATGTACGCTATCATGGCCAAAGCGGCGGGCACTGCGGCAGCTACGGATTTCATGAGCGCCATGACCTGCTGGCCATACTAGATTTTTTTGAGCAACAAACCGGTCTGGTTGACAAGCAGGTCGGACTATTCGGCGAGTCCATGGGAGCGGCGATCAGCTTACAAACAGCTGCCTATCGACCGCGTCTGGCTTTTGTGATCGCAGAATCGCCTTTTACTTCCCTCCAGGCCATGCTGCTGAAACGGGGTCAGGAACTCTATGGGCCGGCAATCCGGTTTTTGTTACCTGGAGCCCTGCTGGTGGCCGATATGCGCTGCGATGCAAATCTGGCAGACGCCATGCCCTTGCGCTACGCCCATCGGCTCCAGATGCCGGTTCTGCTGATCCATTCCAAATCCGATGAATTGATACCCTGGCAGCATTCCAGATCCATCTTCCAGGCGATTCCCCACAATCAGAAGAAGCTGGTGACAAGCGACTGGGGCGCCGTTCATGCACGATCGATCGATACGAACTATGATCGCATCCGTAACGAGATTAATTCTTTCCTGGATCTTTTAAAGTATTAAATAAATATTTATTTTTAATATCACTCACCTGAGCGCAGCCGCACAAGAGCATGGTTTGTTGCAGCTCTTCCCGATATTGTCGCAAAAGCGACTGCACAGCCCGGTGACCGCCGCCCACAGCGGCAATGGCAGCCATGCGACCAAACAGAATTCCTTTCGCGCCGAGAGCCAGCATCTTGAATGTATCTTCTCCACTGCGCACTCCGCCGTCAGCCAGCACGGTGATGCGATCACCGACAGCAGCTGCAATGTCCGGCAGCAGGCGCGCGCTGCCGGGCACCTCATCGAGCACCCGTCCGCCATGATTACTGACGATGATCGCATCCGCTCCAATTTGACAGGCGGCCTCGGCGTCCTGCACGGAGACGATCCCCTTCAATACAAAGGGCTTGTCGGTTGCCTGTCGCAGCGCGCTGAGATCATCCAGATCCAGAGCGCTGGATCTACCCTGGCGGGCCACCAGAGTCTTGAGAGCTATGGCATCAATATCAATGCCTAACGCCAGGATACCAGCTTCAGCGGCGGCCGCAAAGCGTTCCCGAATCGCCCCTAAATCAGCGCGCGGTTTGCAGATCAGCACCGCCGGAGCATGGCATTCCCTGACCGCCTGCAAAATCTCCAGATAGCGATCAGCGCTGGCACCATCGCCCAGCCAGGCGATACTTTGCTGAGCTTTGCAGGCGAGCAGCAGCTCCCGGGATAACTCATAGTCCGACAGGCTGCCGCCCATATTGGTTTGCACGCCAGTCATAGGAGCGGTCATAATCGGTGCGCTCAAATCCTGCCCCAGAAAAGTCCAGGCTGGACTGGCCGAATCCAGTTTGTGAATATAGCCCGGCCGGATCTTGATCTCGGCCAGGGCCTTGCTGTTGTCCTGAAAGCCCCGCATGCGGCCGACACCGCCCATACCGGGGATACCGCTGGCACAATTCGTGCCATCACAGATTTTGCAGACGTGACAAATATGAGCTCCAAAACGCTGCCGGGCCTTCTGGGCCACATCAGACCAATCCACTCCAAAAGACGGATCACACACAAACCGCAAGTGCGCGTTAGCCCGGCCCACGGCCGCTTCGGCTGTGGCCAGGTCCGGGGCGCATGCGATCACATGACCCAGTTTGCCAATGTTATTGTGCAGCTCGTAGCAAATATCACCCGGCTTCTTCATTAAAAAAACATTAGTAATATGCTCGGTGGCCTGCATTTCGGCTTGTCCACCGAGGCTTTCAATCCGACCAGCCGGCGCGATTAACGCCCGCTCTATGGCGACCATGCTGCGGGTCGGCTCCAGATTTTGCGGACTTTGGCCACACGCTATCTGAATGACCGCCCCCAAAAGATCCACACCGCTGTGCTCGGGATAAGTGTGGGAAGACATGAAACCGCCTGATAAACGAGCGGCAACTTCGCCAATCGCGATCTGTCCGTCGCTGGTGATCCGCAGATCGCCCTTGCCCGCTCCCTGGGTGATTCCGAGGGCTTCCATGGCCGCGATCATGGCCTGTTCCGCTTTGGCCAGAATGGCAGCCGGCTGACTCGAAGGCATGTTGTGACCGCTCTCGACAAACCAGGGCAAACCGCCAATCAGCCGATCGGCGATACCGGTAATCCGAAAGTGCTGTTGACCGTCCTGATCGCGCCACGCGAGCGCATCTACCGAAAGCTCGTCGCCTGGAATGTATTCTTCTAAAATCATTTCGCCTGAGCCGCTAAATGCTGTACTATGGCGCCAGGCATCATACACCTCTTCCCGCTTTTGGATCAGAATCACGCCTCTGGAACCCATGTTGCGCGCGGGCTTCAATACCAGCGGCAGTCCCAGTTCGTCCATGGCATGATGCAGTTCACTGAATTTCCAGAGGGGCACAAAACGCGGCTGCTTTATACCGTGTTTCGCCAGTCGTTTACGCATCAGGACCTTGTTGGTGGCTGCCAGCGCATCGGCGGGATCAATGCCCGGCAGTCCCAATGAACGCGCGACACAGGCAACGGCCTGACTCATGTCTGTGCCGGCTGTAACTGCGCCGGCAATATCGCGCAGCTGACCTTCTTGTTGTAATTGTAATGCGCGGCGGGCGCAGGATTCGGCGTCAATAATATCGCAATGCACCGCCAATTCGGCGATTTCAAAGCCCGGCGCTCTGGGATCG
Organism: Leptospiraceae bacterium; assembly: GCA_020441005.1. Lineage (GTDB taxonomy): Bacteria > Spirochaetota > Leptospiria > Leptospirales > Leptonemataceae > JAGRNA01. The sequence continues at coordinate 29,538 of JAGRNA010000088.1, forward strand.
CCATCAAAGACAACCGGCGCGTATCCAAGCTGCCGCGTTTTTTGGATCAGAGGCAATTGCATGAAGCCCCCGCCTAGTACCAAGAGCTGCCTCATCGTTTTTCCTGATGCAGACTGGCGTAGATAGCCAGCAGCTGTTCCACGTGCTGCTGCCAGCTAAAGTCCCTGGCTCGACGAAAGCCTTCCGCAATCATATTCTTGCGTTCGGATTTCGCTTTCAATACCTTTAGCAGCAATTGTTGCAATGCGGTTTCGTCAGCGGGATGAAAATAGCGCGCCGCATCGGCTCCAATTTCCGGCAGACAGGAAGCCTGGGAGGCCAGCACCGGACAACCGGATGCCATAGCCTCAATCATGGGAAAACCGAATCCTTCCAGCCGCGATGGAAACAAAAACAGCCAGGCGCTGGCATACATCAGAGGCAGTTCGGCTTCATCCAGATAAGGCAGCACGATAATCCAATCGCGGCAATTGGCAGTTTGCACTGCCTCGGCCACATAGTCGGGCAGTTTACCGCCAGTGCCGGCCAGCACGAGCGGGTATTGTAATTGACCACGATGCCACAGCGGAGCCAGCGAGCGTACGATAAAATCAACATTCTTGTGGCGTTTGCCAATCCCGACGCATAGCAAATAGCGGGAGGGCAGCTGGTAGCGGGTGCGGAAATTGCGGATGCGAGTCGAGCTTTGCTTGCGAAACAGGGAATGATTGATTCCATTATAAATCACGCTTGTACGCCCGGCCGCTTCGGGAAAACGTTTCACCAATTCGAGACGCGTGGTTTCCGAGACGCAGATGATATGACGAGCACGGCGACTAATCAGGCGTAGTAGAATCCAGGCATAGAGACGATAGTGCGGACCGGCAAATTCGCGCGACTGCAGATGAATCAAATCATGCACGACTACAATACTGTTTGATAACCACCACACCGGCGCGTTGTAGTGCGGGCAGTGCAGCCAGTCCTGCGCGCTAGCCGGGCCGGGATGCCGCAGCTGCTCCTTAAATCGATAGATCGCAGCTTTAAAGACGCTGCTTGTCCCCTGAAAGGCGGGCAATAAAGCCTGAAACTGATCCGGATCGCCTAAAAGATGCAACTTGACGCCCGGCTGCATAGATAGCAAACGCAGGACATTCAGAATCTGGGTGCCGATTCCTGAACTGCCGATCATCCGGGCATCATAGGTAATCTGGATTGGCCTTGTATCAGAATCGTTTGACATGCAGTGGAAAAGCGGGGTTTACCTTACTTAATGGATGATCGCGCCAATTCTCATTCGGCTCCCGGTCCGGCTGTCGCGGCAATCAGGCCAACCAGGCTTTTTAGATAAGCTTCGATAAATGGATCCAGCTCGCCATCCATAACCGCATCAACGTTGCCGGTTTCATGGCCGGTGCGTAAATCCTTGACCATCTTATAAGGATGAAATACATAGGAACGGATTTGGCTGCCCCAGGCCACATCTTTTTTTTCGCCGGAGCGGCTTTCGGCATCCTGTTCCTGTTTTTCTTTTTCCAG
>JAGRNA010000089.1 GCA_020441005.1 Leptospiraceae bacterium
GTACTGCTGCGCCCCCAGGCTGGAATTGATCGCTTTTAGAAAGCGCTTTAACCGGTGAGCATTGACTGCAGTCCGATGCGAACGGTCAAGCTCGATCTGGCGGGACACTGATACTGCTCCATTTATCCAGTATGCGCTCCAGCTTGCGGCGGGTCAAGAGAAGCTCGCGCGCCTTGCGGACGAGCACACCAAAATCAGGGTTGAATTCCTGTTCGATAGTCCGCAATCCATACAATCGTTTGAAATTGAACTCGCCCTTCTGGGCTATTTCTGTATTCACAAATTCAATCACTTTTTTATAGAGGTTCTGCAAAGGTCCGCGCTGCGAAACCATATTGTAGGCTTCAATTAGAGTGTTTTGAATATTCTTTTGCAGTTCTTTTTGATCAATTTGATTGCTATCCAGTATTTGTTTGGCGCGAAAACGAAAATGCATAAATTTGCGCTCGATGACCGGTATCTGGGTTTCAATAAAACTGAACTGTTGCCGCATGAACTCCATGAATTTGAACATATCCAGAAAATTCTTTGGCTTGCGAGTGTCGTCAATCTCATGGTTGGCATTGAAATCCTCAAAAGACAGATCGAAGGGCTTGAGCAAGGGATTGTATTCCCTGGAAAAATTCAGCTCGAGGAACACTTCCCAGGGGTATTGGCTGACCCTGGGAATGGCGCACTTCAGTTTTAACGAGGAAATGCTGTCCTGTTGCAGCATTAGGTTGATTGCTACATTGATCTCCTGATCGATAAACTGATCGCGGACCGCGTCTTCCATAAGATTATCATCGGGCAGACGATGTGCCGACCTGGGTCAGCTCCGTCTGCCTGTCCAGATCAGGGCAGCTCAAGACACCTTCTTCAGCAATTCCTGCGCTTCGCTTTTGACCCTCTGTTCCATTCCGGCCATTCCTTCCAGAGCCGGCGCCGCGATCACCGCCTCCAATAGCGCCTTGGCGTCCTGCTTTTTGGATCTGGATAGCAACAAATCTGCTAGATACAGCTTGTTATAGGAAAATTCAGGGTTCTTTTCGACCGCTTTCTCAAGCATTTTTTGGGATTTGGTATTGTTTCCCGGTCCGATGGGAAAACCGGGAGCCTGATGATAAAAGCGGCCCATCAGACGCAAGGGAGCGGAATAAAAGAAGCCTTCGTCCAGATCGCACGCTTTCTTACCGTGCTTTTCAATTGGACCCATATAGGAGGCGCTTTTCATTATCCCCTGGATGAGGCCATGCTGCCCCATATTGGAGGCAAACCACATATGCGCTGCGGCACTTTCCGGGTTTTTTTCGACCGCGATTTTGCCGACAGCCACCCCTTCAGCAAAGTACTTGTTTTTGTCCTCTTTGGTTTCGCTGTAATCCCCCAGCCAAAAGAGAACTTCCACCAGGGCCAGACTGGCCGGCGCGGACGTTTCCGGTGAATCCATTGCTGATTGCAGGGTTTGACGAGCCTCTAAAAGACCCTCTGGAAAATTTACTTCCCGATTGGCGATCAGGTTTTCGATTGCTGGTGTCATGTTGGCTCCTTGGGCATTAGCGTAGCATAAGAGAACTACCGGGCCGCTAGTCCTTGACAAGCACTATTTTTTTAGTGCACCGATCTGCGCCAAAAACGCTGCCAGGGCAGCATGCGGACGATAGCCTGCAATTCTTCGAGGCCTAAAAGCCAGGCCCCTGCCAGATACGCCGGCCCGGCGATGATCACAGCCGGTAGTACGATCAGTATGGCCCGGTATTGGACCGGATTACCGGGGAATAGCGCCCATCCACCAGGAATTGCAAGCGTTGTGATCCAGGGCGTTGCGACCAGCGACCAAAGCCACAACAAAAGGGCCATTAATATCCACAGAGTCAGGGCGCGCCCGATAAACCGCCTAAAGCGCCCAGCATCGACATGCAAACCGCGGCGTCTGATCCAGAGCAATTGCAGGATGACCGACCCGATACTGCTGATCACCGTGCTGAGCGCGATGCCGCCCTGCGCCAGGGGACCGACCAATATCACATTGAGAACCATATTCAAGAGCACCATTGCCATCATTATCCGTACGGGGCTTTTCGTGTCCTGCCAGGCATAAAAAGAAGAAGTCAGAATCTTGCTGAGACTAAAAAAAGGCACCCCCAGGGAGAAATAGAACAAAGCCTGCCATGTCTCGGTCGTCGAACTGGTATCCCACTTGCCCCCATAATAAATCACCCTGATAATATCATCACCTAGTATAAAAAGGCCCAGACTGGCTGGCACGGTCAGGAACAGACTAAACTGAATCGCCGTGGTAAATTCGGATCGGCTTTCCTGCTGCTCATCCGCCTGTCGCAAGGTGCGGCTCAGAGTCGGCAAGATCACCGTGGCGATCGCCACGCCAATAATGCCGGTCGGCAGCTGGATCAGGCGATGCGCATAACGCAAGGCCGGTATCGCCCCCACCTCGTAGGGGATAAACCAGCTGGCGATCAAAATGTCCATCAGCTGATTTAACTGAAACATACTGGCCCCGAGCACTGCCGGAGCCATCAGCAAAAGCACCTTTTTCAGGGCCGGATTGCGCCAGTCCAGATTTAGATGGGGCGTCCATCCCTTATAGACCACCCATCCGACTTGCAATGCCAACTGTAAAAAACCGCCGATTACCACGATCCAGGCTAGTTGACGCGCTGCGGAGGGCCCATCCGCATTTTGCCAAAACAGCCCCAGATAACCGGCAATAAATACCAGATTCAGCAAGATCGGCCCCAATGCCGGAATCAAGTAGTGCTGATGACTTTGTTGCATGCCCATCAGGACGGCCGCCAGTGATGCGAACAGTATAAACACAAAGAGTATCTGAGCCAACTCAATCAACATGGCTGTATTCGGCTGCCCTTTATTGATGATTGGTAAGAGCCAGGGAAACATCAGCACACCGGCCAGCACAATCATGCTCAATGCAAAGAATAAGAACACTAGCACCACCCCGGATGCGCGGGCGGCCCTTTCTGCCGAAACCCCCTGAGCCTCGGCATAAATGGGAATAAATGCCTGGGACAGCACCCCTTCCGCTAGCAGATTGCGCAGCATATTCGGTAGCATATAAGCCACTTCCCAGGCGCTAGCGATTTCGCCTGTCCCAAACAGGACCGCTTGAAAACGATCACGGATCAGTCCCAGTACCCGTGAACCCATCGTAAAAAAAGAAAGCTGTAGAGATTTGCGAGCAGTGCTCATATAGGCCGGACCGGAAGGGGATTGGGTTTCGAGAAAAGAGTTGCGTTTGGCCGAAAGGGCTTGTTTGCCGGATTACAGGGGCAAAAAGGTTGTACTTTGATAAAAAAAAGGGAGCAATACCCTTGCCTGGTTTCACAGGCAAGGGTATCGCCGGCAAATCAATCTTTGCTGATTACATTGCCATCGGAGTCGGTGAACTTTCCGGTTACAATTTGAACCAGATCGATCAGTGTCCAGATACCGCAACCGCCCAATGTGAACAGCTGGGCCAGACCAATCCCGGTGTGACCAGTGTAAAATCGGTGAACTCCGAGCGTACCAGCGAACAGGCACAGCAGCAGAGTTGTCATCCAATCTTTGGAAGCATTACTTTCAGACATTTTTTTCCTCGAAATATTAGAATATGTGGATTAAACCACATTACTTTTTTTGCAGTGCATTTCGTTCCCCCAGATTGTCAAGAATTAGTCTTGAGCCACCGGGTACACTGGATGGCATTATCACTGCATAATTAAAAAAATACAATTCTTTAGTAACCCCCAAAATGCCGAAAGTCGATAATAAAATGCAATTATTGGTCAATTTGCAGCATATTTGCTGGAATTTCAGGGGTACTGGCAACTGTTTTCGAGATGCTCCAAAGCTGGAGCGAAATGAGAATCGAGCATTTCAAAGCAACAACCCAAAATGATTACATGCTTTCTATAGTGTTTTTTGTCAATAATCTCCAAAAAGAATTGACCAATCAATTTCGATGTGAAACTATTGGCCTTGAGGTTTTTACGTTTAGAGTCTTTTGATTGGGAGCCTTGCCTTTAATCCTGGAAGGGATTTTGAGCGCACTTCTAATCATGGATGCATGCGAAATTCTCACATTATATCCGCAAAGAAAGGACGGTATGTTCACAAAATGACTATAGCAAATGCAATTAGCAACGGAATAAAGATTGGTTTAAAAAACTTCTTCCCATTGCTAATCAATACAATTCTCTGGATACTTACTATTTGGATTCCATATCTAAATGTCGGCACAACAATCGGCTTAATTGGTTTGATCGCCAAAATGGGCAAAGGGGCCAGCGGCCTAAGCCCAACAGAGATTTTTAACCCAGATTACAGGAAAAATATGGGTGAATTCTTTTTAGTTATGGCCTTTAATCACATTGGTGTACTAATAGGGTTTTTGTTTCTGGTTATACCTGCCTATGTAATCCAAATAGCCTGGAGTCAGTCAGTTTTTCTGGTGCTAGACCAGAATATGGATCCAATTCAGGCCATTAAAAAAAGCAATGAAATTACATATGGCAAAAAATGGTCAATATTTTTTGCTCAGGTGTTGCCAGTATTGGGCTTCTACATCATTTCAATGATTTTGATTGCAGTAGGTGGCGCAATCCATGAATACGTTCAAGTGTTTTTTATGCTGATCATATTCATTGGCGCTCTTTTAATAGGCCCAATTTTAATGGGGATCCAGGCATATATTTACAATACCTTAGCATTAAACAATTCACAGA
>JAGRNA010000090.1 GCA_020441005.1 Leptospiraceae bacterium
CAGGTGAGTTTTTATTTCAACGTCAGTCAATAACGAGCTCAATTGCTTGTGCACCTTATCCTGCTCCTGTTTATGATCCTTGGGAAAACTGGTCCGCAAGCTTTTACGAACGCCATAGGGATAGGCATCGCGAATCATTTGACCGATAGTATTTTGAAAATTCTGGGGTAATAAAAAAAAGGTTTCTTCAACCGCCTTTTGTTTATACTTTTGCGCTACGATTTTGAATCCGAACAATTCATTTTTAATAGCATCCAGCCTGGGGTCTCCTGGTGCGTTATCAATGAAAATACGCAACTTATCGGACAGGGAGCACTCAGCCAAAGCCTTGCCTTTCAGCGCTTCCATCGGGTTGGATTGCTTTTCGACCGGATCAGCAATACCAAAATGAGTGGAAAACACGCGCACCAATTGACCAGCAGCTGATCGGGTTTTCAGGGTCTCTCTGTCCTGAAAGCTGGTTAGAAACAAACCATATTCATTTTCTTTTAGAACATTACCACTGTCGAGAGGCCGCCGCTCTGGATGGCGATGGGATTGCTGCAGATTCATGACTGCAAAAGGACTGTCCAGCTCCCGCCGATTGGAAACAAAAACATGTAGCCCTTCTTTGTCCGTAAACAGGGAAATTTCGACATCTCCACGCTCCGGATGCCGCAAGGCTGTCAAAACAATCGTTTCATCGGTAATCAAGCCCTGGTGTGATCCGACCGCCTTTTTCTTTTCCAGGCTCCGTACGAGATTCAGCAAAATTCCCTTGATGTGATCAATTTCAGTATTGTTTAGCTGATCTATTCCAGAACTCAAGTGACACCCCTGCGATTGTACGCACCGTGGCATAGTTAGCTGACAAGCGGTCTAATAGCAACTAAAAATGGAAATTACACAGGCAATTCTTTTCCTCGCGGGAATTCTGATTGGAACACTCTCCACAATGCTGGGTATTGGCGGGGGAGTGTTTAGCGTACCGTTGCTGTATTACAGCGGTAAGGGAATCCTGCCGGAAGATCTGCTGGGAATCATGAGCATTAGCAGCTCCCTTTTCATGGCCATGCTTTTTTCTGCGAGTGCCAGCCTGAAAAATGCCGGCACCCGCTCTATACGATATGGTCATATATTGGTGATTATTGGCGCCTCTGTGCCCGGCTCGTGGTTCGCCAGTCAATTCACCAGTTCTATTGCCAGCAAACAAGTCATGTTCTACTTTGGTCTATTTCTGCTGATCAATGCGTTTTGGGGGGCCATTCGTTTGGCCAAAGACAATCGCGCGCCCATCAAAAAAAAATCAGAAATGGCCTGGTCATATGCAATGCTTCTGTCGGTTGTGACCGGTCTGATTGTTGGATTTCTTTCCGGACTGGCTGGTATCGGGGGTGGAATAATTATGGTACCCGTATTACTGAGTATTTTTGCTTATGAACCACGCGAGGCCGTAAATACCTCCAGTTTCGGGATCATATTCATAACTCTGGCTGGCTCACTGAATTACTATATACAGTCCAAAAGTTCTGCACTGCAAATGCCGGAACCTTCAGTAGGATTCATGTTTTTGCCCCTTGTTTGGCCACTCGCAGCAGGTGGTGTTGCTGGTGGTATCATCGGTGCGATTGCAACAACCAAATTAAAACCAAAGTACATTAAACTTGCACTAATCGTGTTGCAGCTATGCATCGCCCTGAAAGTGCTTGTTGAATGATATCTATACGTATGTATTATAGCCCTCTAAAAACAAGGCAAATTGATTGGCAATTGCCTCCTTGATTGCCAATGCAGAGCGTCCAGTCGCAATCACTCGCTTGTCCAGGAGCCAACCAATTGCATCTTTTTGACCCAGGCTAATAAAATATCCCAGATCCTGGTAGTGATATGCACGCGCTGCGCTAGTTTGCAGGTAAGTTGCCTGGATGTGCTCTACGGCGCAAAGAGCCTTACGCACTGCACTTTGCGCTGATTTTGTATTCGAACCCGCGCCTTGAAACTCACTACAATCCCCGATGGCATAGATATTTTCCAGGGTTCGGCCATCTGCCAGCACCTGGCCATATTGATTGCATTGCAGGGCAAGTGGCGCAGCTTTTACTCCGCTAAAATTGAACACCAGATCATACCCAATTTTTTTGGCTGAACCATCCATTCTTTGGAATGTCATGCTGGTCGCATTCATTTGCGTACACCGGGACATATAGTGCACTGTAATTTTTTGTGCCCGACAAACGCGATGTACATATTGACCAAATTGGGCCGGAAACTCTGGTAATAGACTGCTACCAGCGGTTACCAGATCTATTCGGGACGCAACACCCTTGTTTGCCAGGCTGTCCTTAATTTGCATAGCAAACTGAACACTCGTAGCACCACCGCCCAAAAAGCCGATTCCGGGTTCCTCGGCATCAGCCAGACGAGCATGTAAAGCGACCGGATTAGTGATAATCGATTCTATAGTGAAAGCCGGGTCGGACTCGGATTCAACAAAACTCGCTGTCCTGGCCCCGGTCGCGAACACCAATACGTCAAAGGCGCCCAATAAAGCATCCTGTCGGATGGCAGAATCGTCTGGCAAGGACTTCAGCACCTCTTTGGCGTTCGATTCTGATTGAATAAAATCGAATCCATGCTTTTTCGCAATACGTTCGTATGGTATCTGCAAATCTGACAAAGGTGTGTCTAACAGTCGATAGGTAGATATTTTTTTTAAGAAGCTGGTATTCCTATCCAGCAAAGTTACCTTGCAGTCCTTTAACCTGGACAACTGAATCGCAGCAGTCAGACCAGCATAGCCGCCACCAACTATGCCACAGTGCAGCCGGCTCAGTGTTGGACACCCATGGTAGCGAGCAAACGCTCCAGATCTTCCAGGTTACCATAATGCAGGGTAATACTACCGGATCCGTTGCTTTTGTGCTTCAGGCTAACACGGGTCATTAACTTGCGCCGAATTTGATCTTCCATAGCCCTGATATTCGCATCCTTGGCAACACTCTTGCCCACACCAGTTGCCCCGGTCACACCGCTTTGCAAACGAGCGATCTCATCTTCTACCTTGCGGGCATTCCAGCCTTCTTTTGCAATGCGCGCGCTCAAACGCAACATGGTTCGTGTGTCTCCCAAACTGAGCAAGGGGCGAGTTTGTCCGGGCGTCAAGAATCCATTCTCAATGCTGACCAAAATTTCATCGGGCAGCTTTAGTAAACGGAGCAAGTTGGTAATGGTACTACGATCCTTGCCCACTCTTTTCGCAATATCACTTGCCTTGATGCCGGCAACTTCCATCCAGCGCATATAAGCACGCGCTTCTTCCACAGGGTTTAACTCTTCGCGTTGAATATTCTCGATGATAGCCATTTCCATAGCCTGGGTATCATTCACTTGCTTCAGGATGGCCGGAATTTTTTTAAACCCGGCCAACCCGGCAGCGCGCCAGCGTCGTTCTCCGGAAATGATTCGATACTGTCCATCAATTGGACGCACTATAATCGGTTCGATGATGCCCACATTTTTAAAGGTTGCAGCCAAATTTTGCAATTCAGTCTCATCAAAGGTCTTGCGTGGTTGATTGGGGTCCGGCCGGACTTCGTCCAAATTCAGATCTTTGAAATCATTGCGACCCGTTGCTTCTGTCCTGGCTGGACCGCCCGGAATCAGATTGGATAATCCACGTCCGAGCGCCTTTTTAGCCACGAGCCAAAACCTCGTCGGTAAGTTTTAGATAGGCTGCTGCTCCGGCGGACTCCGGTGCGTATTGACCAATAAACTGACCAAAGGAGGGTGCCTCGGACAACTTGATATTACGCGGCACCACACTGGCAAAAACTATGTCGCCGAAGTGGCTACGTACATCTTCCACCACCTGTCTGGCCAGGGACGTGCGCTGATCAAACATTGTCAATATAACTCCGCCTAATTGCAATCCCGGATTCAGGGAACCCTGGACCAGCTGAATCACCTTCATCAATTGCGTCAAACCCTCCAGGGCATAGTATTCTGTTTGCAAAGCGATGATAACCTCTTCTGCCGCCGTTAAGGCATTCAGGGTCAGGATTCCCAGGTTCGGCGGACAATCGATGATCATAAAGTCGTAGTCCTCCTTGATTTGGCGCAACGCTTCGGTCAGGATATACTCCCTTCGATCACGGCCCATCATATCCACTTCGAAGCCCGACAGGTCCACATTAGAAGGCAAAATCGACAAATTGCTGTACTCGCTTTCGACAATGACTTCCGCGGCGGATCTTTCTTCCAGCAAGACATCATATATGCTGGTTTCCAGCGAATGGATATCTAAACCCAAACCGGAACCGGCGTTCCCCTGGGGATCAATATCGACCAATAATACCTGCTTGCCCCGGGCCGCCAAATAGGCGCTAATATTTACTGCTGAAGTTGTTTTACCAACTCCGCCTTTTTGATTTGCTAATGCGATTACTCTACCCATTGCTGACTGGATTCCTTGATGCGTTTCCAAGTGCGCGGGTACCCTGGTGCGGGTAAACCATTTTTCTGAAAGATCAACAGGTGACGGGCCCCCAGGGCCTGCAGTGCAGGCAAGGGGATAATTTCACGTGAAACAAAACCAGTGCGTTTTATGTATGCCTGCAGCCGTTTTCTGTGCGGATCGGTGTGACCCAGGAGGGCTGGCACCTTGCCCGTGATAATAATAAACAATCCACCCGGCATAACGCTGCAAGTAGCCAATTCCAGCACGCCGGGAAAGGGCACAAACGCCCGACTAAAAACAAGCGCATAAACAGCCTGGTTTTCTTCAGCGCGTCGATAAACAAAACTCAATTCGTCGGCATACGGAAAATGATCTTCCACAATCGATAGCCGCCGCCGGGAGCTGTCCTGCAAGGTAACTTTAGGCCGCTTTGTTTGATGCGCAATAGCGACCAGACCTGGAATGCCAGGGCCGCTACCCAAATCCAGGCATTCTGTTTCACGTGAAACGTAGTTTCTGGTCCAGTGCTCATAGGCCTTGTATCCCGCATCCATACAAACCAGGCTCTCAAACAGGTGCCGATCTAAAATACGATCGTTGTCTTTTGCAGAAAAAAAACCGGCTTTCGGACCCCAGTCTGTCCAAAAAGTCTGTATGGCTCTTAATTTTACTTCATCGTACCGGGACTCCATCTTGTGTGTCACATATCCCATAGCTTGCAGTTCCGACCAAACCATATCCAGCCCTCCCTTGGTACCTGACCTGCTTTTCATTGCCAGGCAAATGAAAAAGGAAAAACTTGCTGTATGACGGGAATTTCAGCAACTATCATTACATTTAATGAAGCCCATAATATTGCGGATTGTATCCGTTCGGTCTGCGATTGGTGCGACGAGGTCATTATCCTGGACTCCTTTTCCACGGATCAGACTAAAGAGATTGCAGCCACCTTCCCCAAGGTTCAATTCCACACCCATGCCTTCGATGGACATATCCAGCAAAAAAACAGGGCGATCGGATTGGCAAAAGGCCCCTGGATTTTCGCTCTGGACGCCGACGAAAGGGTCAGCCCCGAATTGTCCCAGGAAATTTTACGTTTTATTCAGTCAAATCCGGATCAAGCCGGGGCTCGGGTCAAACGACTCACCTGGCACCTGGGTCGTTTTATACGGCATGGCGGCTGGTACAATGCACGCTATCGGCTCTTTAAAAAAAATTCGGCCCGATGGGCTGGAGAGAATCCGCATGACTTTATTTTACTTGAAGGCAAATCCCGCCCTACGAGTGGTCCGGTCCTCAAGGGTGATTTAATCCACTATTCATTCCGGGACCTGAGCCACCAGGTGGATACCATCAATAAATTCTCGAGTATTGTGGCCTTCGCCCGTTTCCAAAAAAAGAAATCAGCCAGCATCCTCAATATGCTGGTGAAACCATTTGGCAAGTTTATTGAATGCTATTTCTTCAAATCGGGTTGGCTGGACGGTTTTGCCGGTTTTGTGATCGCCGTTTCGTCCGCCTATTCAACGTTTTTGAAATTCGCCAAGCTATATGAGTTACAGGAATTAAAACTGCATCGCCCTTCAAATCTGGGCAAAGATTACGCTGATGCAAGCAATCCCTTGTAATAAGCAATCGTCTGTTCAAGCCCGGATCGAAGCGGCACTCGCGGTTCAAAGCCAATCACTGACCGCGCCAGGCTTAAATCCGGACGCCGACGCGTCGGATCGTCGGCCGGTAGCGGTTGATGGACAATTCTTGACTTTGAACCCGTCATTTCAATTACCAGCTCCGCCAATTCCAGCATGGTAAACTCCCCATCGTTGCCCAAATTCATGGGACCGATCGTCTTTTCGTTATGCATAAAATCTATAATCCCACGCACCAGATCGCTGACATAGCAAAATGAGCGTGTTTGTTGCCCGTCTCCATAAACCGTTATATCCTGATTCTGCAATGCTTGCAGTATGAAGTTCGATACTACGCGGCCATCGACAGGATCCATATTCGGTCCATACGTGTTGAATATGCGAATCACCCGAATATCTACCTGGTGCACCCGGTGGTAATCAAAACACAAAGTCTCGGCCGCTCGCTTGCCCTCGTCATAGCAGGATCGAATTCCGCATGGATTCACATTACCCCAATAGCTTTCCTTTTGGGGGTGATGCTGGGGATCGCCATAAATTTCCGAAGTACTGGCTTGCAGCAAGCGTCCTTTGCATCTTTTTGCCAGTCCCAACATATTCATAGTACCCAGGGCGGAAGTTTTAAATGTACGCACAGGATTAGCCTGATAATGCGGCGGGCTGGCCGGGCAGGCCATATTATAAATATAGTCCGCATCCATGTAGAGCGGTTCAATAATATCGTGGCGCACTAGTTCAAAATCAGGATTCAGGAGCAATTCGCGTATGTTATCGAATCGGCCTGTATGAAAATTATCGACACACACAACATGTTGGCCACGGTCCAACAAGCGAAGACATATATGCGATCCCAGAAAGCCGGCCCCGCCGGTTACAATGCTGGTTTTTTGGTTTTTCAGTTCCATACGATCTGCTACCTTCTTAGGCCGTTTTTCTGATCAAATCACCTGATGAATCCAGGGCCAGGCTGTATTCCCTCTGACCAAAGGGAACGTTGTCAGGCACCAGGTTTCCTTCCGCCAGGGGATTGACAACCACCTTGCTCGGTTCGTTCGTCGCTTCCTGACTGCTGGCTGTATTCGCTGCGTCCGGTTCCGCAACATGCGAATGATTGCTTTTCACTACCTGAACCAGACCTGCCAAAGTGATCATGCTGATGGCTCCAGTCATCAGCGTGGCAAAGCTGCCTGTAATAAAGCTGAATGATGCATATCGGCTAACCAGCTCGGATTCATTTAATAACCAGTTCGCTAGAATACCGGCATCCGTCGCCTCCATTTGCTCGCTAAAATCATACATGTCATGAAAGCAATACCAGATAAAAAACACGCCTGTAATTACCATGATATAGTGGAGAATTTCGCGTGGCAGAACGGAAGCGCTTAAAAAGAAAAAGCCCCATCCAATCGCTGTAAAAAAGGTTAGAGATCCGGGAGTGGTGAACAAATAACCAGAATACAGTAGCAGCATTGCCAAAAAAAAAGTTGTCGGCCGGTCCCAATTGGCCTGTAATCCGCGATTCAATAAGAGGTTCCCAATCAATGCACTGCCCAGGTAACCAGCTACAACGACTAGCGTAAATCCCAGCGGACTGTGCAAATTCCTGACCACTGTCTCGCCCCACTCGGCCGCATTTACATTGATTTGCTCGAGATTGGCGCCGAGTAGTAACGCAACGAGCGCATGTGAGAATTCGTGTACATATACTACCAGGAGCTTAATTGGTAAAATAAAGGGCGTGTTCCACGCAAAGGTCAGGACTAAAGCAGTCAGACCGGCAGCTAGTAATCGTCGGTTCATACCAATAGTTTCGACACTTTGCCCTGCCTGGCCTGAAAGTTTGTTGTTCCCTGGTGGCATCCTGGACAAACAGCATTATGAACCAAAAACCGTTGCGACCGAACGCTGGCATCATCGTATTCAACTCGTCCAAACTGGTTCTAGCCGGAGAACGACTGGATACGCCCAACTATTGGCAATTGCCACAGGGCGGGATTGACCCAGGCGAACAGCCCGCCGAAGCCGCTATTCGGGAACTATACGAAGAAATGGGTCTGCGCATGCCGCAGCCTGATATGGAACTTGAGCACTGGCTAAGCTATGAATTCAATGGGCCGGTCAATGAGGGCCTGGATGATTATCGCGGCCAGACGCAAAAGTGGTTTTTGTACTATTGGCATGGTGATGCAGCCCATCTGGATCTGAAAACACACCAACAGGAATTCTCCAGAGTGGAGTGGAAAGAGCTTTCGTTCCTGGCCACCCAGATCGTTCATTTCAAGAGGTCTGTTTATCAACAGTTGGTAGAAACTGCGCTGCCTATGATGGACCATTTTCTACATCAGAAAGGGATTGAATATACTCCCGCCACTTGATTAACCATTGCCGGGAATGAACTCTGGCCTGTTGACCATCAATGATTGAATTGAAATCAAGCGTTTCAATAAAATCAAGCGTGCCTAGCAAATCAGTCGGGTTTTTACGGTCCTGAAAGCGTATAGGGATAGTAAATAATCCACCGGCATAAATCGCTTTCTCTTTCGTAAAGTGAACTAACACATTGTCTGCACTGATACCATTTTTTAAATGATACAAATCTATGCCCTGCTTTTGAAATGAGAACTTCGAACCGAAAATGCGTTGAGTGCTTTCAAAGGACAACACAGGCCAACTGCTGAAA
Organism: Leptospiraceae bacterium; assembly: GCA_020441005.1. Taxonomy (GTDB): domain Bacteria; phylum Spirochaetota; class Leptospiria; order Leptospirales; family Leptonemataceae; genus JAGRNA01. The sequence goes on from JAGRNA010000090.1 coordinate 8,765, forward strand.
CTGGATTTCATGCTTTCTTGCGCATTCTTCCATTTGCTGTCCAGCAAGAGAGGCGTCTTGCGCTGCATCAGAATAGGAACCCGACTGGCACGAAAAACGGACAATCCACCCGACCGATTCAAATGCCAGGAGGTCGGAACAACGGCCAGGTAATCTAATTGGTTCAGTGTGGCTGCCTGCCAAACCAGCTGACGACCACTTTTGTATGTCCAACCGCTATCAAAAAATATGATTCCATTCGAATCTGTATAGATCAATGCATTGACAGGCCAATAATTCTGCTCGTGAGCAAGGTAAATCGAATCGTAAATCCGGGTAAACTCCATCGTCAGATCATTTCTGTCTACAGGTACAGGCCAGGTTCCATTGCAACTTAGGCCGAGCAAAAGCACAAAGAGCACACTCTTTTTCATAACTTGATCCATTTTTTGGCGTTCTTGTTTCATTTCGGTGTAATTTTTACAGAATCAAATCCGATACGTAAACATGAATGTTTACACTGGTTCCATGAATGCCAGTCGTTTACCAGGCCAGTATGTTTATCCTGTTGTGCGTTACAGACAGGATCCCGTTTCTGCGGTCGAATCCATACAGGCCCGATCCAGGCCGGAAATTCGCCCGGCAACCACACCAGACGACCACAATCAACTGAATAGTCCCGCTGCCCTGGCTCGTCAGGCCTTTCACCATACTACGCCAGAGTATCCGGATTCCACGTATGCAGTCAGCCATCGCCTGGAAAAGGGTGTCCTGCTGAATATTTTAGGATAACTATTGGCGCGCAGATAAAAAGCGCTTGAATATAACGATATTAGTGGCTCCGATCCAGCTACTGGCATTTTCCTGAAACAAGCTGCGCCGGTCTCTCATCTTGCGCATATCTGGCGGTAAGCGTTGGTATTCTTCCTCCGCCTTTTGCATCAGCTGGCGATGCATGCTTTGCACAAGCTTGACTATATGCCGGAATATTGAGTAATCATTCCGATCAAAATCTGTTTTGGTCAGGACTTCTTTTTTCCAGAAATCCAGCACATTCATGCGCACCAATTCTACCGGTATAAACTTGCGGATCATCTTTCCATTTTGCAAGCGATAGTGCAAATACCCGGTCTTGACTTCTTGTAAGAATTTTAATGTCAGGCTGCTGTAAGCCAGTGGTCCCAAATGAAACAGAAATGCCGACCGTAGCTCTCTGGAAATATCCATATTCATGGAACTGATTTCATTTACTAGTTGAAAGAAGTTATTTAAAAATATTGAATATTCAGATTCAATCGTCTCCGGTTGTATGCTTTTTTTCCGCCGGCTGAGATTGATTATCAAATCCGTCCGAATGAATTTTTGATCGGCCCCCATATGTGAGTCAAAATAGATCACCTGCTTGTAGATTGATCTCTCCCGCTCGAGGGCCCGCGGCTCATATTGCAGATAGTAGTCCCGCGTTTGGTTCCACTTATGACCGCCGCTCGCATCGAGTTTGTAATCTGGTGGAGGCGTTCTGGTTCGGCTTGTACTCCCGGATCGATTGCTGTTTAGCGCTTCAAATTCCGAATGCTCCAGGTCTGGCATGATGCCCAGCTGACCATAATCCCCCTGTTTTTGGGCAAAGGTTGCCGTTATAAAGGACTCCAGGTTCTCCGTATAAACGGTGGAAAGCTTGTACTGCAGATCAGGAGAGTATTTAGCAAAGCCAGCCAGATGGCGTACATCCTCAGGATCGCGATTCAGCTGCAGAATCATTTTCATACGCTGGCAAAAACGGTGGATCACTTCGCCCAGTTTAATCCCCGGTTCTGCATTATAGGAAAGGAACTGCCGCACGAACTCGGACTTGTCGTGTAGATCTAGCTCCAGAATGATTTTTTTCAGACGGGTCCAATCCTGCGATAATTGGACGGAAAAGCGTTTTAGCAATACATAGCTCTTCAAAAAGACCACAAAACCAAGCTTATGATCATCTGCATCGCCAGAGAACAAATTATGGTAATCACGATGGGCCTCACGATCCAGTTCGTCCCGGGTCATTTCCATGGCTAACACACGGCACCTTTTTTGCATTTCTCCCAGTAAACTGTCCAGCGCACTCCGTTGCTCATTTAGCAGATTACGCTCAGTTGTATTCAGGATATTGGAGACCAGCAAGGACTGACAGCCCTCGACATACTCCTGCATTTTCTGTATGACAGGCAGATAGCCATCCCGAAACGGACGAATTAAATCTAGATCCGCCTGGTCTTTTATTTCCGTGGACATTTGCGCTTGCCGCCGGGCCGTGATCCTGGGCTAAAAGAAACTGTCGGGCCAAATATAGAACATTTTTTGACCAGCCAGGCCCCGCAGCACTTCCAGTTGGTACTCAGCGCTGCTCTGCGTGGCTAGCTCCAAATCATATATCGATTGCGCCTGTGTGTCCCTGGGTAGCCAGGTCACGACCTCCGGCGCCCGGCTGCCATATTTGTCGCCCAGCTGCGCTACAACGCCTGGAAACTCTGCAAGTTGATCTATCAAACCAAGATTTTTTGCATGGGCAGCCAGATAGACCCGACCATCAGCAACTTGACGCAGTTTCTCTGAGCCAATTCGATCCTTTCGCGATTCCAGAATGATTTGCAAAAAACGCTCATAAGAAACAGAAATCTGGCTCTTTAAAAAGGCTTCTTCCTCGGGACTAATGTCTTTAAAAATGGAACCCGTGTCCTTATTGGCTCCTGACGCAATAGCCTGGTAACGAATGCCGTATTTTTCGAGCAAGCCCTGCAAACTGATGCTGCGCATAATTACACCGATACTGCCCACACGAGCCGTTTCTTCGGCACTGATTTCATCAGCAGCCATCGAAATGTAATACGCACCGGATGCACCAAGGCTATTGATATGTGCGTGCACTTTTAGCTCATTCTTTTTGGAAAAATCCTGAATCTGACGATAAATCTGGTGCGAGGCCGTTACCGTTCCGCCCGGAGAATTGATATACAGGATCACTGCCTTCCAGCCGCCTTCATCCGACGCGTTTTGCAACAGACGCTCAATAAAAGCCGGTGACACTGTGCTGTTGCTAATATAGCCAGTGGACTGAATTACTCCCTGGATAGGGATTAGCAATATCTTGCCATCAGCATGATTAGGGATCAGGCAACCATCGGGCCCCCGCACTGTTTGATAAATGACTCGTCTCTCCAGGGTATAGTCGGGGCGGAATTGAAACATACTTGTTAACAGATCACGCGGACTCAGACAGGATGACAGAACCAGGGAAGAGAATAAAATCAGGCTTGCCTTTTTTAGCATCATGATGTTCATATTCACCTGTGCTTTTCTCTTGAAAAGACTTTTCGTAAGTACGTATGTGTAAAAGGTCGGAAAAACCAATTCAGCGCACAAAGCTGTCCATTTTTTTGGTTAGCATAACGATTTTTTCCGCTTGCGGCTCGGTACCCCCCAAGCCGGCAGCCCTGTTACCTAAAGCGCCAATTTCAATCGAGGCCTACAAAGACTTCCGGCAAAAACAAGGCCCTTATCGAATCCTGTTTGCCGGCGATACGCACTTTACATGGCGAGTCGCCGATCTGCAGCAAAAAAATGGCCTTGAATTTCCCGTTCAACCATTACAGGAACGATTTCTTAAGGCCGACTACCGCCTGTTGAATCTGGAAACAACCATGAGCAGCAAGGGTAAGCCATGGCTCCAAAAAGCCTATATATTCAATAGCGCACCGGAAAATATTGCCCTGCTGCGATTTCTAGGCATCCAGACGGCAATTCTGGGCAACAATCATAGCATGGATTTTGGCCCGGAAGGCCTGCAGGCAACTGTCGCCGAATTAAAAAATGCTGGTATTGCGGCTGTCGGGGCGGGATCATCCTGGGGAGAGGCAGCCAGCCCTCTTGTAGTTCGAAACGACTTGCTTTCGTTTGCAATTCTGTCCTTTAGCATGATCGGTGAGCATATGACTTTTAGCACGCCCGGTCGAGCCGGAGTAGCCTCTGTGCGCGCCAATTCTGTGCGTAGTCAGATCCAAAGCCTGAAAAAGGAAGTCGACCTGGTCATTGTCAGTTTGCATTGGGGCGTGGAATACTATACCCGGCCGCAACCAGAGCAGATCAAACTAGCCCACTTGATGGTTGATGCGGGGGCGGATGCTGTAATCGGTCACCATCCTCACATAGTCCAGGCTTTGGAAGTGTATCGCGGATCGATCATCGCCTATTCAATCGGCAACTTTTTATTTGGTTCAGTGAATGAACGGCAGGATAATAATATGCTGCTTGAATTACAATGCGACCTGGAATCAAGGCAACTTAACGCAGTGCAAATTTATCCTGTTTTTGGTCGATACCGCGAAAACAAATCAGATCCCGTTCGCAGCCTGAATGCCAGTGAAACCAATGATTTTTGGAAAAAAATGGTTGTTATGTCGCAAAACCTGAGCGCTGAGACTGTCAATCGGCTGCGGGTCAATAAAAAAGGATTCGGTCGCATAGAATTGCGATCTAAGTGATTGACACTCGATCCTGGTGCCAATTCTTGGCCATCGGATAGAAGGGTAAAGCATGTCTTCAGAATTTGAAATCAGCAAGCTGCTGCAAGTTACCAGTGAAGGAAAATATGCCGCAACTGTGGCAGCCTTTGAAGTTGTAGATTTAATTGATCAGGTCAAGGTTCCCAAAGAATTTCTGAATCGAAAGCCTTCCATCCAGGCATTGCAAATTCTTTCCGAAAAATCACTTACTTTTGATTTCATTAGCGATGAATCAAGACAGGCATTGCGTGAAAAGCTCGGGATTGAAGACAATCCGGTTTATGCGCGTCCCACTGCTAACGATGTTGCCGGTCAGATCTTTGCAGACACAGAAGCCCCGGAAATGATTTCGGACTCCCGAGAGTTAAATGATTCCGGGTTCGAAGATTCCGAAGAAGACTCGGATGATGACGATGCTTTGATGGATGATGACGACTCTGATACCGATGATGATTATGATTCAGATGATTTCAATGATTCAGACGATTCTGATGATTAACTACCACCCTGCAATCTGACGCAAAAACCATCCAATTCGATTTTACTAACGAACAGCCGAACTTCAAGGTTGGCAGCCAGTACCTCCATTCAAAGCGCAATCCGGTTCAAGAAGCCGAACGTCAATGCGCTGATGTGGCCGATCGTTTGCGGCAGCAGGAGCTGGCAACAGTCATCATCATTGGCCTGGGAGCCGGTTATTTACTTGACTCTATGCAGCATAACCTGAATGCAAACGATCATTCTCGTTTGCTTTGCCTGGAGCCGATACCTTTTATTTATGAAACCGCTTTGCAACAAATTCCTGCCTGGCAGACCAATTCGTTGCTAGTCTTTCAACAAACGACAGAATTGCGCGACTATATTCAAGCACACGGAATCCGACTCATCTCCATCTACTGTCTGCCAGCCTACAAGCGCTACTGGCCGAACTTGATGGAACGAATTCTGTCAGACCTGAAAACAGAAATATCCGTAAATCAATCTACAATTACGCACTTCCTGCGGATTTGGCGCAGAAATGCTATCGCCCATTACAATCAGTGCAGCCGGAAGCGCGAGTTTTTCATTACTAAACATTTTGCTCAGCAGTATAAAAGAATGATTTTTTGCGGTGCAGCTCCTTGCTTGGCTGCTGATCTGCAAAACCTGGGCATTTCGCCCGATCGTCATGACCAGGATACCTTGTTAGTGGCCGCGGATACAGCCCTTGCCTGGTTACTCAAACATGGCATTCAAATTGATTTGGCGATCAGCATAGACGGCGGGCGTGGTACCTGGTTTCATTTTCAACAAGCCAGTTTGGTTCATTCTGCCGCCCTGCGTCAGATTCCCCTGCTTTGCTGGTCCGGCAGCGCTTCTTTTTTGCAGTTCTTTTGCAATCAGCGTTTTTTTTATCGCTCATCTTTACCTCTGGATCAAATCCTGGCCATGGGTCCCTTGTCTGGTGCCAGGGAATGGTCCAACCCGAGCGGTAACGTGGCCGGACTGGCCCTGCGGGTGGCTGAATCTTTGCAAATTCAGGCGGTCCAATTTGCCGGCGTACGCTTCGAAAAACAGGGCTCCCGGTCTCATATACATGGTACAGGCTACGAACTGTACGGTAGTACAATATGCAACAGACTCAACTCAGGGCATATGTATCAGTCCGGGGGTTACCTCCAACACTCTGCCAAGCATCAAGGAATCCGAAACCAACTTGAACATCTGGCCCGCCAGTCCGGGATTGCGCTTACTTTCGAACCGGAGCAAAAAAAAACAGTCAACCCGATCCCGGATCCGGTTTTGCAAGGCGCCGATACAAATGGGCAGATCTTTAACGAACTGCGCATAAGCGAAAATCTAATCCAGTATCTGGCTAGATTTGCCGGGCAATATCCACAGCAAATCGCTGAAATCAGCAAGCAGATGGCTTGTGAACCTGATCGCCTGCGACTTATTTTGCAAAGGCACCAATGATTTGGCCGTAGCGCACTCTCAATCCAGAATGGGATTCTTTTAAAAAATTAAATCGCGGATTCTCTATGAGCAAGATCACCGTAGATCCCATTTCAAAACGACCCAACTCCGCACCCCGGGCGATCAACAGATCTTCATGGTACAGATGATGCCGCTCTGATCGAAACCAGCGATTGGATCGAATCGAGTCGTAACTGAGCGAAATACGACCAACATTGGTCGCCCCCACCTTAATGACTGCAACCAGACCTTGACTAGTTTCGATAAAGGTGCTTAACCTTTCATTCTTTGGAAAAAGCGCACTCAGACCATTCACCATCAGCTGATTTACTGGAAACAACTGACCCGGATGGTAACTATAGCCCAGAATACGCCCTGCATCCGGACTATGGATCCGGTGATAATCTTGCGGACTGAGATATAACACGCAAAACGAGCCGGTTTGAAAGCGACTGGCAAATTCAGAATTCACCAACAAGTCATCTACACTATACTGCAGGCCCTTGGCCTGGATCAAGATACCATCCTGGATAGCGCCAAACTGGGACATCCGTCCATCAACAGGCGAGACGAGGACATTTTTTTCATTGGCGACAACCCGCACTCCTTCGCGCAATGCCCGTGTAAAAAACCGATTGAGCGAGGGGTAATCCCGGATCTCTCCATGGGCTTCATCAAGATCAATCCGGTAGGCGCGCGCGAAGGTTGTAATGATTGGACCGCGCAAAAAATGCGGCAAGTGTATGTAACTTAATAAACCAAATAAACGGCTGAGTGTATTCTTTGGCAGCAGGTGGAAAAGCAGCACCAATATGTCTTTCGTGATTTCATATTGCGATTTACGTTCAGACTGCCAATGCTGCATCAGCCGAAATGCCGGGGTGGACAAACGCAGGGCCGCAATAACACTAATTAGCAAAGGTATAACGCTGACCGCAATCAGGATGTACAGGACTTCGTACAAATCCTGTTCTGTTTGATAGACTGCTTGCAGTGCAGTAGCGACCAAAGCGACCATCGTCAGCAGCCAAAAAAAACCGCGCCCATTGAAGGGAAACAGACTCCTGAAAATCGCATTTCCACTTTGAATGGCGCCTTGCAGCGCTGTAATGGCCAACAGACCAAGACTGGCTTGAAACCAGATGGGCAGGGTCCCGTTTTGCGGCAGGTAGAAACCAGTACTACTAAACCCGAAAGCAAAGAAATTCGGCCATGAATAGGCCACGAGTAAAGGGACAAAAACAAATAGACCGCTAGTCGCCATAATGCCGAGCCCGGTATGATTCGCATTGGGCGTGCGAATTGATTTGACCAGTCGAGCAGTTTGCGGATCTGCAGCACCGACAATCGTCCAAAATGATCCCATGCTAATCAGAAGCAATATCCATTGCTCTAAATTCCGGGGCCAAAGGGGCAAAGTAGCGTCCGTTCCAAAAAGTCCTGGCAACCCACTGAGATTCGCTGCTAGAAGCGATTTGTCCAAAGTGCTCCAGTCCAGACCCAAACCCAATAGAAAGATTATCAGGGCCAATAATGCCAGCCACTTGCTCACAATAGCCTGCCGCAAAATGCTGCTGGATGCAAGCACCAAAACCAGCGCGCCAGTCAGACAAATAAAAGTTAGCTGGAATCCCGGTGCAATTTGGTCTGCAAACTGCAAAAGTAAAATGGCGGGCAACCAGATCGATCGAATCGTAATTGCAAACAAGCTGAGTAGCCTGAAAATCAAACTCAGAATCGGCATTTGAAAGGCCCGGCTGACTATATCGCCCTGATAATCATGCTCGTCTATGGCCGTTTTACTCCATTGCGAACGGCTGCTATCAAAGTTCTGATGCTCCAGACTATTGACAACGTAATCCAACGGCATGATCAGAAATACGCTGATTACCAGCCAGGGCCAAATGGCAGGTCCATATAATAGCAAAGCCATTTTCATGGCTAACAGGGAAATCACACTGATTGCAAAACCGCGACCAAGTAAAGCCGCCGTAAAATGGGTTATGTGAGCACTAGTCGGACCCCAATCCATTGCCCCGGAAAGCACTTTAAAACTGAACAGCCAGCTCCGAATCTGGAATAATCGCAATCGCCAGCTCAAAAAAATACCGGCGCCAATTAAGACGAGTCCGGCTGCTAAAAGCAAATTGGAAATAAATGAATCAATCATGATAGTACTAGCCGATCACACCCCCGCATTTTACTGGCAGGTTCTTGACTTCCGGGAAGTTGTGGTATTGACATAAAAAATCCGGCCCTTTAATCATCAAGGCCGGATTTAATAATATGCGGGGTTTTTTAAGCGCCCATCCGCTGCGCCAAATGCCAAGCCGCCAACTGTGGCGGGCAAAGCTCGTTACTATTGACTGGCCTTGGCGTTCTTGGCCATTTTGAGGTAATAACCCTCAACATCGTACCAGGTTTGACCGGTATAGGCCAGATTTGTGGCTTCCAGGTGGTCAACACCGGTGGTAAATATACCATAATCCGGTCCGCCTTTCCAGGTGCCCCATTTTTGCGATGTATACGGCACCACTCCGTCATTCTTGCCGCCCTGGCCGTTAAACACTCCGCCGGTCCAGCAAATCGGATAGGTCAGAAACATGATGGGGTGCTGTATGGGATCGGCCAGAGTCATGTACGAGCCGTAAGAGAAATAATCAACACCGCTCGCATTCGGGACTGTCGCATTGAACTGCGCCATGCTGCTGGTGGTCAGAGATTTGGCCATATTGATGATATCTTGCTCACCACCGCTGTAGACCAGCTTGCCAAAGGCATTCAAGACAACGGCTACTGTTGGTTCCAGCCAATCCGGAATTACAGCCAGACCAATATCTGCCACCGGGGTACCGCGGTGCACAGAATTCAGTGAAGTCAGGGAAGAAGTCTTGCTCTTCATCCCTAAATTGGTGATCATATAACGAGAATCCAGACCGCCCTGGGAGTGGCCAATGATGTGCACTTTGGAATAACCGTTAGCCGCCATCCAGTACAGAATCTGATCCCGCTGCTCACGCGCGCGATAGTCCAGACCTTGCATGGCAGTTTTGCCGGGAGTCAGCACAGCTGCTCCCTCGGAACGCAGGTAATCATCCATTCCGCCCCAGTATTTTACCAGGCCATTAACCAAACCTTTGGTATCGTCAAAACCAAGAATGCCGTGGGAAAGGACGATGGGATGCACACCATCCAGGGGTTTGCTGCTAGAGCCGCCGCCGCTGGCGAACAGCATGGATTGGAATCCAAATAGCGCGATCAGGACAGTAATACTGCCGATTAATTTTTTCATATGAACCTCTGATGCACCCCGGTTTTTTGACTCGGGTGTGCTTCTTTTTTTATATTTTTCAGCTTACAAAAAGCCGAGTTTGCCCAAAAAATGTCAGGTATTCTGTCTTTGTCAAGCATTTGCAAAAAAAAATCAGCCAGAGTGGAAAGCAGGGGTGCACTGTGCAACTGCGAGATTAAAAAACTACGACCAGGGGCCTTGTCTGCGAGCTGTAAGAACGATCATTCCTGAATCTGTGTTCTGCTCTACAGCCCGAGGTTGCAGACAGCCAGGGAACGCCGAGCAGATCTGGCAACCGGTTTTTAGTTGCCAAATCAAGGCCTGATTCAAATTTCTTATAAACAAGATCGATTATTGTTCATATTTTCGTCCATTAATACGGGTGGCTAGCGCCTGTAACTTGTTCGCCCAATCCGTCATGCAATCCAGAACAATACTATTGGTCGAGGATGAACCCTCAACAGCCCTGCTCGTTTCCCGCATTTTGCAAAATGCACATTTCCGGGTGATGCTGGCGGCCACTGGCGAGGAGGCCATTCAAAAAGCCCTGGGTGAAACGATGATTCACCTGATCCTGTCAGATATTGATCTGGGACCAGGAATGGACGGCCCCGAAGCAATGCGTCAAATACTGCAGCATAAGGAGATACCGGTAATATTTCACACTTCGCATTCCGAAAAAATGTATGTTGATCGGGTGCGCCAGATAACGCGGTATGGATATGTTATCAAGAATTCGGGCACCTTCGTGTTACTCAACTCGATTGCAACCGCCTTTGAACTCTTTGAAGCCAATCAAAAACTGAAACAAAGCGAAGCGCGCTTGCAACAAATCGCGGATAAATCCAGCGCCTGGCTTTGGGAAACAGATGAGAAAGGCCGGTTTTTGTATTCGAATACTGTGGCCGAAAAACTGATTGGACAAAGCGCGCATGCATTAATACGAAAAAGCAAGCTTTTCGATTTTCTGATTCCACAAAAAAAATCAGCCATGAAAGCCGCCATGCTGAGCTCCTTTCAAAAAAATGAGGATGATGCCTGGATTCAGTGCGATATGCACGACTCGAATCGCAACACAGTACACCTGGACTGTCATGGCTATCCGGTTTATAATGATAGTGGTCAAATAACCGGCTATCGAGGCTTTATATTTAATATCAGCGACCGCTTGCGAATAGAAAAAGAACGGTTGCTGTTTGCCGAATTTCAACACCAGGTAGTACGTGCGCAGGATCTATCTGATATTTTCAGGATCACCATCAATACTCTCGATTCGTTATTGGAGGATACCATTAAAATCGTTTCCTACCTTGATCGCAGCAGTCAAACCTTGCAAATTCAGGAGTACAGCGGACTGAATCGTCCTGTTAGTAAATTGACTGAAATTCTGAGCTTTGATCCCCGCACAAACAAGGTTCATATCAAGGATATGACGGACGAGGAGCTGCAAATGTACCGCAGCGGCAAAATGGAACTTTTAGAGAATGGTTTGTATGTTTTATTTACCCGCAAGGTTCCCAAAGTGATTTGCCGGCAAATCGGCAAATTTCTGAATATCAAGAATGTGTACGCAGTCGGTTTTGTTGATAAAACAGAACACATTGGCGGCTTGATTCTTTTAAGTAACCAGGATCTAGCCTGTTATGCTGAAATCATCGAACGCATTACAAACTTCACAGCCATGGCCGTGCTGCGCATCGAGGCCGAATCAGCCCAGAAAATACGCATGTTATAAACCTGGGCCAGCCCGATACCCTTCAGCAGCGCCTCCAACTATCAAAGCCACTTTTTTTTTTGCGAACGTGCAACCGAAGCAAATTTGCCTGAGCGAATCCTGGAACGCAGCCTGATAGAGGGCAAAATGCTGCGCTACTGCAAATGCAGTGCGTGAAGATCAAGGCGGTAGGCAGACGAAGTAGTGTACAACCTGGCCGGGAGAGATCAGCTGATTCGTTTTCGATTGTATAAATCACAAGGCCGCTGATTTAATATGAATCAAGAAATGCGCTGACAAGATATAGCTCGAATACATCCTGGAAGGCAATCAGGTGTCAAGTCGCATGAAACGATCCGGTACAATCAGATTAGAGTTGGCAGCAGAAACGGCGGCACTGACAATCGACAACAGCTCTAAACGCAATGCCATGTCCATGCAAATGTGGCTTGATTTACCGGGTCTAGTACATTCAGCCAATCAAAATCCATCGGTTAAGCTCATTACCATCCGGGGGGCGGGCGACGCGGCCTTTGCTTCTGGCGCTGATATTTCCGAGTTCAAAAAGCTGCGCGATGATCCCGACCTGGCTGCCGCCTATGACGATGCCACCGGCCGGGCCTTTGCCAGTCTGCATAACAGCAACAAGCCGGTCCTTGCCTTGATCAATGGCAGCTGCTATGGCGGCGGACTGGCAATCGCTCTGAACTGCGATCTGCGCCTGGCCAGTCAGAGCGCCCAATTCTGCCTGCCGCCGGCCAAACTGGGTCTTGGATATGGTTATGAAAACACAGAAGCCCTGGTGCAGATTGTTGGTCCGGTCTATGCAAAAGAAATGATCTTTACCGCCCGAGTCTACCCGGCTGCCAGGGCCTATGAGTTGGGCCTTGTGCACGCGGTCTACCCTGATGCCGAATTTGAAGGCGAATCAGAACAATATATACAGAGCATACTGAATAATGCGCCCTTGACCATCCAGGCCGCCAAAGCAGCGATCAACTGCATCAGTGGTGCGGCCGAACCGGCACAGATAGAACAGGCGAGACAAAAAATTGCGGCCTGCTTTGACAGCCACGACTACGCTGAGGGGCGCAGTGCCTTTCTGGATAAACGCAAGGTTGTATTTACCGGTCGTTAAATGTTAACCGGATGCCAGACTACCAGGCTGTTGCCGGTTTCATACATGCTTACCGGCAACTCAGTTTTGCCATGGACCGACTACCGGATTAACTGCTCCGACTCATTGGTGTTCGGCATTGACTTGACGCAGCTTTGGTGACAGCGATGCTGGATCGTGCCCGGTAGCAGTACAGGAACCTTATTTCATATCACAACCTTTGGTGAATCGCATGGTCCGGCTGTTGGCGTCGTCGTTGATGGCTGCCCGGCCGGCCTGGCCATCGACTGGCAGCAGGTACAAGCGCAGCTGGATCGCCGCCGACCCGGTCAAAACCGGCTGACAACACAGCGCAAAGAGGCCGATGAGCTGGAAGTATTAAGCGGCATGTTCGAAGGCCGCAGTTTAGGCACACCAATTGCCATTGTGATCCGCAACAAGGATAATCGCTCCAAAGATTACCAGAAATGGAGCCAGGTATATCGTCCCTCGCACGCTGACTACACCACGAATATCAAATACGGCTACCGGACACCCCACGGCGGTGGTCGCGCTTCGGCTCGCGAGACAATCGGGCGGGTAGCAGCCGGCGCGATAGCCGAGCAAATCCTGCGCCAGGAGCTGGGCATAGAAATCGTTGCCTGGGTGGACTCGGTCGGAACGGTCGAAGCCGGTTTAATGCAAAATACCCCGGATAGCAGAGCCGTTGTGGATCAAAGCCTGGTGCGCTGTCCCGACGAGAAAGTCTCCGCCCAGATGATAAATAAAATTGAGGAAATCAAAAAGGCTGGCAATTCAATCGGCGGCACCATTGGTGTCGTGGTGCGCAATGTGCCGCCCGGACTGGGCGAGCCGGTGTTTGACCGCCTGGAAGCAGAGCTGGCCAAGGCCGCATTAAACTTGCCCGCTTGCAAGGGCTTTGAGTCCGGCAGCGGCTTTGCCGGTAGTCAACAGACTGCCCGCGATCACAACGATCTCTACACCTTTCCGCAGTCTGCCGGGCTGCAGTCGCGCGAGCTGCCGACTCCGCCGCTGAACTACAATGACATCGCGGCGGTGCAAACCAAAAGCAATCATTCCGGCGGTATTCAGGGCGGCATCAGTAATGGGATGCCGATTACCATGCGCCTGGCCTTCAAGCCCACGGCGACCATCCACCATGAGCAAGAGACGGTCAATGAAATTGGTCAGTCAGCTACAATCCTGCCCGGTGGCCGTCACGATCCCTGCGTGCTGCCGCGTGCTGTGCCAATTGTTGAAGCCATGGTCAGTCTGGTCCTGGTTGATGCCCTGTTCAAACAGCGCGCTCTGTATCCCGAATGGTGGCAGCGTTTTCAAAAAAATAATGTTTCGCGGCCACGATAATGATCGGGCAGATTTACCCGCCCCCAGTGGGTGGTCACAGCTGCGCTGTGGTGGTGGGAAAACAATGAGTATCAAATACTAATGAGTGGTGGCGATCGGTGACTGCAGCAGCCTAAGCATGAATGGCGCAATTTGTCAAGCAATAAACTTTCTGGTCGGAGTTCCGACCTGATCTTCGAGGGGCAAGTCCCTCGAGCCCCCCATCAGCCTCATAGGACACACTGGTTGCCGTAGAGCATCTGGCCGTCCACAAAGCTGCCGTGAAACTGAGCGCCGTCGGCCCACTGCATATCGCCGCTGCCGTTGTGGCAATTGCCGGTTACGCACTGCGGTTCGGGGGCGCAATTTGCCAACGCTAGCAAGCAAGTAGAATCATGAATACAACAAATCAAGTCTGGCAGCTACTGCCTTGAGTTTTTTATCTTTGGTCCAGATTTTGGATTCGGTCAGTTTACAGGAACCCAGCAAATGCACATCAACCATGCCCAGGCCGCTGGCATACAGGGTGTGGCTTTGGATGAAGTGTAAAAATTCCGTCAGGCTGAGCACTGGTTGTTGTATCAGAGTATGCAGTAAAGTCAGGATGTCCGGTTGATTACCGATGTCGCCGCAGGCAAGCTCAGCAATGATATATGGATGCATCGTCACACGGGTATCATTCAACAGCCTTTGCAACTGCGGATTTGCAGCGCGAAAATGATCAATCCAGATCGATGTATCGACCAGTACCATTACTCTGCACGGCCCGGTCTACGACGCGGAATGCCTTGCAGGTTTTTTTGGGTCCCGCCCAGTTGCGCCAGTCGCTTGCTACTCTCCTGCCGGATCAACGCTTCGAGGGCCATTCTGACCAGTGATGTCTTTTCCGAAACCCCGGTCAGTTCGCTGGCCCTTGACAGGATATCATCGTCGATATTCAAAGTGGTCCGCATATGCTGATTTATATGCATTCATGCATACAAGTCAATGAAAATATGCCTCAAAATTTACACGGTATATCACCGCTGCCAGGCAATTGCGGCAGGACGAACAGGCGGCCATGCCGGGCGCAATGAAACGGGACAAGTCGACTAGTGCTTCGCCGTCATGTATTATCGGGCAGATTTGCCCGCAGCCAGTGGGTGGTCACAGCTGCGCTGTGGTGGTGGGAAAACAATGAGTATCAAATACTAATGAGCAATGGCGATCGGTGACTGCAGCAGCCTAAGCATGAATTGAGCGATTTGTCAAGCATTAAACCTTCTGGTCGGAGTTCCGACCTGCTATGCGCGAAGCAGATCCTTCAAGCTGACCAACAGCATCATACAGAACGTCTGGCCGTCCACGAAGCTGCCGTGAAACTGAGCGCCGTCTTCAGCTACAGCCGGTCACAACGGCCATGCCGAACCTGGGTACAGGCTTCCGGCCGACCTGGTAATTAGTTCAGAGTATTGGCTGCATCCCGGGCCGGTGTCAGACCAAAGAGGCGTTTGTACTCGCGATTGAACTGAGACGCACTTTCATAACCGACCGCGATCGCAGCCATGGTGGCGTTTTGGCCCTCCTGAATCATCAGACTGCGGGCCTTATGCAAACGCACATTCTTGATATATTGCAGGGGAGCTGAATCCGTCACCGCCTTGAAGCTGTTGTGGAAGGTGGAGTAACTCATCTCCAGCTCGCGAGCCAGCGCTTCAATATCAAAATTATTGTGGCAGGCGGCATGGATTTTTTGCAGCACTCCCGCGATTTGGAAAAAGCGCTTGTTGCGATGAGCCACCGCTTGCAAGATCTCGCCCTTTTCGCCCTGCAGGATACGGTACAATATCTCGCGCTTGATCATCGGTCCCAGAATCCGTGTGTCCGTTGCGCTACCCAAAGCCTGCAGCAAACGAATCACAGTGTCGAGCAGTCCGGCGTCCATTGGTGCGGCGTAAATTCCTCTGGGCAGGTTACTGCCGGGCTGCGGTCGATCCGGCATGGCCAGCAATATTTCGCCCACCTCGATTGGATCAATTGCAATGCTCAATCCCAGGATCGCCTCTCCACGACCCACACGGCCCTCACATTCGGCCGGTAAAGGGACTGGCAAAACCAGATAATGACCGGCATCATAACAGTAGACCTCACTGCCCAGATAGACCTTTTTCTTTCCCTGGACCAGAATGATAATCTGAGGCTGATAGGCATAGGGAGTCCGTGCAAAGGACGCATCAATTCGGAACAACTGTATTCCAGACAGATCCGGCTGCAGCACATCAGTATCAGGCATGAGGGTACCAAAGAGTTCAACAAGTTGTTTCTGTTTACGATTCATGGCAGATTCTTCTGTCGGAGATTACAAATTCCAATCATATTTTTGATTTAAAAGCAACAATTTTTCCAGAAAATTACAAAATCAGGCAATAATAAACAAAATCAGGTATTGCAATCCGGTCCAGCATCAATTACGATCAATGCAACAAACGGCACAATACAAGCCAGCCAGAACAGGAGTCCTTATGGTACTAACAGAAACATCAACAAACCCTCTCGGGATGCCGGTCGTCGGCTTCGGTACCTATCAGCTCAATAGCGAGCAGGCCGAAAGCTGCGTGGCTCAAGCCCTCAGTGCCGGTTACCGTCACATTGACTCGGCCGCAGGCTACAACAATGAGGCCGGAACCGGCCGCGCAATACGGTCATCCGGTATGGACCGCAATCAAATCTTTATCACCACCAAACTGTTCCCGGGATACCAGCAGTGGGGCGCGCCCGAAAAAAACTATCAGCAAACTATCGATGCCTTAAAACAGCAGCTGTCAGATTTGCAACTGGACTATGTGGATCTGTATTTAATCCACGCTCCGCTTTCAGAACTGCGTCTGGAACAGTGGCAGGGCTTGATGGAACTGCAGAAGCTCGGCCTGACGCGTCACATCGGAGTATCAAATTATAACGAAGATAAGATTCTCGAAATTCAGAACGCCGGTTTGGCAAAGCCGGCCGCCAATCAAATCGAGTTTCACCCGCTTTGCACCAGGGTTCCATTGAGCGGTTTTATGCAACGAGAATCAATCGTCCCGATTGCCTATAGTTCACTGGCCCCCCTGGCTACCTGGAGAATGGAAGCCGGCCAGGGCGGCGAGGTAATGGCTGAAATCAAGGTCGAAGCTCAGCGACTCATTAGCGAGATTGCAGCCAATCTGAATGTATCCGCAGCCAAAGTACTGCTGCGCTGGGGACTCCAGCACGGCTATAGCGTGTTGACAAAAAGCAGTAATCCCGACCGTATTCGCGCCAATCGGGAGCTTTTCGATTTTCATATACCGGCTAGTGCAATGCAGCGCCTGGACGAGCTGAACCAGGACCAGGCTTTAGCCTGGGCCGCTAACGGCATTAATCCCATGGAAGTATCATAAAGACCGAAGCTGATTGCAGCAGGCCGATCCATTGACAGACAATAAACTGATTGCCATTGCAAGCCGCCGGAACCTGGTACGCATTCAATGAAAACGGTAAATTTTTACTACGAGAGCCCCCAACAGCTGCAAAGCGAGATGCAGCGACACGGTATTACCGGCGGCAGCAATGTATTGGTCCAGGTATTTGCCGGCGTAGTCGACAAGAATCATACCGTCACCATGCTCAAGGCCATCCGGGCGGTCTTGCCTGGTACACCGGTTGTCGGCTCCACTACCACCGGAGAGATCCTGAACGACTCGGTCAGCGATAATCGCAATGTGATTTCTATTTCTGTTTTTTCAAATGCCCGGGTGCGCAGCTGCCTGGCTCCCGGCCGGGAAAGTATGCGCGAGGCCGGCCATAAACTGGCCCGCGAGCTGGTTCCTGATCAATCCGAGCCCGGTGAGAAGGTAATGATCGTTTTTGGCCACGGCGGCGACTTGTTAGAAGCCGATGCGCTCGATCTGCTGCACGGCATCACAGATCTGCGGCCGCAAATTCCGATCGCCGGCGGACGAGCGGGCAATGCCCGCGGATTCGATGAGAACTGGGGACGCAGCGCTAACCTGGGACAGACCTATGTTTTTACCGAAAGTGGTCTGACTTCCAAAGGCGCGGCCGGGGCCTCGATCAGCGGTCCGGGGCTGCAAATCCACCGTGATGTCAATTTTGGCTGGAAATCAATCGGCCGCAAAATGCGCATCGACCACGCCGAGCGGGACGGACTATTCAGCCGGGTGTATAGTATTGACAACGCCACGCCAATGGCTCTTTATCGGCGCTACTTTGGCGATGCGGTGGCCAATGAGATGCCATTTGCCGGTATGAGTTTTCCCTTTATTCTGCAGATTGACGGCTTTGAGGTTTCGGCCATGCCGCTGCAGGTTTTTGACGATGAATCGATCTTGTACGGTGCGGCCCTGTCCATAGGCGACCAGATTCAGTTTGGTTTTGGCGATCCCGGCTTGATCCTGAACGAATCCATTCGCATTGCCCGCACGATCGCCGATTATCCGCAGCCAGTCGAAGGCGTTTTTGTATATTCCTGCGCTACCCGCCGTCGCCAGCTGGACCATGTAGCGGCCCACGAATTGCGTCCCTTCCAGAACATCGCCCCTTTAAGCGGATTTTTGACCGGCGGAGAATACTATCACACCAGTGCGCGCAACATAGCCATCGATCAGACGATGACCATTCTGTCCTTATCCGAGGCCCCGCTGGAACGCAGCGAGCGCAAAATTGAAATTCCAGAGGCAGCCGAACGCAAGACCATCGATGCCATGCTGGCCATCCAGACCCTGGTACAACGGATGACCGAAGAGCTGGAACTTGAACAGGCCCGCTCGGAAAACCTGCTCCTGAATGTGCTGCCGCGCAGCATTGCGAACAGACTCAAGGCGGGTGAAAACACAATCGCCGAGCGCTACAACGATGCCACCGTCCTGTTTGCCGATATTGTGGGCTTTACCGAACTTTCATCCCGCCAGTCCCCTGAGTCAGTCGTAAAGGTTTTAAACGAAGTCTTTTCGGCCTTTGATATTCTGGTGGAAAAATATGGTCTTGAAAAAATCAAAACTATTGGCGATGCCTACATGGTCGCCGGCGGTATCCCGGAACCGCTGCCGGATCACGCCTTGCGCTCGGCTCAACTGGCTCTGGACATGCTGTCCGTGACCGGGCAGCTGCACGATGAAGGCCTTGATTATTTAAACATCCGCATTGGATTGCATTCCGGTCCAATTGTAGCCGGAGTGCTGGGATCCAAAAAATTTGCCTATGATCTATGGGGTGACACGGTCAATATTGCCAGCCGGATGGAATCTGCCGGTCGACCGGGACAGATCCAGGTGAGCGCCACCGTTTACGAACGACTGCGCGAAACATTCAGTTTCGATGACCGCGGCTTGATTGAAATCAAGGGTAAAGGCAGTATGCAAACCTATTTTTTACAGAATGAAAAATCAGGACCTGCCGACCGCTGACCAGGATTGGATATCCAGGATCGGGTTTTGCTCGCTAAACGTACCTTCAGCCTTCAGCCTTCAGCGGCAATCAAGTTCTGGGCGCCTGCCGGCCGGGGGGAAACCCGCCTGATGGCGCGCTGTTCAGTTGCTTCCCAATCGCAGTTGTCTTGTTCGGCAAGGGTGGCACATCCATGTGCCAACTTGCCGACACTTCGCAATCCTGCTCCGTTAACAAGACAATGCGATTGTCCAGCTATTCGGCCGCGCGATCATCAGTCGGTCAAACGCTGG
>JAGRNA010000091.1 GCA_020441005.1 Leptospiraceae bacterium
AGGGGCCGCAGGGCGAGTCTGCGGCCAGCCGACCGGTGGCATCATCCGGTTCACAAAAAAAGACCGCCAAAAAAACTCGACGTTCCGCGCAGCAAAAGCCGGTCAAATCCGGCGGGCCATCATTGAAAAAGACTGCTGTCCGTTCCGTCCCCAAAAAAACGGCTCCCACCCGCCCAAAGGCGGCCAAAAAATCGACTGCGTCAAAAAAGCGTTCCTGAAAGGCAACTCCGGGTCCAGCAGGCTATCCAACTGCATTTGGTTGAACGAGCCCCTCATGGAGCCTTGCCGGCGCGCTGAAAAAATCAGGTTGCCAAATCGGGCCAGCGTATGTCATAGTAGTATATGCAATGATGCCTGACAGGTTGTTTTGCAAACAAGTATATAAGGAAGCTGATGAAAATGAAGAGTGGGAATCGTAACTTGATTCTAATCATCGCCGGGGTTGTGATTGTCGGCCTGGTGCTGATTACAGTGATGTTGCTCCGGGATACAGACTCGGAAGATATCTGGAAAGACAATCCGGACATTACACGCAATGAAGAGCCGGGCACCAACACCAATGATGCTGATGAAGCGCTCGGGATTACACCCAATGACCCGGTAGAGCGCCTGGAACGCTTCAAGAAGTGGGCCCAGTATCCGCCGCAAAGTCGTCCATTGACAGAAGGCAATGTTGATTTGATCGATCCCTATAATGCCGAAAAAACACCGCTGAGCGTCATCGCCAAGCCCGGCAAGAATTGCAAGGAACGCAGCGAGGGCGGCTTTGAATGTGAAGAGGATCCCGTTTTCAGCGAAACCAAATGCAAAATGACTCCCGAGTCATCCATCTCGGTCGGCAAGCACGACTTTCGTCTGACGCTCTATTGTCATAATAACCAGGGAGAAAAGCTGGCCATATCCAATTTGAGCGCTAAAATGGAGCGCTGGTTTAACCGGCAACGCTTTGGCAGCCTGCCGCCAATTTCAATGGGCGATGACGGGACCAATGGTGATCAAAAGGCGGGCGACAAGATTTACACGATTGTTGTGCGGACCGGAACCCAGGACTGGGGCCAGATGACAGTCACCGCCGATTTTGAGGTCGAGGGCCTGAAGCATAGCCAGCGCGCTGATTTTTACAGCACTCCCCATATCGTAGCCGAGTTCAATGAAGGCGGTATTCGCGATTCTGTGGAGGATGGCAGCTTGTATATCTATGTGCCAGTCAATATCAAGAAGGCCGGCTATTATGAGTTCCAGGCCAATCTGCAAGAAGCGGGCGGTGACAAGCGCTTTATCGCTCACTCGACTGTGCGGGAAGATTTCAAGGCTGGTCCGCAAAACATTCGCTTTGAGTTCTTTGGCAAGATTATCCGCGACATCAACGTAGACGGTCCGTATGTCGTCCGTGAAATCCGCGGCAAGCGGCATAACTCGCCGGTCAGCAAGGCCCAGGCAGAAGCTTCGCGTCGGGAAGGAACTACCCTGACTGCCGAAACAACGGAACCGCTGTGGGAAGATATCGAACCGCTGGGCAAGGATTACACTACCCAGGCCTATACAGTCAGTCAGTTTTCCAATACAGAATATGATTCGGAAGAAAAGCAGCGCCGCCTGCAATTTTATGAGTCGCTGACAAAATAGATTTTCAACTTGAGTGCAAACCCGGCTGTGGCGAATTGTAGTCTGGCCGGGTTTTTTATGTACTCCTTACTGAAACCACTATTATTCCAGATGGATCCAGAGCGGGCCCATCATCTGATAACGGGCTCTTTGGCAGCCCTGCACCGCCTGCCGGGTAGTGGGGCACTTATACGGGCACAGTATAAAACCACAAGTCCACGCTTGCGCCAGCAGTTGTGCGGCATGCAGTTTGATAATCCGGTCGGTATGGCGGCCGGTTTTGATAAAAGCGGTGCTCTGTATCCGCTACTAGGTGACCTGGGCTTTGGCTTTGTGGAGTCCGGCACATTCACTGCCCTGGCGCAACCCGGCAATCCCCGGCCGCGTTTGTTTCGGCTGCCGGCCCAAAAGGCGTTGATTAACCGCATGGGATTTAATAATGCCGGCGCAGCGGCGGTGCGGCGGCTCATCCGGCGTCAAAAACGCACAATCCCGCGCGGACTTAATCTGGGCAAATCCAAAGTGGCGCCGCTGGAGGACGCTGTTGCGGATTATTGCGCCAGTCTGGCATTGTTGGCCGACCAGGCCGATTATATTGCGATCAATGTCAGTTCGCCCAATACGCCCGGTCTGCGTCAGCTACAGGCCGGCAGTGCGCTCAAGGAATTATTGGTCGCTATCCAGGATCAGCTGCGCGAGCTGGCCCGGAAGCAGTCGGAGCCCGCCCGCCCGCTATTTGTGAAACTGGCCCCGGATTTATCAAATGCCGAACTCGATGAGCTGGTTGATTTGGCCGTCCAGCTGCAGCTCGATGGACTGATTTTGACAAATACCACCCTGGACCACAGCAGAGTTGCCCCGGAAAGGGACACCCAGGGAGGGCTGTCCGGACCCCTGCTGCATAATCGAGCCCTGGAATGTGTCCGCCGGGCCAGCGTACGCAGCGCCGGCCGGTTGATTTTGATCGGGGTTGGTGGCATCACAACGGCGGCCGATGCGATTGAACGCCTGGCAGCCGGGGCCAGCCTGTTGCAATTTTACACCGCGTACATCTATGAGGGACCGGGTCTGCCCCGTCGCCTGAACCGGGGTATCGATCAGTTCATGCAGCAAAACGGCCTGCAACAGATCAGTGATTTGATCGGTCTGGAGCACCGAGATCCACAGCGTTGGCAGTTGATCCGGCCCGGGGGCGAAGCGGCGGGCCTGATCCAACAGCATGCCTGATGCGGTCCGCAGATTTGCACCATAGTGGATCCGGCCCGGTCGGCAGCGATCGGGCGTGCAACTCCCGGCACACGGACTCGCTGCAGGGCATACTACCCCTCAGCGGTCGACTGTATAGCCGGCGGCCTTTTGCCATTTACCTTCTGTGTAGAGATACACAGGGCCGCCCTTCTCGGGCAAGGCAATGTACTGCTTGCTTTGTTTGCTTTGCAGGACAATAAACTGGTTCCCCCGCCGGGTTTCCGTGAATTCCTCCCGCTCGCCGCTTTTGGTGATGCGCACCCAGTTATTGTCGCTTTCCTTGCGGAAGGTTCCGGAAAGGGTGACTGTAAAGCGGAAGGACTCGCCCGTCTGGGTGTCGGTGGTTTGGTTGTCGCCCGGTTCCGGACTGGTTTTGCTGTATTTGCCCAAAAAGCTGTATAAATCTGCGGGTTGGCGCGGTATGCTACGGGTGATTTCACTAAAATCGCTTTTCAACAGAATCTGGGTGGGATAGCCGCTGAAGCGAAAAGTATTCAGGTCCGGGCTGTCATCCAGAATCCGCAGCGGAATGAACCCGCTATTCAGAATTTTGGCCACATTTGCGTCGGTAAAAGTGTAGCGTTCCATTTGTTTGCAGTAGCCGCACCAGGTAGGGGCGGTGATGATTACATAGATATTCTTGCCGCTGCTGCTTGCTTTGGTTTTGGCATCGGCCACACTTGTAAGCCAGTTGATCGCGCTCGCGCTGCGCATGCTCGTTTGCACTTTGGGTCCGCTGACCCGCACCTTGATGGTAGCGGTCGTTGTTTGCGGACGGTAGCAACGGTTCGTCTGGCTGTTACATACCTGGCTTGTGATGTTGATCTTGACCGGCCAGACCTTGTTTGTTACGGAACGGCCCTGGACTTCAAACACACGCAGCTTCCATGTGCCGGCCTTGCCAGCGCCTTTCCCTTCCAAAATTTCGTCCTGGTCATGATTACGGCCTGCCGGGAATTCTACGAACTCGGCCCGAAAACCGCTGTTTTCGGCTGCGCTGGCGGTAGTGACGATGCTGAAGCTCAGGCTGCTCAGGTGCCGGATGTACAAATGCGTATTGACAGGTAGTTTTGCGTCCACCTGCAAATCCAGAGTGCCGCCGGCAGCGATCGGGTGGATTTTATTCTGATCGGCAATGGTAAAAATGGCTTTCTGTTGGGCAGCCAACGCAATCCAGGGGCTCCACAAGCCGATAATGACGCAAAGCAAGAGTCGGGTTCGTTTCATAAGCAGGTCCTTGACGGGTGGCAGTGGAATGGATTTAGAACTGTCCCTGCCGGATTTGGTTGTTTTACTGTTGGATGCAGGCATTCAATTCAGGTTCGCCCGATTTCGTCAAAGGATTTTCTGCGCAACCAGGTTGCAAAAAACCTTGCTTCCTGGTTGCCAGGTAGTAAAGATGATTGCAGGCCCTTCTGGATGGGGCTGTTGTCTCTAGTCGGTCATGCTGGCGCCCGGCAGGGGTGCGTACGGCATGACCGGTGTTGGGATGTTGCCAGGTCAGCTCGTTGGCCAGGAACGGGAGTGGGCTAGAAACGCGCCAGTATATGGAACAGGATCAGATAACAACCGCAAACAAGACGGCCCTGTTGTTGCAACAGGCTGGCGAGTCAGAGATTGATCATGGTACTCTGCAATTTTTGCTCTTTCGTGTGCAAAACCGCTACTACGGCATTGATATCCTCGAAATTCATGAGATTTTGAAGCCCGTACCGGTGACTCGCTTGCCCAATGTGCGGCCAGACGTGTTAGGCGTGATTAACCTGCGGGGTAATATCATCCCGGTGATCGATCTGCACAAAAAATTCTTCGATCAATATACCGAACTAAATCCGGGATGCCGCATTATTGTGGGTACTTGTGAGGATAAAAATATCGGCCTACTGGTTGCCGGGATCAGCGAGGTCGCCCGGATACATGCAGAAAATCTGGAAGCTCGCGATATGGAAGGCGTCTCCGCTCGTCATATTCGGGCTGTTGGCCGCAGTAATGACAAGGTCTTTTTAATCATCAATCTGGCAGTATTGTATCAAAAAACAGAAGTCACCCTGGCGCCAGGGAGCAGGCCGGCGCTGACAGAAACTCCTGAGCAGGGCAATCATGGCTGATCAAAACACGGATCGCTATCTAGAACTCTTCCTGGAGGAGTCCACCGAGCAGATCGATCTATTGAATGATGGACTGTTGCGCCTGGAAGCTGAGGGCCCGTTACCCGAGATCGTAGAGGATATTTTTCGCAGCGCCCATACTCTCAAATCCTCGGCGGCCTTTGTCGGGCAGAATCGAATGTCCGAGCTGGCTCACAAAATGGAGGATTTACTGCAGCAGGTGCGGGAGGATAAAATCACCATCCAAACGGAACTGGTGAATCTTTTTTTTCAGGTTGTTGATCGGGTGCGATCCTCGCTGGAGACAATTGCCAATGGTCTCGAATTAAGCGATGAATTTCTGGATTTGAAAGATGCCATCGGCAGTTATCATGAGTCAGCCGCCAGTGCGGCGGGATCGGATGCGTTGGCAGCCCAGGACGTCCCGAAATCCGCACCGCTTGCACCGGATGTAGTCCCGGATTCCGTCGACCATGCCTCGCCTGCCGAACCGGCTGCCCTGTCAACTGACCCTGAGGCGAACTCTGCAGTGGCTGCGATACCGGCAGTGAGCGCAGTGCAGATCGACGAACAGGGTCTGTTGGTGTTGGTGGATGCCGAGTTTCAGGATCTGAAAACCCGGTTGGGCAAGCGACGGGTGTATAGCGGACTCGTCAGTCTGGATAGCGAGGCGGCCATGAAGAATATGCGCTTCCTGCTTTTGACCGAGAATCTGGTTCGCAAGTATGAAATCATTAAAACCGATCCGCCCTTGAATCAGCTAGAGAGCGACACGGTGTATGAAACCTTCCGCTTCATTGTCGCCGGAGACAAGGACAAGGATGCGCTGGTGCGCGAGTGTCAGATTGATCTGGTGGTGGATACGCGCATCCAGGAACTGGAATACAAGGCGCATGCGCAGGATCAGAATATGGTGCAAAAGAGCCCTGGCGCTGCATCGCAGCAACAGGAATCACGCATTCAAAGTAAAAATATTAAAGTATCATCGGACAAGATCGACTACCTGATGAACAATGTCGGCGAGCTGGTTATTATTAATTCCGGATTGCAAAAGGTCTACGATGATTTGCAAGGCTGGTTTTCTGATACGGGTGTATTGACCGAATTAAAAGGCAAGATTGATCAATCTGCGCGGATTGTACGAGACTTGCAGTCGGGGATCATGAAAACGCGCATGATGCCGGTGGGGCTGGTCTTTCATCGCTTCGCGCGACCCATTCGCGACCTGGCTCGTAAATTGGGCAAGGAGGTCGAACTGCACCTGAAGGGTGAGGACACAGAGCTCGATAAAAATATCATTGATGTGATTGGCGAGCCATTGTTGCATATCATGCGCAACTCGCTGGATCACGGGATTGAAAGTGCGGCTGAACGGACGCAGAAAAACAAAACTGCTCACGGCAATTTGCATCTGCTGGCCTACCAAAGCGGCAATAATGTTTTTATCGAGGTGCGCGATGACGGTCGCGGCCTGAACCGGGAAAAGATTCTGGGCAAAGCAATTGAACGCGGATTGGTCAATCGCGACGCCATTCCGGCGGACGACGAAATCTATCGTTTGATCTTTCATCCCGGATTCTCCACCGCAGAGCAGGTGACCGATGTTAGCGGCCGCGGTGTGGGCATGGGCGTCGTGGACGCGTTGATGAAGGAATTCAAGGGGGTCGTTCAAATTGATAACAAACCCGGGGAGGGTTGCGCCTTTATCCTGTCCTTTCCATTGACTTTGGCGATCATCTCGGCCGTGCTGGTGCGCCTGGACAAGGAAGAATACGCCTTTCCGCTGGCAGATGTGGTCGAGACCATCATGATCAATAAAGATGAGTTAACCAGTCTGCAGGGTCGCGAAATTGTAAACCTGCGGGGCGATATTCTTTCCGTATATCGTTTGTCACGCTTGATGGGCCAACCGGAGTCCCGGGCTCTGGAAGAGCTGCCGATGGTGATCGTCAGCAGCGCAAACCGCAAGCTGGGTTTTATAGTGGATGGCTTCAGCGGCAAGATGGAAATAGTCATCAAATCGCTGGAGCGTAATTTCCATAGCGTCAAGGGCTTGATCGGGGCCTGTCTTTTGGGTGATGGCCGCATTATCATGGTGCTGGATGTGCATGGCTTGTTAGAAATGGCCCACCGCAAGCAGGACAATGTCGAACAAAGCGCGGAACTGTTAGAGGCCGTGTTGCGTTATAATCAGTTTGTCAACGATACCTATTTTGGCGGCCGGGATTCAGCCGATCGGCTCAAGGAGGCCCTGGGAAAACGAATGCGGGAGCTGAGTCAAAGCGCAGAGCCCCTGACCAGCGATCGTCCGGCTCCTGGTCTGGCAGTCGAGCCGCATTCAAAATCGATGCCATCCCATGCTGCAAATGCGAATGTGGCCTCCGTACCGCTGGTCCATATTACAGACCAAAGGTCAACCGATGACCCGGAACAGTCAACCGGGGTAGCCTTGCCGGGTCCTGAAAAGGGGCTAAGCGCCGTGATGGAACAGGAACCTGACAGGGAGCAATCGGACGATGGTACTGTCGCCGGTCTGGAAAGCAATACGACCACGATGGGCAGCCTGGGAGAAATTTCAGTCGAGGATTCGCGTAAATTGCACAATGTGGTCCATAGTGGCATGCAGAAATCGGGGCAGGTCCTGTCCCAATTGCTGGGAGTGCAGGTAAAGATTTCCATTCCGGAATTCAAAACGATTCAGTTCGAAGAGTTATACCTCGGCAGCCGCGGTCCATGCTTTGCCATCCAGCTGCCCATTGAAGGCGGTATGGACGGCATGAATTTGCTGATTTTCGAACGCAGTTCCGGCTTGCATGCCGCCGGTGAACTGATGGGAGTCAGCGTCGATGAACTGGAGAATATGCCGGCCGAGGATATTGAGTCGGTCTTGTGCGAATTGGCCAATATCTGCGGCTCCAGTATATTAAATGAATTTAGTAACACGACCGGATTGTCCGTTATGCCCGGGCCGCCGGTTTTTTACCAGGGCCAATACGAAAGCGTGATTCGCGAAATAGAGACGCATAGCTCGTATTTCAAGGAAGAGTTGCAAATCCTGTATATTATGACCGATTTTTTCCGCGAGGAGGTTGAATTTTTCGGTCGGCTGTATGTCATTCCATCAACTCGCTCTATGGCGCGTTTATTAAACCATTTATAGTTGTTATCCCGAATTCTTCACATAGTTAAAGGTATGAGTTTACAAGTTCTATTGGTAGATGATTCACGGCTGGTGCGGGTGGCCGTTCGAGATATTCTGGAATCCATTCCGGGTGTGCAGGTTTTTGGAGAGGCGCGCCATGGGCAGGAGTGCCTGGACTTGCTGGCATCCAGTTCCCAATTGCCGGATGTGATCATCCTTGATGTCGAAATGCCCGTCATGGATGGTATCGCCACGCTAAAAGAAATACGCAAGCGTGGACTGCCAGTCAAGGTATTGATGCTGTCGGTTCTGACGATCTACGGCGCCCTGACCACCTTCCGGGCTATGGATCTGGGTGCGATTGATTTTTTGCCCAAGCCCTCGCCGGATAGCGGGCTCACATTCGCAGATATTAGTGAATTATTACGATTACAGGTGCAAGGTCTTCTGGATCACCATAGCGAGCGTGCTCAGGTCGACCCGCAAACAGTCACAGCAACTCCCAGGGTGGTCCACGACCGTAGTGCTGCCCCGGCTGTTGTCGTGATCGGAATCTCCACCGGCGGCCCACCGGCGTTGCAAAAGGTGCTCGAACGCCTGCCCGCAGACTATCCCTTGCCCATCCTGGTGGTCCAGCACATGCCACCGGTCTTTACGCGCGCATTTGCCGATCGCCTGGACTCGCTTTGCAAGGTGCGTGTTGTGGAAGCCGTGCAGGGGCAAAGTGTGGAGCCGGCTACGGTCTATATCACCCCGGGCGATTATCACATGGAACTAGAGGGCAGTCGGACCCGGTGTCGCATCGTATTGACCCAGGCGCCGGAACGTAATTCGCACAGACCTTCAGCGGATGTTAGCATGGAGCATGTGGCTCGTATTTTTGGCCCGGCTAGCCTGGGAATTATTATGACCGGTATGGGTCGCGACGGTGTGGCCGGTATGCAGGCCCTGCATGCTGCTGGAGCCCGCACCCTGGCCCAGGATGAGGCCAGCAGTGTGATTTTTGGCATGAACAAGCGGGCCATCGAAGCCGGAGTGGTCGATGACATCGTGCCGCTGGATCAGATGGCGGACCGACTCATGCAGGAAGGCAAGGCTGGTTAGGTGCCGGTTCCTGTGGCATGGTTGAAATTATGAGTGAAGTAATTACAATTGTTGAGGATGAGGGAGTGCAAATCATCCATTTTCAACTGGATCAAATTGATATGTTTAATATCATCGAGGTCCTGGATGAAACAAATGAGCAAGTAGCGGACGATGCCTGTTGTTTGCTCGATCTGGAGCGTGTGCGTTTTATTGACTCCTCCGGATTGGGCGGCATCATCAAGTTGAACAAACGTCTTAAGGGGGGCGGCGGCCGTCTGGGTATTTGCAATCTGAATAACCATGTTGAAAGCCTGTTTCGTTTGACCCAGACGATAAAATTGCTGGATTGCTACGAAGATGTTCCCGCCGGGCTCAAGGACCTGGCTTCGTCCGGTGATGATCCGCAATCCTGAAGTAACGCCGAGCAATAACACATGCAGGCAGGCAAAGCGGTGATTCAGCTCATTGATCAAGATCTGATCGATCAAACGGCACTGCGGGCCGCACAAAGCGAGCGGCAACGGATGAACTACAATCTGCATGGCTCCCTGCAAGATGGGGTCCACCGATTCCTGAATATAATTCAGAAAGGCAGTTATATTCAGCCGCATCGCCATCTGGATCCACCCAAGCATGAAAGCTTTGTCGCCCTGGAAGGCCAGTTGGCATTTTTTGCTTTTCACGATGACGGTCGGCTGCAAAACTCCTGGATTCTAGACGGCAGCGAGTCTTCCGCCTTGCGCGGGATCGACATTCCCGCCGGCATCTGGCATACTATTGCAGCCCTTAGCGAGCGCTGCGTTTGTTTTGAGGTCAAGCCCGGTCCCTGGGAGCCGGGTACGGACAAACAATTCGCTTCCTGGGCTCCCGCGGAAGGCAGTCCGGCGGCAACGCCCTACCTGGAAAAACTGCTGCGAAACCTGCATTAGCACTTCAGACCGGCGCAAGTAATCTTCAGCATCAAGTCTGACAGGCCAATGCGGCCAGAAATTTTGACGCTGGAACAAGGACCTCATCACTAGTCAAGACGCTGTCTCGCTCTGGATTTGGGCGGACGGTCCCATTGCCAGCGCACACCACCAGCGGCATCCCGGCACAAGCAGTCGGTCATTAAAATCATAACGGGTATTGTGCAGACCGGGTCCGCTGCCCGCGCCCAATTTGGCGTAACAGGCTGGCAGCTGTTGGCTAAAGAAGGCGAAATCTTCACTACCCATACTGGGCGGACAGTCGGTCCGTATCTGGTCGGCGCCAAAAGCAGCGCTAGCGATCAACCGAGCCTCCTCCGTCAACGCCGGATCATTGCGGGTAACCGGATAGCAGCGCTGATACTGCAATTCCGCGGTGGCTCCCATCGCCCGGGCGAGGTTTTCGACCAATAGACGCATTTGTGATTCGAGCTGATCTTGCAAGAGACTGTCCAGGCTGCGAACGGTGCCGCGCAACACGGCCTGGTCCGGGATAATATTAAAGGCGCTGCCGGCGTCCATTCTGGTGATACTGAGTACGGCCGGCGCCAGGGGGTTGCCGCGGCTGACGAGACTCTGCAAGGCTGTGATCATTTGACCGGCTACCGGAACAGGATCAATACTGAGGTGCGGCATGGCCGCGTGTCCGCCCCGACCTTGAATCGTTATGGTAAAGTTATCATACGATGCCATCACTGAGCCTGGCTGCACGACAAAAACGCCCTCATCGAATCCTGGAAAGTTATGCAGGCCAAAAATGGCGTCGATCGGGAATCTCTGCAGCAGGCCGTCTTGCAGCATGACCCGCGCACCGCCTTCGTTTTCTTCTGCCGGCTGAAATAGAAAACGGACGGTTTGTCGTAAATGGGACCGGTTTTGACGCAACCATTTGGCGGCCCCGAGCAGCATAGCCATATGGCCGTCATGGCCACAGGCATGCATGCGACCCGGATGGCGGCTGTGCCAGGCTGGTTGACCCGCTTCATTCATGGATAAGGCATCCATGTCGGCGCGCAGGGCTATGGTTCTGGCGGGTGCTAGCTCGCTCGGATTGCACAGCGTGGCGACAATACCGGTGCCGCCGATGCCGCGCGCAATGGATTCTGCAGGAAAACCAAATTCAAGCAAGCGTTGGTGAATGTAATCAGCGGTCCAGTTTTCCTCGAATGCCAGTTCTGGATGCTGATGCAGCTCCCGGCGCCAGGTCTTCATATCGGATTCGAGCTGTTGCATCGATTGCATTGTAGCATGCATGCGGTGCAAGGTTACAGGATTCGTAGCGTTGTCAAGCAAGCACCCTGCGAATTAAAACAATCGGCGGAGAAAGGCGCGAATGACTTCATAGACCTGCGCGGCCTGTTCTTCAAAAAGAAGCTCATGGTACAGACCGGGGAATTCAAGGTATTGCTTCTTTTTGCCTGGCAGAGACTCATAGAATTGACGGACACGGGCCTGGGATACAAGCGCGTCTTCACTGCCTAAAAGCACGATCACGGTGGTATGGAACTCATTGACGCGATCAAAGGCCAGTTGTTGATTCTTGAGTGTCTCGGCAAACCAGCGTAAACTGGTCCACTTCAAAACGCGTGCATCCCGGCGATAGGCTGCTACAATGCTACGATCCCGACTTAAGCGCTCGATTTGCAAATCGATCGGCAAGGGCAGGAAGCCCAGCACGGAACTGCAATGGCGTGACAGTTTGCATTTCCAGCCAGGAATGGGATTTGGCAGTCCCAAAAAGGGAGCAATCAGGACGACTCCGCGGATCCGGGAGGGCGGAGTGCGGGTTTGCAAATAACGGATCAAAACCAGGGCGCCAAAGGAGTGACCGCCGATCATCACAGCGTTGATACCCGCCTGGTGTACCAGGTAACGAATCAGGCTATGCAGGTCTTCAAGGTAGTCTTCAAATTTCTGAATTTGACCCCGGCGTCCTTCGGAATCACCGTGACCGCGCAGATCGACGATCGCTAGTCCTATGCGTCGTTTCAATAGCCATTCAGCGAAGACCGCGTAGCGCAACCGATGTTCGCCATAGCCATGGATCCAGATCAAGGTGCCCTTTAAACCCGGCTGACTCCACAAACTGCCCTTTAGTCGCAGCTGATCTACGGTCAGAACCTCAAAATCTTCACGCATATTCGCCTTAACAAGGCCCAGGAGCTGACCTGGAAGTCAATTAAAATCATCGACATGGCAAAGCAGACTGCTTTCTTAGCATAGACTTGACTTTTCGATTTCAAGTCGCGGCGCAGTTCAATTTTACCATGTCGACCACCAGGGCAGTTTATTCGCGCGGGAAGCAATCAAGTCAGGGCGCTTTACGAATTGCACTGGTTCATGATTGGCTAACAGGGATGCGGGGCGGTGAAGTTGTGCTCGAGGCCTTGCTGGAGCTCTTTCCGGACGCCGATCTATACACATTGCTGTATACACGCGGCAGTGTTTCGACCCGCATTAGCGAGCGGCGCATAATTACCAGCTTCATTGACCGCTTGCCCTTTAAGGATCGCTGGTATCGCCACTATTTGCCCCTGTTCCCGACTGCCATCGAAAGCCTCGATTTGCGGAACTATGACCTGATCTTTTCCAGTTCTCATTGCGTGGCTCGCGGTGTGCTGCCAGCGCCGGGCAGTCTGCATCTTTCCTATTTTCATAGCCCCATCCGCTATGCCTGGGATATGCAATGGGAGTATTTTCCGCTACGGGGATTTTTGAACCGCTTCTTGATCCCTTTTATAACGCATTATCTGCGTCTTTGGGACTACGCTGTACGCGACCGGGTTGATCATTATATCTGCAATAGTCACTTCGTGCAGGAGCGCATTCAGCGTTTCTATGGTAAAAACGCGGAGGTGATTTATCCGCCCTGCTTTGCGGAAGAAGAGCTGCCTGCGTTGCCTGAGAAATGGCCGCCCAGGTCGAACTATTATCTGGTGCTAAGCGCGCTTGTACCGTACAAACGGATTGATCAGGCCATCGCTGCTTTTCGAGATTTGCCTGAGCGGCGACTGATTGTGGTCGGTACCGGACCGGAGGAAAGTCGCTTGCGTAAAATGGCACCGTCAAACGTGGAATTTACCGGTCGTCTGGAGCATGCAGAGCTCAAGCAGTATTATGCCGGGGCCCAGGCGCTGCTTTTTCCGGGCAAAGAGGACTTTGGTATTGTGCCCATTGAAGCCCAGGCGCAATTGTGTCCTGTAATTGCCTATGGCGCCGGCGGGGCGCTAGATACAGTCCAGGATGGTGTGACCGGCGTTTTGTATTCCGAGCAAAGCGTTACGGCGTTGCAAGACGCTATCCGCAGGCATGAAACTCTGCGCTATAGTCCGTCCGATTTCCATAAAAATATTAAAAAATTTAGCAACAAGGCTTTTCGCAAAGCGATCATCAAGGCGGTCCGCCAACGTCTGCCTGACTGGCGCCCACCGGACGAGAGGCGCCCTCGATGAAAGTCATCTACCTGACCGATATTCATGACGCCCTGAAAGAGTTGCGCGTTTTGTTGACGCAAACTGAAGCTGATCTTTATTTTGTGAGTGGCGACATTCTCTACAAAGCGTTTTACGATGAGGAGAAAATTTATCAATTTGTCTGCCTGCAAGAGGAATTTTATTCGATCGTCAAGGACCTGGAAGAGTATTTCACTCCCATGGACCTGGCCACCGACATCCTGCGTTTTCCAGCGCGCTACAAGAAATACAATCCGAAGGGGGAACTGGAACACAAGGCGCGCACCTATCGGCGTCTGTTCGAAATTGCTACCCGCACAATGAAAGAAAAGTACGAATTGATCGAGGAGTTGATCGAAAAGTACAGTCACGCACCGGCCCTGGTTCTGCCGGGCAACTACGATCTGGATCTGCGTTACACGGCTTTGCAGGAGCGTGATATGCACCACCGCCACCGCCATATCAATGGCTTTGAAATCGCCGGCTACGGTGGAGCGCCGATCGCCACGTCCGGAATCCCTGAAAAGCTGGTGGTCGTGTATCATGAGGTTAAAGAAAACGGAGCCTTTTATTCGGAACCGCAAGCTTTTTTTGAAGAGGTGCGGCCGGACATCATTTTGCTGCACAATCCAGCCTGGGGATTTTTTGATAAAATTCCGGGTATCGGTCATGTGGGTGGTATTGGCAGTCGCAATTATTTAGACGATTTTTCGCCGGCTCTGGTCTTATCCGGGCATGTACATGAAGACTACGGAGTGGCCTGTTCGCGGGGCACAGTCTATTTGAACCCGTCCAATTTTGGCGGCGTGGATTCTCCGGCGGGCTGGCAGAGCGGCGGAGCCTTCGCGGAAATCTATTTCGAAAACCGGCAAGTGAGCGCAGTTCACTTTCGCCGGCTTATGGAAAGCAAGACACTTACACTGCTGAAGGTCCGCCTTGATGGTAAAGAATGGCGCCTGCTAGAGCCGATCCCTGCTGAATGTAAATCGCATTGCCATCTGGATCTGAATATGCTGGTGCGGGACGCGCATGGTAATCCCTGGGAGCAGTTGTTGTGATCACCCCCTTTGCCGATCATCCGATTGTCAGAGAGTTCAATAAGCTGCGCAAATTTTTTTTGCTGCATGAAAGCAAAGAGTCGCGGAATCGAATTGGCGAGTTTCGTAAATTCTCTTATGTAATCCAAAAAGCGGGACTGGAAGTGGCCTTCGACTTTGTGGGTAGTATGAATTTTGGTCAAAGCGCGCCGGGTTCGGACGTAGATCTGATTTTATACCTGGAGTGCGAAACTTATCACCATGACTGCATCCAGGCGCAATGCAAGACCTGGCAGATGGTTCATGATTATTTGCTGGATTCGCTGATTCGCGAGTACGCTGATCAGCCCTATAATCTGCAAATCATTGATGCGATCAATCTGAAAGTCTTGATGGACGATTTGATACTGGGGCGCAGCGACTCGGATACCTTGCTACGATTTGCCTTTTATCGGTCCATATGCCGGTCCGTTAATTCAACCTTGTTACGTCCCTACCAGGAGCGTTTACTGGAAAACCAGCTGCTGCTGGATCGGATTCGACCACATATTGTGCACATCTTTGATTCATTCACGCGCGATGCCAGTCACAATATATCCATGCGTAAATACCAGGAGCGCTTGCAGGATGACGGTGTACGGATACCGCCCTCTGTGCGCCGTCGGATTCGCTGGCATCTGGATAGTGCCCAACGCTATCGTGATCAAGAGGCGAACGAATGACTGAAAGCAGCGAAACGCCTGCGGAAAAGGAGATCCTGGATCGTTTGCATGGCAAATATGTCAGCCAGCCGGATCCGAGGCATACGTTTTCGCATTTCCCGGAGCTGGCCCGATTTCAGGTGCGGGGCAACTGGGTGCAGGTGTATCAAAATACCTGCAAGGAATCTGATCTGGAATCGATACCGGATCGTCTGCGAACGTGCCCCATCCTGATGCACTCGGAACAAAATCGCTTGCGCAGTCTCTGTGAATTATTCATGCTCTACTATCTTGTTGAGCCAGGTGAATTCGCTGATGTGCTATGTGCGGCCCTTGAGGCTGCCCTTGTGAATAATAGACTAGAGCCGGAACGCATCGAAGCCGATTTGCAGTGGCAATTGGAGAGTTTTCAACTCGATATACAAGCCGACGGTTTTCGCCTGGGTAATAGTATGGGAGCCGTTCCCATACAGATAGTAGCTCTCGAAACAATGCTGCACACATTGTGGCATTTGTTACGCATACTGCAGTTTTTGCCCGGCGTTCTACCAGTCGAGAGTACAACAAGGGCGCAACTCAGACTGGATCTGATTTTGCATCGCTTGCAAATAGGACTGCCTGCAGACGCAGCCAGATTATCCGGATTGCAGAACCGGTCGTAGCCATTTGCGCATTTCTTCCGCTGGCTTTTGTTTGCGTGCGGCATAATCAAGCAGTTGATCGTCGCCAATTTGGCCCAGGTTAAAATAGGCGGCCTGCGGGTGGGCAAAATAAATGCCACATACGGCCGCCGCCGGAAACATCGCCTTGTTTTCAGTGAGGCTTAGTCCGCTGTGGCGGTTCGCATCCAATAGTTTGAAAATAGTATCTTTTTCGGTGTGATCAACCTGACTGGGATATCCCGGAGCCGGACGAATGCCCTGGTATTTTTCGCGAATTAAATCCGTATTGCTCAAGATTTCCGCAGGGGCATAGGCCCAGATTTCGCGACGTACTTTTGCGTGCAGCATTTCGGCGAAAGCCTCGACAATCCGGTCGCACAGGGTTTTGATCAGCAAGCTGTTATAATCATCCCCCTCTTTTTCATAGGCCTGCGCGAGATCGTTTTGCTCATCGCCCGCATTGACAGCAAAAAGGCCGATATAATCAGTTAAACCGCTTTCGAGGGGGGCGATGTAGTCTGCCAGAGCCCGGTTGGGTTCGCCAGCCCTCTTTTCGGTCTGCTGCCGCAATGTGTGCAGGCGAGCCAGCTCTGTTCTGGATTCTGGCGCATCATAAAGTACAATATCATCGCCCACAGCATTGCTAGCCCATAGACCCACTACTCCCTTTGGTTTCAGGGACTGTTCCTGGATGATTTTGTCGAGCATGGC
Source organism: Leptospiraceae bacterium (assembly GCA_020441005.1). Classification (GTDB taxonomy): domain Bacteria; phylum Spirochaetota; class Leptospiria; order Leptospirales; family Leptonemataceae; genus JAGRNA01. The sequence goes on from JAGRNA010000091.1 coordinate 16,721, forward strand.
CACAGCGTCGGTATGCAGTTTGCGCGCCTCAGTACCATAGACGGGATCGTCCAGGATCTCGGGGAAGGATCCCTTCATTTGCCAGGCGATAAAAAAAGGTTTCCAGTCGATGTAATCCACCAAATCGCCGACTCCGATGTCGCCGAAGGGGATAACACCAAGACGGGTCGGCTTTTGAATTGTAGCGCTAGTGAACTCGACCGTATGACGGTTGGAACGCGCGTCTGCCAGGGAGAGCAGCGTCTTTGCGCTTTGGCGTTCGCTGTACTTCTGGCGCATCCCGGCGTACTTGTCTTTAATCGCGGCAGTGAAGGTTTGCTTTTGACCCGACAAGAGGTTCTGGACCACCGGCACGCTACGCGAGGCATCCAGCACATGGATGACCGGTCCTTCATAATGAATATCAAGTTTGACTGCCGTGTGTATTTCGGAAGTGGTGGCGCCGCCAATCAAGACCGGAATCTGCAGGCCCTGACGAGCCAGTTCGCTAAGCACATCCTGCATCTCGTCAAGAGACGGTGTGATTAGCCCGGATAATCCGATTACATCGGCTTTTTGGGCCACTGCTTCTGCAATAATTTTTTCCTTGGGACACATAACGCCCATGTCAATCACGTCAAAGTTGTTGCAGGACAACACGACCGATACGATATTTTTGCCAATATCATGCACATCGCCCTTGACCGTTGCCATCAGCACCTTGCCCTTCGATTGACTCTCACCTGTTTTTTCTGCTTCAATGTAAGGTAATAACCAGGCGACAGATTTTTTCATGACCCGGGCACTCTTGACAACCTGCGGCAGGAACATTTTGCCAGCGCCAAATAAATCGCCGACCGTATTCATGCCATCCATGAGCGGTCCCTCGATCACAGATAGCGGCGAATCATAAGCCAGGCGCGCCTCTTCGGTATCGGCATCGATATAATCCATGATCCCCTTGACCAGGGCATGACTGAGCCTTTTTTCAACGGGAAACTCCCGCCATTCCGCGATTGCAGCACTGGTTTCCGTCGCACCAGACTGGCTACGAATTTTTTCGGCCAGTTCAATCAGCCGCTCGGTTGCATCTTCGCGTCGGTTCAGAATAACATCCTCAACTTTCTCGCGCAATTCGGGATCGATCTCATCATACACCGCGAGTTGGCCGGCATTGACGATACCCATATCCAGTCCGGCCTGGATGGCATGGTACAAAAAGACCGAGTGCATCGCCTCGCGCACCACGTCGTTGCCGCGAAAACTGAACGACACATTGCTGATGCCGCCGCTGACCCGCGCGCGTGGCAGATTGGTCTTGATCCATTCGGTGGCTTTGATGAAATCAAGCGCATAGTTGTTGTGCTCAGCCATGCCGGTGGCTACGGTCAGCACATTTGGATCAAAAATAATATCTTCCGGCGGGAAGTGGATCTCCCGGGTTAATAATTGATACGCCCGCTCGCAAATAGCGATTCGGCGCTCATAGGAATCCGCCTGGCCCTGTTCATCAAAGGCCATTACAACCACTGCGGCGCCATATTGATGCACCTGCCGGGCGCGTTGCAAGAACAACTCCGCTCCCTCCTTGAGGCTCAGGGAATTTACGACTGCCTTGCCCTGAATACACTGCAAGCCGGCCTCGATGACTTCCCATTTGGAAGAATCCACCATAACAGGCACTCGTGATATTTCCGGCTCGGCGGCAATCAGGTTCAAGAAGCGCACAATCGCCTGTTTGGCATCCAGCATGCCCTCGTCCATGTTCACATCGATGATCTGCGCGCCATTCTCCACCTGATCGCGCGCAATACTCAGGGCTTCTTCATAGTTGCCCTCCTTGATCAGCCTTGCGAATTTGCGCGAGCCGGCAACGTTGGTGCGCTCACCGATGTTAATAAAATTACTATCGCTGCGTAATAGCAAGGGTTCGAGACCAGCAAGCTCAAGTAAGTGCTGGTCCGCATGTCTGGCGCGCGGCTGCTTTTTGCTAACAGCCCGGGCAATTTGCCGAATGTGGGCCGGCGTGGTACCGCAGCATCCGCCGACAATATTAACGAATTGGTCCTGAGCATAGGATTCCAGCTGTCCGGCCATGTACTCCGGCGTTTCGTCGTATTCCCCCATTTCATTGGGCAAACCGGCATTCGGGTAGAGGCTGACTTTGCAGGTGGCCACTCGGGCCAAATCAGCCAGGAAGGGCCGCATCTGCGCCGAACCTAAGGCGCAGTTGAGCCCGACGCTGAGCAAATTGGGGGCGTGCGCTACGGAAATCCAGAAGGCCTCCGGAGTTTGCCCGGACAGAATCCGACCGCTCTGATCCACAATTGTTCCCGAAATCATAATCGGAATCTCGATGCCTGTTTGGGCACGGATTTCCTCAATGGCATGCAAGGCTGCCTTGCAGTTCAGCGTATCGGTGATGGTCTCAATCAAGAGCAGATCCGCACCCCCTTCGATGAGCGCTTCGGCTTGTTCTTTAAAAGCTGCTTGCAGCTCCTTGAATGTGGCAGCCCGAAATCCCGGGTCATTGACATCGGGTGACATAGAGAGTAGTTTGGTGGTGGGGCCCATGGATCCGGCCACGAAGCGCGGTTTGTCTGGTTGCTTATGAGTGAATTCGGCCGCGACCGAGCGGGCCAGTTGGGCCGCGGCCAAATTGATTTCGTGGACCAAATGGGTGCAATTATAGTCTGCCTGGGAAATAAAATTGGCGCTGAATGTGTTGGTTTCGATAATGTCAGCGCCGGCATCCAGAAATTCAGCATGTATTTCACGAATCATATCCGGGCTGGTTAAAACCAGAATGTCGTTATTGCCTTTTAATTCGCTCTCGTGATCGCGGAGCAGCTCGCCCCGATAGGCGGCTTCATCCGGTTTGCGCTTCTGGATCATGGTCCCCATAGCGCCATCCAGAATTAAAATCTCGGATTCAAGGCGTGTTTGCAGCAATAGTGCGCGAGCTGGATCAAAAGACATAGCCTTCCGGTTTATGAGCGCTAGCCAGGCTGTCAAATCATTTGCAGGCTTTTCGGGATGCGGGTGGAGTTTCGATCAGTTGCTGAATCTCAAGGCTGGCGGATGCGGCTGTAAATCAAAACTCCAAAAAAGGCGAATGCCAGAATTTGCAGGATCACCCCGGCCAGGGCCACGAAATACCAGCTGTTGCTTTGGCCCATCAATTCGCCGGAACTGCGCAGCAGGATGCCGCTGTTAAACAGTACAAATAGCAGCGTCCCCTGGGTCGGTGCGGTATAATGGGGCGACTTTTTCATGCGTGGAAACATCCATAGGGCCACCCCCATGATCATCTGAATCACGCCGCCTAAAAGAATCAAGTGCACATGGACAGTGCGCACAACCGCATAGGGCGCCAGGCGGGGGGCGGGCCAATACGGCCATGCGTACAGATAGAGGCCTAACAGTATCCCCGCCATGATGTTGATGATGGAGGCCCGAATCAGCCAGCGTTGATAACTGTGTTTCATGATTCCGGATGCGCTCGCAGCAAGCCCGTTGCTCCTGGTTTAGGGACTGGCCGATGCGTGTCAAGAACCCCTGTGCCGGGAATTTTGGTATCGAGCGCACGTAAACCGGCTGCCTGCCAATAAACCCGTCCCGATAATGACGGCGGCCGGGTCAGTCTGTGGGAGCGTTTGGCCCATTGGGGACGCTGAACTGAATGCGGCAGGCAAAGCTCGTTTCGGATAATACTATCAGGAATTTATGGCCGGCTTCTTGCAAGATTTCTTTGGCCAGAGCCAGTCCCAGTCCGGTGCCATCAAATTCATGTTGTTGACTGCCCCTGATGAAGGCTTGTGTCAGTTCATCGGCTGACAGATCGAGGGCTTGCGGAATGGTGTTGTTGATTGTGAGCTGCTCCCGGGTCAAGTCGATCCGGATATCCCCGCCGCACTGTGTGTATTTGAATGCATTGTCCAGTAAAGCTTGCAAGGCTTGCATGGTCCACGGCCAGGGCTCTGCTGGTAAAAGACAATTTTGCGCCTGAAAATGAATAGAGAGCTGCCGGTCCCGGTATTGCCGGCGATACACATCCAGTTCGCTCTGCAACCATTCCCCGACGGCGAGGGGCCGTTTTTCGTTCTGGATCAGGCCGGCTCTGGCCTTGGCCAAATCAAGCGTATGGCCAATGATGGTGTTTAATAGTTCAATCTCCTGCCGCATAGCATTCAGGTGTCGCGCATCCTTCTGCTGATGATTGCGTTCCAGTAGTTCCAGACCCAGCTGAATCCGGGACAGCGGGCTGCGTATTTCATGGGAAAAACGCGCCGTCATATTGCGGGTGTTTTCAATCAAAGCCTGGATTCGATCGGCCATCACATTGAATTGGCGACAGAGCTGGCCTAACTCATCCTGGGCGCCGGTTTGCACCCGAATTTCCAGATCCCCCTGCGCCATCCGTTGACTGGCCAGTGCCAGGGCCTGAACCGGCTTATTAAACAAATAGTGAAACGGCCACAACAGAATCAAAAAAGCGAGCAGGACTCCGGCCAGGCTGACCAGGATTTCATAGCCGCTTTGTGGTCCTTTAAACACATGCAGGCGGATGCGCGTCGGGCTTTGCACCATTGTAAGCGGAAAATCGATTCGCAAGCCCTGATCCGGTCGAAAACGAAAACGGTAGCCGGCCTGAGTGTGCCAGGCGGCTGTGATGGGATCAAGCGGGGGAGTTGCTTTGGCTGACAACCTGGCATTGGCGGCGTATTCGGCGTAGGCCAGGACGGCGTCGCCCGAATAAATCCAGCACTGACTCTCATAAATGCTGACCACCTTGTGGGCCAGGATACGGGCCTGCTCGGCATTCAATCGTTGTAGTTGGCTCGCCTGGATCTGCAGAGGCAGCCAATCCTGCAACAAGCGAATTTGGCCGTTGATGTGGCGCGGCAGGTGTGAGTGCCATTGTTGACTACTGACGGAACGATGCAAAAAAATAACCAGCAGCTGACTGGCAATCAAAACCAGCAAGAACAATATAAATAATTTAGTATATAATTTGCCGGGTTTCATCTTTACCTTTCGAATATTGCAAGGGAGCAGGCATACGAACTCTATTTCAGATCCGAACGGGCGCAGAGCATATAGCCTTCGCCCCAAACCGTGCGAATCGCGGCCTCGTGACCGCTGAGCTCTTTTAGAATCGTTCTTAACCTGGAAATTTGAACATCGATGCTGCGCTCATAGCCGATAAAGTCGCGGCCATGGGTCAAGTTCATGATATGATCGCGATCGAGGACTACCTGGGGCTGACTCATAAAAACCTCCAATAATCGATACGCGCTGTCGTTCAGAGCAATCGACTGCCCCTGACTGGTGACGCAGCGACTGGAGCGAACGAGGCTGAGGCCCTGAAATTCCAGCGCTGCCAGCGGAATGTCGTCGGGGGGGAGCTTTGGACCAGGTTGCAGTCGGCGGTGAATGGCCTTGATGCGGGCATAGAGCTCGCGCGCTTCAAAGGGTTTGGTCAGATAATCATCGGCGCCGCTTTCCAGTCCGGCGATTTTGTCGCTGGCTTCCCCGCGAGCGGTCAGCATGATAATCGGAATTTGCGATATGGCCCGAATTTCACGCAGGACTTCCAGGCCGTCTTTGTGAGGTAACATCATGTCTAAAAGGATAATATCCGGCTTTGCTTCTGTGATCATTTCGCTGACGCCGCTGCCGGATAGATGCGCCTGACACCGCCAGTGAAAAGCGTGGAAATATTCCTGGAGCAGGTCTTGTAACTTTTGATCATCATCAATGATCAGTATTTGTAGCTCCATTCTTTAATCTCCTTTTGATCTGTTGGAAATGTAAATAAATGTAAACGGAAGTAATCAAAGTTTACATAGGACAGCATTTACATCACAACTGTTTTTCTTTTTTTTGCTATAGTGTTGGAACTAACAAGTAGTGGAGGAGATTTTATGATCTCAAATAGCAATACCAACCTGGTGAGAAAAACATCTGTAGCGCTGATGGCAATTGGAATTCTGGGGCTGCTCAGTCTGGCCGCTTGCCATCCCCATCCGCACGGCCCAGGTGTTTTTGTGTTAAAAGTGATGGATCACATGGCTGATGATCTGGATTTGACGACCGCTCAGCAGGGGCAATACCAGGCCATACGGGCCCGGGTCGAGAGCGATATGCAACAAGGTCGCAAAGGCCATCTCGAGTTGTTGGGTCAGTTAGAAGCCGACTTTGGCAGCCCGAATGTGGAAATGAGCAAAGTTGCTGAAAAAATCCGACAACACCAACAGCGGCAAAACAAGCTTATGGCGCATGGTCCTGATTATCTGGTGGAATTCTATGGCATCCTGAATCCGGAGCAAAAAAAGGAGTTTAACACCATGGTGGCCGACCATCTGCAAAGAATAAAAAGGCATATCGACTAGCATAAGGTTCTGGTCTCTGGTCGCTCCTCGGCATTTTCAATGGCTGCCGGGGAGCGTTTTCTTCATTTACAAGTACAATCGTTCGCCGTGCAGGCGCGCGTCTCCTGGTCTTGCCAGACGACAGGTAGACTGTTACCATCACCGGGTGTAATTCGGGGAAGTGCTGTCAGTCAAGAGATTCAGGGCTACAGTCGGGCAGCTTGTCCAACCAGACAAAGGGCGAAACCGGAGGGTTTGAATTGACGAATTGAGTTTCATCACCGGTTTGGAACGACCCTTCAACACGGATTCAATCAGTTCGGCTGGGCCTTGGGTCTACAACCTTACAAAGGGGCTGTCCCCAAACGGCCTCTTGCAACACAGGACGTGTTGCTATCGGCGAAAATGCGATCGAAATTGAGCCAGGTGTGAGCAATTTGGGAGCTTTGCTTTCAAATTGCGTTCTGCGTCCCAAATACCATGGATGGTTTTGGGACGACTGCAAAGTGAAAAAGAGGTGCCTGCGCTAAATGGATTGACGAAAATCGCCGCTTTGAATTTATGTCCACCTGATGAACGAGAAAACTGCCAAATTGATCAACAAGTATGCGTTGGCCAAAGGCAGCAACGCCAAGTCCATTAAAAGAGAATGGAATACCCTGACTGCCAGGGAAAAGTATGAGCGCCGTCAAGCCATGCTAAAAGAACTACAGGGCAACTCCTGAGCGATCAGGCGCGCCGCTCAGGCACTGAATTCAGTTGTTCTCGACTTCTAAAAGGACTTGATCGGCAGCAACGATCGACGATTCCTGGCAGAAAATTTCTTTAACGACCCCATCAGCGCTTGCCTGGATTAAATTCTCCATCTTCATCGCTTCCAGCACGAGCAGGGTCTCCCCCTTGCGGACAGAATCACCGGCCTTGATCTTGATTTCCAGAATCTTGCCGGGCATCGGACTTTTGTACAGTCCGTGCTGCTGTTCTGATTCTGGCATTCGTCCCGCGCAATGCTGAAACTCATAGCGGACGCCCTGGATTTGTATCCACCAGCGGCTATCTTGCTGATACCAGAAACCGGACACTTGTTCTCCATTGCTGCGGCGGGCGCTAAAAGTATGCGCACCGATCGTTTCCAGTCGGATGGGCAAACGCGGATTGTTTTCGCTGTCCGATGCTGCAGCGCTGTCAATGGGCCTGGATTGCCGACACGCTTGTACAACAAGCCCGCCCTGGTCTCCTTCCAGGTGTATCAGGTAGTCTTGCGAATTATGGTGAAAAGACTGTTGCATTGCCTAGTTTTTTTGGAAAAGTAAAATATAATAACCTTTATATTTAACAAATACATCCGAACCCTGATTTTGATAACGATCCCGTATTTTATTCGCTTTTTTTCCGAATAGCGCTCGGAGCAATTTCCAAATCAAAGGGTAGCGACGTCCCATGACCTCGGCTATCCCTTCCAGCACCGGGAAGACATATTTGTTCAAAATTCCCTGGTATAGATCCATCGTTGGTACGGTCTCTTTTGTGATATCGATTTTTTTCTTCAGCGTAAAGCCATGCTGTTCTGCAATTTCGATAAAACCATCGATCAAATGGCCTGATTTACTCAGGTTGGGAGCATCGATGGGTCGGTGTTTAAAAAAGTCCGCAATGAGCACATAACCTTTCTTGCGCAATAAGCGCTGGTTTTGCTGCCAGCCTGCAACCTGATCAATGTACTGACAGGATTCAGACATTAAAATCAAGTCTTGTGACTGGTTGTCAAGTTGCTCGCTGCCAATATTCTCGTACAGGTCTGTGAATACAGTTGCCTTGCCTTTGGTTTTTTCAGTAGCCAAATTCGTTAGATAGGGGTCCGGCGCAACACAGTGCACCTGGTAGCCTGACTGTACCAGCTGGCGGGCAATTTCTCCGGTGCCACAGCCAACATCAAATATATTGTTTACTTTGGCGGGAATATATGAGAGTATTTTCTGCACATAGGCCTTTTGGGCCGCTGGCAAGTTGCCAAGGGAAATTTTCGTCTTGCGGTCAAAGTAACCAAAATGTAGATGCTCGATACCAAGCAACTGTCGGGCAAGTCTCAACCCGCTATCGTTGTAGTTAGAGCTTTTGATTTCTTTTTTTGCGATTTTACTCATATATTTCCTGGATTGATTTTGCGCCGTGTTCCCGGCGCAGTCGTTTTCAGGCGTTCAGAATCAGGCTCAGTGGCAGTGCGGCAAGCCATTTTTCGAATAGATCCAGACCGGGTTGTGAATGGCGCCGATCCGCTAATCTCTGCGGCAGAAGTCCTTATGGCCTGGCTTTGCTCTGCGGGTCCTGGATAATCGATTTATAAAGATTCAGGTGACCTTGTTTCAATATCAGCTCCTTGTCTGCAATGAGTTGCCTTGAAAAGCTGATAATTTCAGCCGGATTACCCTGCGCGAGCTGACTGAGTTTTTTGTCTTCTATAGCGATATGTGACAAGAGCCAGTCTTTCAGATCGGATAACAAGCCCGCAATGGCCATTTCATCACCATCCTTATACTGTTGATTTCTCTTTACAATTGAATTCACAAAATTGCGATGCTGCCTGTGATGCTGATCTTGCCCGGAATAATCAAAATGCTGCATGATTCGTTCTTCAGTGGCGAAGTGTTCCTTGATGTATTCGATGGCATCGGCCAAGGCGGCGTTAAACTGATTGCGTCGGGTTTTAAAATCCATGTGCAAGCTGTGATTTAACTCCACCAGAATGCGCAGCAACCATAAATGCTGCATATCAATGACGGGAATGCCCACACTGAGATTGTATTGCTGCCACAGGCTGGCTATTGTGTCTAATACTTCACCCCGTAATGAGTTTTCCTGAGCGCCACCGCGGTCGTGAACAACGGCCCGATAGAGTTGGCGCTGTTTCTCGCTGATTACAGAAGGACTTTTGTGCAAGAGGTTCTGGCAGCGGGTTTTGAAGTCCGGATGACTGCCTTTAAATTCGGTAATAAATTTTCTGTCGTCAATTGCAACATGACGGTAGAGCCATTGTTTCAATGTTTGGAGCAGTTTTTGATTACTGCTGACTTCACCAAGGGCGTAATCCTCTGACCGGGCCTTTAGCTCTTTGATGAATCTTTTATGACCTTTTTGATGCATCGAGAAATCACTGAATTGCATTTCTTGTAACAATTCTTCCTCGGCGGCAAAGTGCGCGATGGTATAATCAAGAGCCTCCTGCAAGGCATGCCCGAATGGCGTTGCCGCCAGGTCTGTACGACCAGGTTCAGGGGAAATTTCATTCTCCTGAGCCTGTTCTAGCTCGACAATCAAAGCGATTAACCAAACATGCTGAATATCAATTAAAGGTAAATTGAGTTGCAGGTCAAAGTGATCCCAAATTCCCTTGATACGTGCAATTAGATCCGGTGATTGAATATTCATCTTGTGTTTTTGAATCTGTGTAGGGCAATTTTTCGTTGGTGCATGCAAACCTTCCAGGCCTCGCCAGGGAAGCGGAGGACCATTGCAATAATCAGCGTCTGGGCCGGATTTTATGCAGGTATCATACTATTTAATTATTCACAATCCTTGTGGCAAGCACATTTTGCACTGCGGCTGCTTGGACGGCAGCCGGGCACATTAAGTCTGATTCAGGAAAAAAATGGCCTGCGGTTTACCTTGCAAAGCGCAAGCAGGACCTTGCACAGCCCTTTGTACAAGCGATGGACGTGCACGGAATCCATGCTGCCAGTGTTCGCAGCTTTCAAGATTGAGGCGGCCAGGCAGCATGGGGATACTTGTTCAGGGTCTGTGGTCGAAAAACGTAATTGGTGCGCATGGCAGAGCGGACCTGTTTTTCAGGAAGATCGTAAATTTTATTCACATGCCGGTTTCAATAGCCGTGAAATCCGGATCGCTTTCATGAATTGGTTGTGGCATGATCGGCCTTTACGCGGGGCATCCACGATTACGCAACAACTGGCCCGCAGTCTTTTTTTAAGTCCCAGGCGTAGTATAGGGCGCAAACTGATGGAGTTGCGTCTGGCTCAATATTTAGAGCGGCGCTTTTCTAAAAAAGGCATATTGTATTTATATCTGAACACAGCCTATCTAGGTGCTGGTACATATGGTATACAGAGCGCTAGTTTTCGTTTTTGGGGCAAACAGGCCGAGGATCTCAATCCGGCGGAAATCGCTTTTGTTTTGGCCCATTTACCACAGCCGGATCAGTGCCCGTCAGCGGCCCAATGCCGGTCAAAAGTCCTCTTGAGCCGGGCTGGACGGCTGCAAAATGCAATCATGCAATCTTGTGAGGCCAGGTAAGCAAGCGGACTCTACTTACTCGCTGACATCACGAAAATAGCGACCGTACTTCTCGAAGTTGATGGCGGAACCATCCGGCACAAATGGCCAGGCCCGGGGCTTCAATTCCAGTCCGGCAAAAAGCGAGTATATGCCAACAGCCAACGACTGGGCTAACTCTTCCCGGTATGCAGTCATCAGTTGACGATCACGCTTGCGGTTTAAATATGCAATTTCCAGATAGGCCACAATGGCATTGCTAAATGTGGGCAGACTATACGTACTGGTATAGGGCGGATTGATTGGCCCGATGGCACCGTCGGTCCGCAGCTCTTTCGCCAGCGTGCGAAAGCCATATTGGGCAAATCGCATCAGTTCGTCGCTGGCATAGTGATTGTCTCCACCGTAGCCCAGTGGGCCGCCGCTGCGCCGCCAGCTCTCAAAGCGGGATCGCTCCCGATCAAAAAACGGTCCACTGGCCTGGAAGTCTGCATGGCGGATCGCGTATGGGCCTCGCTGATCAGGATTGTATTTTGCTTCCCAACCGGGCTTGTCAGCATAGGACCACTGGACCATATTTTGCCGAATGCCTCTGTTTTTGGAACGGTCAGGGCTGCCATCTGCCGTGGTGCGATATCCATGAAAATAAACCCAGGTATCGGCTCGTGCTGCTTGAAATACACTCCAGCCAGGATCAGTGATTAACCATGTTTGGGCCCAGGGCGTGCGCAGGAAACGTATTTCTGGTTCCTGTCCTTCGTCAATTTTGCGAATCAGCGCAAAGGTGCCCCAGGCCGGCGCTAATACGGCGGCCATGCCCCCGGAATGACCGCTGCCGGCCGGGTTATTGTGCAAAGAGACAATCAATTCGGGTTCTAGCTGGTTGATGCGCGATATGCGCCCGGGTTGCATTTGGCCCGATTTGCTATCCGGATAATCATAGAGTCGATAGGGGGCATTGACATCGGGATCATCGGCATCCAGTTCGTGGTCCAGCCAACTGTCTGTCCGGGTCAGCGAGGAATCAAAGTAGATGCGCTGAAAGCTTTTTTGGTCCGAGAATTTTTTTAGCAAGGCAAGGAATTCCCGCCAGCCCTGATCTGTATGGGTTAATTCCAGCCAAACGTGCAGTCGACGAGCTAATTTAAGGACTTCAATGTGTTCATAGACCCGCTTCCCATTGACTTCCGTACTCATTCCGCTTAGATAAGAGCCGAGATAGCGTTTTTGAATGGGATCCCATTTATCATCCGGCGTTGATTTTTGTACGCCGCCATGACCGGGGTCTATGACTACGGTATGGACTACGCCTTGCCGGCAAGCCGTAGCGATGGCCAGGCAAGTCAATACAAGGAGCCAACCCGGCAGGCGATAACCGGCGGAAGTTCCGTTTTTACCGGGCTTGTGCCTTGTCGGGAACTGAAAATGCAATTGCTTGTCAGTCAGCAAAGTCAGAAAGCTTTACTTGGCAGCCGTGTTGCGGACAATAAAACCACGCGCATCCTGGACATCCGCTGCATAGGTTTTTTCCATCTCGTCGCGTTTACTAGTATCTTGTTCGAGACCCTTCAGAACCTCAATAGAGAACAATTTGGCCAGACGAAAGTGATGGATGGCATTGTCAAAATCATGCTGCTGGACATATGCAATAGCCCGATGGTTTTGTTGAAAGGCAATTTGTAGCTTATAGGAGTTTTGTTGAATCAAGGTATTATGATCAATCTCTTTGCCGGGTTCGATGGATTGCGAAAACTCAAGATTGGCAATCATTTCAGAGCATTTGCCCAGCAACTCGCTGCTTTGACTATCGTAGAGTTTTGCAAATTTTTCAAATAAATCATGGATCAACTTGCGGTTTTCGACATGCATATTGCGTGATTCGATGAAATGTCGCTTGTACCACAGCTTTTGCGCCTCCTTGTATCCGGTTTTGATTTTTTCAAAATCGGCCTCGGCCCCTTCCACCTTGCTGCCAAAGTTGGCGATTAATATTTTCAACTTTTGAATATCTTTGATGGTCAGATCCTGTAGTTTAGGCGCCTCTTTGAAGGCGATGTGCCGATCCAGATAGGTTCCCTGCGCATCTTGATCGGCAGTTTCTACAGATTCCGTTTCCTGAGCCGCAAGGGCGCAGGCAAAAAGTGCAATCAGGATGGCAAGTATGCCGCGGGCCGCAGAGCGCCTCAGGCGGAACTCTGGACCAATGGTTTGGTTTTTGAAGTTTGATGAGTTTTGCATGTCGCCGCTCTCAGATCGGATAATCAGTGTGACTGAAATCACTTGCCGGTCAAACAAAAAACGCCTTCTTTCATAAAAAACACATGCTTGTTCAGGCGATTACTGCAACATACCTGACCGGTTGTGTGGTGTATTTTTTCGATTTTTAGACGCAACAAATCGCAATTCAAAGACCTTATTCGGGTATGAATCGCGATAGCTCTTTTCTGCAAACAGAAGACAACGGCAATCCGGGTCGCAACCTCATCAGCACCGATAAACGGCACAGGCGGCATATGACAGCGCATCAGGTGCAGCAGGTCAAACAAAGCCAGCCGCGCGTCACATGCAGCCTGCTGATACCCGCTGAATTATTAGCTTATGTGCGTGTGCGCTGCCAACAGCACCGGGGATTAAAAAAATTTTTTGGGCACCTGCTAAGCACCTATGGTTGTAACCTTGATTACTATGCCCTTGAGCCGCATTATAGCGGACCGCGCAAGCTGTATCAGCAATCCGGGGCGGGCTACGTACGCCTCGATTTCCAGCCAGATCTGGCAGATTGGGAGCAAATGCGTATTCTGTCGTATACCTATGGGCCTTCAATCTGCTGGCTGTTTGTTTTTCTGGTGCGTCTGGAGATGAAACGCTGGCGGGCGGCTGGCCAGCCAGATTATTTTCAGGAGCAGGCACCGGAGTGGTCTGGTTACTCTGAATCTGCTCGGAACTCCGTGAATTCAAGTCAGCGAGCCGCAGATTTGCTGCGTCAAGTTTCAAAAGAGGCATCGGATTTCATTTTGCAGCTGCGCCTTTGGGATCGGCGGCAACTTAAACTAGTCCGATTTGGCCTGTTTCAGCTGTAGAGCCAGGTACTGACTGGTTCCGTTGAAAGCTGAACAGGCTTGACAGACCAGGTTTTGAGCCATAACTGGGGATCTCATGCATTTGGCACGCCTACAGCTGCAGTTTGCCGGCGCCGTCTATCGGACTCTTTTCAGTCTTGTGTGCGTTGGACTGGCGTTTCCGGCCAGTTGCGGCACGAACACGAATGAGCCGGTTTATCCGCTGTACTCGATCATATCGCCGGTCTCTGTACCCGCCATCGTTGCCATTGCCCCGGTATCGGCTCCGGAAATAGCGAATCCATTGCGCTACGAGTTTGATGTGAAATACTACGTCACCAACCGGGAAGAAAACTTCATTGGATATAACCTGTACATTAGCTCATCCACAGTCGCCTCGAATGGTGGTTATGTAGGCATTAGCGGTGAGCCCTGGCTGGTGACGGGCGTTGCACCCAGCTTCTCCCATAAAAACAACGAGGTCAGCACCTTGTCGTCGGCCTTGATTACCCGTCGGATTGATAATTATAAACCAGCTCCGTCGCCCATAGCGTTCCAGTACTGTGAAATCTACTATTTTCGATTAACTGCGGTGGTCTACAATGGTCTGGAATCAAATGCCAGTCCCCAGGTTGCTGCATGCGCTGCAACGAGCAGTGCCTCCTGTCCGGTAGGGACTCCATGCAATCCGGGTTCCTGATTCCGCCATTGACTGATCAACTGCCGGAGGGTGCGGCCCTGTTTATGATTGCCGGACCGATTGGCAATCTGGCGGATATCACTGTGCGGGCCCTGCAGATACTATCCTGTGTGGATCTGGTCTTGTGTGAAGATACCCGCAAATCTGCCATTCTGCTACAGCAATATGGCATTCAAACCCGGCGTTTGTCTTTTCGGATTCATCAATTACGATCCGATATTGATCGCGCTATGCGATCCCTGGAGCAGGGCGAAAAAATTGCCTTTTTAACCGATGCCGGCACTCCTGGCATTAGCGATCCGGGCTATGAGTTGGTCCGGACGCTCCTGGAAAGGCTGCCGGCTGTGCCGATCGTGGCCTTGCCCGGGCCTAGTGCAGTCACAACAGCCGTTAGTATCTCCGGTTATAGCGGTAGTCCATTGCATTTCTACGGTTTTCTGCCGCGCAAGGCCGGACAAAGGCAGTCTCTGTTGGCGGTAGCTCAGGAATTGAACGGTATCCTGGTTTTTTACGAATCAGTGCACAGAATCGAAAAGAGCTTGCTGGAACTCCATCAAAGCCTTGCGGGACGTGATGTAACTGTCTTCAGGGAATTGACGAAGGTCTTTGAGGAGCGCATTTTCATCCCGGCAGAAATCACAGAAGACGCATTAGCAGAAAAATTAATGCATCTACGAAAAAAAGGCGAATTTACTATCATAGCCGGGCCGAAAAAATGACCCTCGGCCAGAAAAAAAGTTTATGCGTTTGTGTAAAACGACCGATACTGTAGGTGAGGTACAGGACGATGATGATCGATAAAATAGGTGGAATTAACCCCAATTTTAATACCCGCAAGTCAGAACCGGTAGTCAAAAAGGAAAGCCTGGTTCGGACAGATAATGTAGAAATATCCGCCGAGGCGGCGCAAGCTGCCGATTTGGCGCAAACCATCAAACTGGTCCAGTCCACAGAAGAACCCTCGCGTCAGGAAAAACTGGCAGAGGTTCGGGCTCGACTCGCACGGGGCGATTATGATCAACCCAACGCTGAAATGCTGGATGAAATTGCAGAATCAATTAGCCAAAGCTTTATCGGCACCGTCTAACCGCATCGGCTAGCATTGCCAGATTGGTCAGATCGTAAACCTCAACCGGCCGTCCATCGGCAAATAGGAAAACCGGCGCTCCCTGGTGCCGGTTTTTTGTTTACCCAAACCCCCCTGATCGCAGATTGCCCCTTAGAGTGAGTAAGAGTAATAAAAAGCCGGTCAGTCAACAGCCAAACAGTCCACTCGATGCCGCCCAAGCAGCGGCCCCGGCGGCCGAAAGCGGCCTTTCATTTGTTCGCAGCCTGTTTTCACTGCTAGTGTTGGTCGGCCTGGTTCTGACGTTCAAGAATGTCATTCTGGACGCGAACAATATTCCCAGCGCATCCATGGTGCCGACCCTCAAGATCGGCGATTATCTGTTTGTGAACAAAATGCGTTATTCGCTGTTATTTCCCTTTCTGGGGGCCGGCATTGCCAACTACGACAATCCCGAACGCGGCGACATTGTTACCTTTCAACCCCCCAATGAGGAAGGCAAGAACTGGGTCAAGCGCCTGATCGGATTGCCAGGCGACGTATTTCGCATCCGCCAGATTTCGGCTTGTGATTTGTCCCGGACACTGCGTTCCCGATCGACTCGGCCCGATGGTAATGTCCCCGCCCCGCTGCCGCCCGACAAACGCGATTATCGCTGTCCGGAAGAGGGGGCTTCGTTGTATGAACCGCCCACGGTAACAATCTTTGAGTATCGTGCTGCCGGTTCCGGTGAATGGATCAATTTCGGTCCGCGCGAAATTCCGGCTGCCGAGGCGCGCCAGATTTTGATTGATGCTGATGAAGTCGGTGGGGTATTGCATCCCGACCTGATTCCGGCGGCCATCAATATTTATCATCCTCTGCCAGTTTTGTTTGAGGAGGTCATCGGCGGTACCCGGCACCTGTTTTTGGAGACCCCGACCGATCCTGGTTTTCAGAAATTACTGGGACCGGACTGCACGGCCGAGCAGATGCAAAGCACAGGTTGCCAAATTCCAGCCGATCATTATCTGGTCATGGGCGACAATCGCGACAATTCGCAAGATTCGCGCTTTGTCGGCTACATTGAACGATCCATGTTTCGGGGCAAGGCATTGGTCACCTATTTCAGCATCAACTGGTACCAGAAAATTTGCGAAACATACGCCGGCAATATTCCCTACGATCAGCGGGACGGCAGCATTGGCTTTGATTTGCCGGATTTCAGCTATGCTGATCAGGCGCGTTATTGTCACCTGGTCGGAGAAAATGGAGACTACGGTCTTTTGGCCTGGCTCGTCAATTTTCTCTCGAATGAAATCCCGCGCATGGATGTACGCTGGTCGCGTATCGGCCTGTTATTACAGTAATTCCGTTGAATCTGATTGAAAAACGTCTGGATGAGACCATGGCCCCCTGGGCCATGCTGCATAAAGATTCCGGCGGTCGCCTGTATCATCAACAGCCGCATGAGCATCGCACCTGCTTTCAAAGGGATCGCGACCGCATCATTCACTCGAAAGCCTTTCGCCGTCTGGGGTATAAAACCCAGGTTTTCATGAATTCGGCTGGTGATAACTATCGCACCCGTTTGACGCACTCGCTCGAGGTCGCGCAGGTCGCCCGCTCCGCGGCTCAGGCCCTGAATCTGAATGCCGACTATGCCGAGGCCCTGGCCCTGGCTCATGACCTGGGTCACACACCCTTTGGTCATGCCGGACAGGAAGCGCTCAACCATTTGATGCGCGATCATGGCGGTTTTGAGCATAATCGCCAAAGCCTGCGGATTGTCAGCAGCCTGGAAACCAGGTATTTGGAGTTTCACGGTTTGAATCTGACTCGCTCGACATTAAAGGGCATGATGAAGCATGCCCAGGTCTATGAATGCGATCCGGATTTACGGCCGATCTGTCAGCAGCGCTCACAAGAACAACCGGGACTGGAGGCGGCCCTGGTCGATCAATGTGACCGCATTGCCTATGTGCATCATGATCTGGAGGATGGATTAGATGCCCGCATTTTAAATCTGGACGATTTGCGCGGACTGGACTTTTGGCGGACTGCCTGGCAGGATGTGCTGGAGCAGAATCCGCACACCTTTCAAAAAGTGCGCTCGCAAGTGCAGATTCGCAGCGTGATTCGCTACTTGATGGATCACTGTATTCGGGATTTACAGGACACCTCCAGCCAAAACCTGCGAAATCTGGCGATTCAAAACCAGGCCGATCTAAAAGCGCTAAAGAAAAGTGATTATCCCGTAGGTTACACGTCGCTCATGGGCGAGCGTATTCGAGTCATGCAAGACTTCTTGTACCAGCGACTCTATCGTTTTCCCGCAGTAATGCAAATGTCCCGGCGCGGCGCCAGGATCATAGAAACCTTGTTTGGCGAGTATGCCAGCCTGCCGGCCTTGATGCCCTCACATTTTCAAATCCGGATCGCTGCCTTTGGACTAGAGCGGGTGATTGCCGATTACATCTCCGGTATGACGGACCGTTTCGCCTTGCATGAATACTCCCGTTTGACCGGCCACCGTATGCTTTGAATTCATGAGACTTGATTCAGATCAATTCAGCCAGGCATTGGCAGCCTGCCGGGAATTGGCCGGTCGATCCTGGTTTATTCAAAATGGCGTCATACACATACCAACCAGACTGGATAACCGTACAGTAAGCACACCGCTTGCCGGACTGTCCAAGGATGCCCGGCACTACCTGCATCAGGCCTTCCAGACTCTACGTCCCTGGCGCAAGGGACCGTTTCAGATCGATCATCTGGCAATCCAGGCCAATTGGCGCAGCGATGTCAAGTTTCGGCGACTCCGACGCATCCTGAGCGAGCTGTTTTCAGAATCCGAAACGCCGACCGGGAGCAACTGTTTGCAAGGTCTGCGGGTTTGCGATATTGGAGCAAATAATGGCTACTTCCTGTTTGCCTTGTCCGACCTGGCTCCCCAGCGCTTGATTGGTTTGGATCCCACACTTGAGTTTTACCAGGCCTTTCGTTTGCTTCAGGCGCTTGCACAATTGTGGTCAGTCGAGTTTCTACCGGCTGGATATCAGGCGCTCCGCCATTTTCCGCTGTATTTTGACCTGCATATTTGTATGGGATTGTATTATCATCTGACTGATCCGCTGCATTTACTGCGCAGTCTACATGCCTCCTTGCGTAAAGGGGGCCGGTTGATTCTTGAGGGACTGTGCCTGCCGCCAACAGACGATGATCAGTCTGCTCTGGCTTTGGTGCCACGTGGGCGTTATCTGGGTATGCGCGGCGTCTGGCAGGTGCCGGATCAACAGGTGTTAATCAACTGGCTGACCCGCAGCGGCTTTGGCCGGATCCAGGTTCATGAATGGATCAGTCCGGTGGATTGCATTCCGGAACAGACGCGGACCCACTGGGGCGATCTGCCCGGCCTGGCTGAAGGACTGGATCCCCATCGCCCTGGCCTCACTATGGAAGGCTACCCGGCCGCTGGCCGTATCTGGATCAGCGCAGTGCGGGGATGAACCAGTGCTCGAAAAACCTCCTGTCCAGCTATTTCCATTTGTTGTCCGGGGTGACGTGCGATGGCAATGCGATCTACATCAGCGACCGTTTTAACCATGCGATCCGCAAATTAAAATAATGGCCGACTGCAATCGGTGGTTTTTATTTCGATTGACAAGGGATGGAATCGCCCTGTCAATTCTGCCATTGGCTATGAAACGACTTACAAGCTTTAGCCTGGGTGCCAGAATTGGTTTGGCTGTGTTCGGACTGACCCTTTTGATCAGCGGTTCTTCCAGCGCGTTTTATTATTATAGCACTCGCAATTTCGTAATCAAGCAAATGGGCGGCCGCTTGCTGGACATTGGTCGCACCGGCGCCTGGCTCTTTGGTCCAGATGAGCGGGCCGCCATTATAGAGTTACATTCCCGGGTATTGCGCAAGCGAGCACCGCTTTCCAAATCGGATCTGGATCTGGGCGCCGAAGATACCCTGGCGGCCTTGAACCAGGAGGATGCCGAGGAGATCATGCGCTCGACTGCTTTTCAGAGTCTGGTCCAGAATCTGCGCCAAATCAAGGATGGCAGCCGCCGTGGTATCCATCCCCTGCGAACACTGCCGCAACTGCCCGAAGACTCCAATGATGTGCCCCTGGTGCGCTACGCGTATTTGCTGGTCTCCATACCGGATTCGACGGATCACACGATAACCATGTTTTTGGCTGACGCCGACTACGCGCGCATCGATGAAAATCAGGATGGCATTATTGCGGATGACGAGAGCGGTAACCCGATTGGCACCCTGTGGCGCACTCCCCTGGCAGAGTTCAAGCAGGCTTTTGATGGGGAAGCCATCGCCGGCAGTGAATGGTACACCGATAACTGGGGCACCTGGCTCTCGGCTGCCATACCAATCAAAAACCGGGCCGGTCGAGTGATTGCAGTGCTGGGTCTGGATTATGACATTCGCGGGGAGGCTAATCTACTGCACCAATTTCAACAGGTGGCCATTGCCATGATCGTCGCGGGTAGTATGCTGGCCGTTGTGCTTGGTATTCTGATTGCCCAGCTGTTAAAGTACCGTCTACGGCCGCTGGTGCAGGGCGTGGCCCGCATGGCGCAGCGGGATTATAGTGTTCATCTGCCGATCAAGAGCAGCGATGAGGTCGGGCAGCTTGCTCGGGGATTTAATGAGATGGTCAGCGTGATCAAGGCGCATGCGGACAGTCTGGAGGTGCAGAACAAGGCGATTGAACGATTTGTACCACGTGAATTTTTGCAGCAGATGGGGCATGAAACTGTGCTGACTGTTAGTTTGGGCGATGCTGTGGAGCGCGCAATGACAGTCATGTTTTGCGATATTCGCAGCTTTACTTCCCTGTCAGAGCAGATGACCCCGGCAGAGAATTTTCGTTTTCTAAATGAATACCTGAGCCGGATTAGCCCCATTATCCGTGAAAATCACGGCTTCATCGACAAGTACATCGGTGATGCCGTGATGGCGCTCTTTCCGCAGTCCCCGCGTGATGCCCTGCGGGCTGCCAGTCAAATGCAAATGGAACTGGCCCTGTTCAATGCCGAAAAAAAGGAAGCCGGTGCCGAGCCGATTCGTTTCGGCATTGGGCTGCACTTTGGCCAGTTGACCCTGGGTGCGGTTGGCGAGGAAAATCGACTGGAAGGTACTGTGATTTCTGACGCTGTCAATGTGGCCGCGCGTCTGGAGCATTTGACCAAACAGGCGCGGGTCAATGTGCTGTTCAGCGAGGATCTGTTGCAACGACTGGGTGATGAAGCCCGTTATTTCAAGTTTCGACCGCTGGGAGATATCCGCTTGCGCGGCCGCCGC
Organism: Leptospiraceae bacterium; assembly: GCA_020441005.1. Classification (GTDB taxonomy): domain Bacteria; phylum Spirochaetota; class Leptospiria; order Leptospirales; family Leptonemataceae; genus JAGRNA01. The sequence continues at coordinate 37,499 of JAGRNA010000091.1, forward strand.
GAACGAACTCGTATTTACGAATTTTTGGAAGGATTGCCAGCGGAAGAAATTCAGCGCCGTCTGGACGCCGGGCCCAGGATCGCGACGGCCCTGCAAGCGGTGCGCAGCGGTAACAGGGAGCAGGCGCTGGAACTCCTGGAGCAGGCCCTGACAGAAATGCCGAGCGATGAGGCTATGCAAAGCATTTATCAAAAAATAAAAGGCCGGCCAGCTTGAGTCCTGGCGACTGGACTTTTGAGCCAGATTCACTTTTTTGTCTCTAGCGCTGGAATTCAATGATTACCGGCTTTAATTCCTGAAATGATTGGCGAAACACAAATCCCGGCCCGGGAGCATGAAATACTGGCCCCGGCCGGCTCCTTTGAAAGCCTGGCAGCCGCCATCCAGGCTGGCTGCGATGCGGTCTATTTTGGAGTGACCCAGTTGAACATGCGGGCCCGGGCGGCCAGTAATTTTGATCTGGATGATCTCGGTCAGATTGCCGCACAGTGTCAGACAGCTGGTGTTCGCAGTTATCTGGCTTTGAATTCGCTGTTATATCCCCATGATATCCGCATGATGCAGCGGATTTTGAAAACTGCTCAGGAATTTGGCGTGCATGCTGTGATTGCAGCCGATGTGGCCACCATTGAATCAGCGGCGATGATCGGTCTACCCGTCCATATCTCTACCCAGTTATCTGTGGCGAATCTGGAAAGTCTGCGGTTCTGGTCGCGCTATGCCGACACGGTGGTGCTCGCGCGCGAATTGACCCTTGCCATGATTGACCGTATTCATCAAGGCATTGTTGCCGAAGATATTCGCGGCCCCTCCGGGCATTTGATCCGCATAGAGGTGTTCGCGCATGGCGCACTGTGCATTGCTGTATCGGGTCGCTGTGGTATGAGCTTGTACACCGACAACGCTTCGGCAAATCGGGGGGCCTGTATCCAGAATTGCCGTAAATCCTACATTGTGACCGATGCCGAAACTGGAATGCAGTTAGAAATTGATAATGATTACATCATGTCACCCAAAGATATTTGTACAATCGACTTTTTAGATCGGCTGCTTGCAAGCGGTGTCAGCGTTTTCAAAATCGAGGGTCGTGGTCGCGGACCGGAATATGTCAGCGAAGTGATTGCCTGCTACCGCGAGGGCCTGGAAGCTGTGCGCACAAAGACTTATACCGCGCAAAAAATTCAGGATTGGCGGTATCGCCTGGAAAATGTCTATAACCGCGGATTATCCGACGGCTATTATCTGGGCATGCAACAGGGCTGGAGTCAGAATCCGCATAATCAAGCCCGCACCGAAAAGGTATTTGTCGGCCAGGTCCTGCACTACTACCCCCGGGCTGGTATTATGCAGATCAGCCTGAATGCCATGCCGCTCGAACTGGATCAGGAAATCATCATCACCGGACCCACCACCGGCCTGGTGCGCACTACGATTCAGAATTTGCGTAGCGTCGAGGATCAGGATCTGCGCCAGGCTCCCAAAGGCAGTCTGGTTACTGTGCCAGTGCCATCAAAGGTCCGACTGCATGACAAGGTGTATCTGATTCGAGGGCATGAGCACAAGCGATGAGCGTCGGACAAACAACAACGGGCAGTTTTACGATTGCGCATCTGCGCGAAAACTGTATTGGCTGCGGCAGTTGTGCCTTGATCGCGCCTGAACACTGGACCATGAGTTCTACGGATGGCAAGGCAACTCTGGTGATGTCGGCCCGCAAGAAACGTTTTTTTGTAAAAAAAATCGACAGTGCCGATTATGCCTCTAATCTGGAGGCGGCCCGGTCTTGCCCGGTGCACATTATTCAGATGCAGTAAATCATTAGATCCTATGCGAATCGCTATTGTGGACGCCAGCCTGATTCCGAACGAGCAGGTCAGTCAGGATGCGCTCTTGCAGCAGCGCGTGTTGCAAGCCAGTGGCTTTACCTGTTTTCTGTATTGTGACAGCGCTAGCGCTGCTCAGGGGGGACGGTCGTGTGCCGCTCTTTTTGAAAATAATCCGCATGCTTTTGATTTAATGATTGTCCATTTGGATTGGGCTGCGGGGCAACTGCTGGCCTGCCTGTCCGCATGCCATACGCCTGTGCTGCTCAGATTTCACGGCCTGGCAGACGGTTCGCTATTCCGACCCTGGAACTCCGTATATGCGGATACTTGCGATTTAGCGTCGGACGCACTGTCTGACTGGATGGAGGCATCTCGAGTCAGCGGCTGGCACTGGCTGGTAGATACGCCGTACATGAGCCGCCAACTAATCGCGGCCGGACTACATGCAGAACAAATCGAAACCCTGGCGCCTTTGCATCACTGCTCCGCATTGCTGACCTTGAGACCGGACCCGATCTGGTCTCAACGTCTGACAAGCCAGGAGCATTATTGCCTGGTACCAGGGCCCCTGGTTCCTGGCGAAGGTTTGCAGTTTCTTTTACAGGCATTCCGGGTTTATTATCAAGACCTGGATCCCACAGCAAAGCTGCTGCTTGGCGCTGCCGTCCCGCGCGGTCTGGATGAGTGGGCGACCCAGGTGCAGCACTGGATCAAGGAATTTGGTTTAGAGGATCGAATCCTGCACCTGCACAGCGCTGATTTGGCATCCCGCAAAAGCGCCTATGCGGGCAGCCGTATTGTACTGCTGGCCCCCGAGCACAATTATTACCGTGGATCCATTTTAGAAGCCCAGGCTCTCGGAGTGCCAGTACTGCTACGCTCCGATACTACCATGAATGCTATTGCCGCTGCGGGGGCTCTCCGGATGAAAGCAGATTGCGATCCATACGCCTATGCGGCGGCAATGCATGAATTGATTCAGAACAGTGATTTGCGTACAGAGTTATTCACAGCTGGTTTGTCCAATTATGCTAACCGCTTTAGTCCGGAAATATTGGAGCGAGAGTTCCTTGGGAGAGTGCACGCTTGTCTGAAAAGATAGCAATTGTTGTGCAACGCTGTCATCCCGATGTGGTGGGCGGTTCGGAAAGCCTGGCATGGCAATATGCCTGCTTGCTGCGCGATCACTATCAGGTTGAAGTTTTGACGACTACGGCCATTCGTGCTCCGGGTTGGCAGCCGGATCTGCCGGCTGGCGCCATGGAGCGAGAGGGTGTTGTGGTGCGCCACTTCGCCAACCTGCCCGGACATACGGATTGGTGGCAGGATCTGCATCAGCAAATGCTGTTTGCCTGGCGGTGCATGTATGACGAGCCCGACCTGCGGATACCCAACCCGCAGTTGCATCATTGGCCGCTATTTGACTTGCCCATGCAATTGCAATGGTTGATTCAGCAAGGGCCTTATTCTGCGGACTTGCAGGCCTTTATCAAGAGTCACTACCAGGAATATAAAAAAATTATATTTGTGACATATTTATACGCCCCCACCTGGTTTGGGTTGATGCAGCTACCACCCCGCACAGCACTGCTGGTGCCCACGCTGCACGATGAACCACCGGCCTGGATGCCGATTTTTCGTTTGGCTGCCCAAAGGGCGCAAACCCTGTTGTGGAATACACAGGCGGAGCAAAGCTTTGGCCGACTGTTATGGGGCGCCCATCCCGGTCAGCTAGTCTCTATGGGAATCGATCTGCCTGTCTCGCCCCCGGTAGATCATCAACGCCAGCGCTTTTT
>JAGRNA010000092.1 GCA_020441005.1 Leptospiraceae bacterium
AAATTCCAGCACAATCGACATTTGCATCATTATTTTCAACCCCGACTGCAAGCTGGTTTGCGTTACTGGGAAGGGCGCATTGATCGCTGTAGTCTGATTGCCTCGTCCCGATCAGTCCGGCGCAGGCGTGGTTTTCAGCCAATTGCAGACGTCGCCCATTATCTGGGTGATGCATTAAAAATTCCAGTTTCGCTTGACATTTCCAAGCGGCGCAATCAGCATCAAAGCCACCAAAACTTCAAGGAGCGTTTTTGGCAAATGCATAATGCTCTTGAGCCTGGGCGAAATTCCAGGTCATTGGCCGGCCAGCGTGTATTGATCGTGGAAGATGTATATACCACCGGATCGACAGCCAATGAGGCTGCAAGGGTACTCACCCGGCTTGGTGCCAGCAGGGTGGACGTGCTCAGTCTGGTATATCGGCCATCAAACCTGGATGAGGTCGTAGTTGCCTGATGCGGGAGTTCTCGGCGATGCAGGCCTGTTGTTAGCCCGGTAAGCCTGCCAGGCCATCCTAATTATGAAAATCGAATCAGATCATATTCGTGACGAACAGCTAGTCATTATGCATGCCAGCGGCCGCATCCAGATGCAGGATGGTGATTTATTTGAGCAGGAATTGGGAAGTGTGGACAGCAAGGCGGCCAGTCGATTTGTGCTGGACCTGGCAAAATGCGATTTTATTTGTTCCACGGCCCTGGGTGCCATTATTGCGACCAAAAGACGATTGATGCGCCAGGGCATCGAGATGCGTCTGGTTGTAGACCGCGGCGATGTGCTGGATGTTATCCGTCTGACAATGATCGATCGTATTGTGCATGTCGAACCCACTGTGGCCGCAGCGCTGGAGTCCTTTCCCCGCTTGCAGGACCACGGTTCATGACCTCAGCTGCCGAATGGCTGAATCTTTTGCATACCAGCGGTCTTTTGATAGCCAGTAACAATCCGCACAAGATTCATGAACTGCGCCGCCTCCTGGAGGTTTCCGGCATTTCGGTCTTTAGTCTGGCTGAACGCGGTATCGATTCTGATGTGGCCGAAACAGCCGCTGATTTTGCCGGCAACGCGCGCCTGAAAGCTGCGGCCGCAGCTCGGTTGAGTGGAATGCCGAGCCTGGCAGATGATTCCGGATTGTGTGTGGATGCTCTGGATGGAGCACCGGGGGTTTATAGCGCTCGGTATGGCAGCCCTGAGCTAGACGATGCCGGCCGGGTCCAGCACTTGCTACAGGAATTAGAGCATGTCAAAATGCAAGATCGACAGGCTCACTTTCACTGTAGTATTGTCCTTGTTGCCGCTGCCGGTGGTCCCGAACTCCTTTTTGAGGGCCAGGCTCATGGCCAGATTGCAATCGAGGCGGCTGGCAGCAATGGTTTTGGATACGATCCTGTGTTTATTGATGCTGAATCAGGGATCAGATTTAGCGAACTTTCCGCGGCCGAAAAGGACCGTCGCAGCCACCGCGGGAAAGCTCTGCGCAAGTTGGCCGCATTTCTGCAAAATTCAGTCTAGTAATTGGGCCCCAAGGACAACGGATGGAAGTAGTTACAGAGTTGGATACGCTTGGACAGTTGCGTACATTGCATCAAATTCTGCTACTCTACGTGAGTGGTCCCGACTGCAATGTTTGCAAGGCAGTCCGGCCGAAGCTGGTGGAACTATTGCGGGATTATCCACAAGTGTATGCATGTACTTTTGATGTGAGCTCGAATCAGTCCATGGCTGCCGAGCTGGAGGCATATAGCATCCCTCTCTTGCTGGTTTTTATTGAAGGCCGTGAAAGCATTCGAATGGCCCGGCATATTTCCCTTGGTAAACTGGCAGCTGACCTGGATCGTTATATAGGCCTTTTGGCCGATGCCTAGTTGAGTGCCATGCGCTGCAGACGGGGGTCTTGAAATAAATCCATCCCCGGAGAAAGAATTCTGATATAGCGGTCAAAATATAAAAATTGTTTCATCAAGAGCCCGAATTCGCGCGGAAATCGGATGCCATATTTTTCTCCGACCTGCACCATCTCAATCAGCATCTGATTGACTTCGGCTTCTTCCACCAGTAAACCCATGGGGGCCATGTTTCCACCGTCTACCTGGGCGGCAAAATTTTCCATGCCGGTAAACAGTTTCTCCAGATCCAGGGCCAGAGCCTGCACATCGACTGCCTGATCCGTTGCCCCGATTCCCAGCATCGAGCGGGCAATGAGTTCAAAATCATTAGCCGCCATACCAGTCATCAGATCATTCATGGATTGCCAGGTTTCTTTTTTAATCCGGCCGACAATCCCGAAATCGATAAAACCGACATCCCCATTCTCCAAAACCATCAGATTGCCGGCGTGCACATCGGCGTGAAAAAAGCTGCATTGGACCAGGCTGGCAAACCAGGTATTCAAGGCATTGATCAGTGTCATCTCGGGATGCTGTGTATATTTTTTAATGCTTTCCAGATCGGTTAACGGCACGCCAAAAAAGCGTTCCATAGTCAGGACATGCAGGGTCGTGAGTTCGTCATACACGCGGGGGACGACAGTGTTGGGCACCTGATTGTCTTTCAGAAAGCGGTCAAATTCGCGGATATTTCGGGCTTCATTGAGGAAATCACATTCTTCCAGCATGGTCTTCTGAATGTCTTCAATGATGCCGGTCAGGGAGGTGCGTGCAAAACTCGGGGCCAGGATTTCGAGTATGCGGGCCGAAACATACAGAAAATTGAGGTCGGTCAATAAAATGTCGGCTACATCCGGCTTTTGAATCTTCAGCACTACATCGCTGCCATTCTGGAGTCGTGCGGCATGCACCTGGGCAATTGATGCCGATGCTAATGGCTGTTTTTCAATGCTGCTAAAATGTTTTTTATAATCCCGGCCCAGTTCGCGTTTTAAGATTCTTTCAATTGTGCTGAATGGCAGCGGATCTGTCTTGTCCAGGCATTTTTGAAACTCGTTCACATACTCTTCAGGAAACAGGGACGGTGAACTGGCAATAAACTGGCCTAGCTTGACGTAAGTCGCCCCTAACCGTTCGAAGGTTTGCCGTAGCAATGCCGGCGCTGGTGGACGATCGCCGAGGACCCATTCCATCCCGGTTTGGGCCAGGGTAAGGGTCGTTTGTCCAATGCGAAATGCACTTTTGATACTATAATCGATCCCGTTCAGCAGTTCGTCCAGCATGGCGTCACTTTTATTGTGCGGCGCACTATGTCAAGCTGGTTTTGGGCGGCCAGTAACACTGTAGCGTTCTGGTGCTTTAATTGCAAACAGGTGTTGCAGACCCGATTACCGGAACGCTGCGTGCAAGCTGTCCTGGGGGCCTAATAGATTAATCCCGCGCAGAGGACTTTCGTCTGACACCCGGTTTTTTTAGTTTGCTGGTATTCTTCGTTCAGTGCATGGTCATACCCGGACTGTTTGTAGTCTTGAAAGCTGGCCACAACATTGTTATGCATATTTTGTCTGTTGAAAACCTGAGTCTGGAAATTGCCGGCAAAACTCTATTCAAAGAAATCAGTTTCGGTATGCAAGCCTCTGAAAAAATCGGCCTGATCGGCGTGAATGGGTGCGGTAAAAGCAGTCTCATGCGGATCCTGGCGGGCCAACAGGAAGCAGACAGCGGCCGTGTAGATTACAGACGTAAGCTGCGTCTGGCCTGGTCAGATCAGCGGCTGCCGGAGCATAGCAGTCTTTTGGTCAAGGATTACATCTATCAAACACAAAGCCCGCGCTTGCAGCTCTTGCGAAGGTATGAACAGATTTGTCAACAGCTGGCAGAAACGCACACCGGTAGCAACCGCCAGCATAAAACAGGGCGACTGCAAAACGAACTTGATGAAATCAATCATCAACTGCAGGCAGAGGATGCCTGGACATTTGAGCAGCAGATACTTTCTATCTTGAGAGAATTTGGTATCACCGATCTGAATCAGCCGATTGAATCCTTGTCAGGCGGAATGCGCAAAAAACTGGCTTTGGCACAGGCTTTGATCGATGAATCGGATCTGCTGCTGCTCGATGAGCCGACCAATCACCTTGACGCAGCGACAGTCGAATGGCTGGAATCTTATGTGAAACGACGTTCTGCCGCTTTGATACTTGTGACCCATGATCGCTATTTGCTGGAAGTACTATGTGACCGCATTCTGGAAATTCACGACCAGCGTATTTTTAGCTATGCCGGTTCCTGGCAGACCTGGCTCGAAAAAAGAGCGGAGCGTGAAGAACTGGCGAAACGCAACCAGGCCGGAGCTTTGCGACGCTATAAAGGGGAACTGGAATGGCTGCGGCGGCAGCCCAAAGCCCGTGGAACCAAAAGTAAATCACGGATAGAACGGGCTCAGGCCCTGGCTGAGCAGGCAAAACCGCGGCGCGAAACAGATCATGCCGGGATTCGATTTGAGTCCGGGTCTCAGCGCCAGGGCAAACGGATCCTTTCCGCCCATAACATTGGCAAGTCCTGGAACTCGCACTGGGTTGTCCGTAATTTTGATTATCACTTCAAGCAAAATGAAAGGATTGGTATTATCGGCCCCAATGGATGCGGCAAGAGCACACTGCTGGCCATGCTGGTACAGCGTTTACAGCCTGATGAAGGCAGTGTCAGCGCTGGCGTAAACACCAGTTTTGGAGTGTTCGATCAATTAGGCCTGGATCTACCAACCGGTCAACGGGTCATGGACTATGTGCGCCACAATATGGGCGATGCGGTTGTGATGACTGATGGATCAAAAATACGGGCGGCCGATTTGTTGGAGCGCTTCTATTTCGATGATGCTCTGGCTTACCGCCGGATAGAATTGCTTAGCGGCGGCGAGCGCAGGCGCCTGCAGTTAATCCAGGTTTTGCTGCAGAATCCCAACTTTTTGGTCCTGGATGAACCCGGTAATGATCTGGATATACAAACCCTGGCGGCTTTGGAAGATTATTTGCAAAACTTCAATGGCTGCGTGCTGACTGTTTCTCACGATCGTTATTTCCTGGATCGGGTGGTAAACCGACTGCTGGTCTTTGATTCTGATCCTCAAAAAGGATTGCAGTTTTTTGAGGGGAACTATTCGGATTGGTTGCAACAGCAAGCGCCAAGGGCCGCTGATACCAGCAAGTCACTGCCCAACGGCCAGCCGGTCGATCAAAGAAATGTAGCACAAAGACAATCAACTGAGCGCCCCCAAAGGCCCCCCAGGAAGCGTTTTTCGTACAAAGAGCAGCGTGAATTTAAATCCCTGGAAGATCGGATCGCTCAGCTAGAACAACGCACCAGTGAAATCAATGCCCAGATCGCAGCCGGGATTGAGGACTACACTGAATTAGAGCGTCTGACTGGCGAGCTGCAAGCCACAAGTGCCGAACTTGAGACCAGTTACGAGCGCTGGCAGGTATTAGCCGAGTCGGTGGAAGAGCTGGAATAGTTTCCGGTTGTAATCAACTTGTGCCCCGCAGACCAGCCCGGTGGAATGGCTCAGGCGCTCAGGTGGCAACGGCCGGGCTGCCTGGACGGCCTAAAATAGCGTGGCCCTGATTTCTACCGGGCTGATTTGTTGCAGCACATTGCGCAAGGCCAGGCTGGCATGCCGTTTGGCCAGGCGCTGGCCGTTTTGATCGGTCACCAGTTCGCAATGATAAAAAGCCGGAATTTCGGCATGCAACAGTTCATATAGAATTATTTGGCGGGCCGTGGAGAGGAGCAAATCCATACCGCGCACAACCTCGGTGATTTGCATCGCGGCATCATCGACAACCACGGCTAGCTCATAGGATGGCCAGCCATCCTTGCGCCAAATCAGAAAATCGCCAAAATCGATGCCGGCCGTGAAAACCTGCGGCCCTTGCTGCTGATCCTGGAAATAGATTTGGCGGCCATATTCCAGTCGCAGGCGCCAATTGGTGTTGCCGGGGTTGCTGGCTGGGCGCTCAGTGGGGATGGGGCTGCGCAGGGCTGCCGGGAAGACCGTTTCGCTGTCCGCATGCTGGCCGCCATTGGGCATTGGTCGCTGGCCATTTTTTGCCTCCTGCGTTTCTAGATACTTGCGAATATCAGCGCGCGACCAGGGACAGGGATAGATGACACCGCGCTCGAATAATTGCTGCCAGGCTTGCAGGTAGTATGGGCCGCGTTCACTTTGATTGTAGGGGCCATAGGGCCCGCCGGCGGGGTTTGACGGGTTGATCAGATCCGGTCCTTCATCCCAATCTAATCCGAACTGGCGCAAGTCATGGATTGCTGCGGCTGCAAATTCCGACCTGCAGCGCAATGCATCCAGGTCCTCATTGCGATACACAAGCTGTCCTTTGGTTTGCCGGGCCCGCTGCCAGGCTGTGTAAAACGTGCGGGCATGTCCGGTATGCAAATAGCCGGTCGGAGAAGGGGCTATGCGGCCACGGTACATTATTCCTTAAAATCAGGATCCATGTTGGCTTACAAGTGTTATCGTGTACGGTTTGAAATCAGAAATGCCTGCTGGTGGGATCAAGTCACAAAAAAAGCCCGATCACCAATGGCGACCGGGCTTTCTGATGGAAGATCACAAAGGCGCTGATTAGCAGTCTTCGTCCTCAATCGCATCAATTGCTTCGGTAACACCATCAATGGCTTTTACAAAAGCGGCCTGATTCTTGGCCTTGTAGGCGGCTTCCAGACGATTCAGAGCGCCAGTCAGGCTAGAATTACCTTCTGACTTGGCCACGACTCGCAGGGCCTTGATGACGTCTCCCAAATCGCTGTCGATTTCATTCAAATCTTCAGCCTCGGCATCGTCAACAGCAGCAGAAATAGTATCCAGTGCTTCGGACAGTTCTACCAGTTCGTCGCAATCCAGCATTTCTTCCTCTGCTGGTACATTGGTGGCAAAGGCAAAAACCATCGCCAAAGTTACGGCAAGCGCAAATGTTTTTTTCATCGATTATCCTCGATTAGAAAATTTTTGCCCGTTCACAATCAAGCCGGAACGAAGCAGTTATAGGAAGCAGAGCGATCGCAAAAGGTCAAACTTTTCCTGGAAAAAAATGCTTTTTTTTAAGTCCTGGAAATGATTTTTTTGACCGGACACATTTTTTTATGTGAACAAATCAGACTGCCAGGTCATCATCCCTGATGATGTTTTATACCCCATTTGCTGCCCATGGCCGGCCACACATCCAGCATGGGTCTCAGGATCCGGAATCGCTTGACAGAGATTATGTCTACTTCCTATTGTCCATTGCATGGATACCGAAGTACTCAAGGGCTTAAACCCGATAGCCAGCCAAATCGCGCAGCAACAGCTTGATGAACGCAAGATCTACCTTTGGGGTGCCGTAGAAGATTCCAGCGCCAAACAGATTGTGGAGCGCCTGCTTTTTTTAGAAGCCCGGGAGCCCGGCAAGGATATCAGCCTTTATATCAACAGCCCTGGCGGGGTGATTACTTCCGGCATGGCGATTTACGATACCATGCAAATGATCAGCTCTGATGTTGCGACTGTTTGTATGGGGCTGGCTGCCAGTATGGGTGCCTTGCTACTTTGCGGGGGCGCCAGTGGTAAACGCTATGCCTGGCCCCACAGTCGGATCATGATTCATCAGCCGCTGATCTCCGGCCAAATTGTGGCCCCGGCGATTGATATTAAAATCCAGGCCGAAGAGATCCGCAAGATTCGCGACGAGTTGAATCGTATTATCGCTGAGGCCAGCGGTCGTAGCATCGAGCAGGTTGAACAGGATACAGATCGCGATTACTATTTAAATAGCAAGGAAGCCCTGGAATACGGCATTATAGACGGAATCCTGGGTCAGTAGACCTTTGCGTCACGCGGCCATGCAAAAGGCCCTGGGCCAGCTGAGCCGTCAGGCTAGTCAACTAGACTTTCATCAACCTGATCTGACAATCTATAATCCATTGGATTATGCCCGGGCGGCTGCCAGGGAGTATCTGGAGCGCTATTTGAATCGGGCCGCCACGGTCCTTTTTGTGGGCATGAACCCCGGTCCCTTTGGTATGGCCCAAACTGGCGTTCCTTTTGGCGATCCGGGATATGTGCGTGATTGGTTGGGAATTCGGGCCAGCATCAAAAAACCGGCCCGCGAGCATCCCCGTCGGCCAGTGGAAGGCTATGACTGCGTCCGCGGTGAGGTTAGCGGCCAGCGCCTGTGGGGTCTGTTCAAGGATCGATTCGGCACCGCTCCGGCTTTCTTTGAAAACCATTTTGTCAGCAATTATTGCCCTTTGTTGTTCCTGAATGAGCGCGGGGCTAACGTTACGCCGGATAAGCTGCCCCAGGGCGCGCTACAGGAGCTTTATGCCGCCTGCGATCGTTTTCTGGTGGCCCTGATTCAATATGGGGCTTTCCGGCATCTGATTGGCATAGGCAGCTTTGCAGCCGGACGGTTGGCACTGTTACAGAAATCCGCCCGTTTACCGGATGATACCCGGATTACAAGAATACTGCATCCCAGTCCGGCATCGCCGGCGGCCAACCGGGGTTGGGCCTCCCAGGCGACCCGTCAGCTGCAGGCCGCCGGAATTTGGGCCTGAAGATCTTGAGGCCGGACTGGTGCCGGTCCCCCGGTTGCCCGATCTCTTTTCACGCGCGTAGTCTGCAGTCCATAGAACAGCTCAAAGGGCGGTCGTCTGGCGGATGGAGAAATGCCCATCCGGCTGCAGGGCCTCCTGGGTGGCGCAAAACAATGCAGGCCTACGCAGTTTTGGCCGACATAATACCAGGCGAGCGGTAGTGAGCCGGTCGGATTCATGGACCAGAGTTTCCTTCAGGCAGGCACTAGAAATAGTTTGGTGTACAGACAAAAAAACCGTTCCACCTGGCCAGCAGGACATCTAAAAGGGGTTGTATGATTACAAGGATCGACTAAAATCGAACCTGAAAAAGCAAGGCACACTCTGAAACCATGAATTCACAAAAAAACGGTAAAAATCAAGCCTGGTCCAGTCTGATCGCCCTGGGCCTGATCACGGGCTGCTTCAGCCCCCAGTTGAAACCCGGGGCCGCCGGGGTGCACATTTTTTTTCAGGATGCCGATAGCAGTCAGTGTCGGCTGGTATCGCGGATCGAAACGGGTAATAATCGCATTGGCAGCTTTCAGGATGCCCAAATCGTACTGCGGAATGCCGCCTATGATATGGGCGCAAATGCCATTCGTATTCAGGAATTCAAGCCCGGTCGAATTGCCCAGGGGGAGGCGCTGAATTGTCCAGCGGAGGTCATCAGGCAAAACAGCTATGACCCGGATCAAAAGCGTGACACCGGAAATCAGGAGACAAGCACAACCACTACGAATACGGCTAATACAAATCAGAACAATCAGAATACCAGTACGACCACCAATCAAACCAATCCGGCTGTCAATAGCGAGACTGTGGCCGCCGGTCAGCAACTTTGGATGCGTTGCAGCTATGGTCAATACCTGGCCAATGGCACCTGTCAGGGGCAAAGCCAGATGCTGGACTGGAAGGCGGCGGTCAAATATTGCAACCAGTTGACTGCAGGTGGTCGATCGTGGCGTTTGCCCGGCCAGGCCGAGCTGCAGGGTCTGCTCACCAGGACCAAATCAGCGAACGGGGTCTTTATAAACGCCAATGAATTCCCAAACACGACAGCCGGTTTATATTGGACAGCGGAATACTACAATGACCAGAACCCGAATGTAGTCTGGGCGGTCGATTTCCAGAGTTCCAACTCCTTTGCCTACGGCATGAGCAACAAGGCCTTCAGCCGTTGTCTGGCGGACTAGTGCTGCCTGGGACCACTCATGGCGACTGATGATCAGACCTGGTCCCGGAATCGCCATCGTTCGAGTCGACGTCCGTTTGTGGTGCCTGATAACCGGTTTCAAGATCAACAAATCCAGTCAAGGCCTTGGTGACCGCATAGGCCGCGAAGCGGATCTGCTTGCCGGCATTGCTGCGTTTGATCCGTACCTTGTTGTCGCTTTGCCACACCACCAGTTCCAGATTGCTGGCGCTTTCGATACGCGAAATTGTGCGTGAATCAGAGAAAACGACGAGAAGCTGACTGGCCTCCACCAGGCGCAAGTCCAGGCTTAGATTTACATTCAAATCAATATCCTGTTGGCCCACACCCGCTTTCCAAAGCGCGCTATCCAGCGGTACGATTGTTGCCGCCCTCAGCAGCGCTTCCCACACAAACAGGCGGGTGCGGTCATCATCAATGAAGAAGGATCCGATTAGTAGAATGGCCCAAAAGGGGACTTTCCAATAGCTGGTGGCAGTTTTGATCTCAAAATCAGTCAGGTCGCCATACAGGAAATAATCGATTTTTAGCTCGCGCGCCGTGGTCCGGGTAGCCTCAGCCATGGGCTGCCCGCTCTCCAGCTGGCGCTTGCGTATCGCCTCAAATTGATACAGGGGCACGACCTCGAAACGGCCGCTTTGAAACAGGGCCGTTTCGGTAATCTCGCGGGCCAGCAGGGCCAAATCTGCTTTAGCCGTCACCGGACTGGTTTGGGTATCTGCCGTTGACCCCTCACCGGGTGGGTCACTCTCATCGGTGCCAGTTTTTGTATTCCGATCGGTTGAATTTGTTTGCAGTTCGAAACCGCTTTGATCGACACCGGTCGTTGTCAGATCCGCATCAGCTGTTACTTCGAATTCATCAATGCGGGCCGAATTCTGAAAATCAAGCATCACAATGCGAAAACGAGGCCCGGTGTAGCTTTTGCGCTCCTGCTCCAGGTTTGCTGGCAGGACTGCGCTGCGATAGGTGATGAGTTGTTCAACGCTACTACACTGTGTCCAGATAATGGAACAGATCAAGAACAGCGCTAGCCAGCGGGTTGCCAGCGCCGGTCGCTCGGGATACGGAATCGAATGACTGGTCTTCCGGTCAAGCATGCAGGTGGCAATTAAGAGATCTAGCGCGCAAGGTCGTCGATTAACTTCTCGACTACATCTTTCAAGGCATAGCGCAACAGCTTGCCGCCGCTGGATTGTTTGACGCGCACGCTGGAGCCTGTTTGGGAAAACAGCATACCGGCGGAACTAGAGGTGTCCGTACGGCTGTTGGCCACGCTGTCAGCAGAAACGATAGTGGGATTGGGCAAGCTGTCCAGGCCGACCATACGGTAATCAATCCCGGTTTCGACGATGTATTCCTTTTTCTGGTTAGACCAGAGCAGTCCCAAGAGCAGGCAGGTGCCGGAGCTGGTCTCCCGGATTTCGAAGTTTGTGAGTGTGCCGGTCAGAAAATACTCGGCCTGAAATTTTTCTTTCACTTCGGCCAGCTTTTCCGGAGTAATATCGCTTTGGGTTTTGATGACGCTTTCTACCAGGCTGGGTTCAATCACCTGGAAATAGCCGCTACGAACCATCAAGCTGGTCAGCTGGGCGGTCGCGGGTTGGACCAAAAAGCCCTGATTGGTGCTATCGCGAAAGGATATTAAGGCGACGCGCACCGGTCGGGTGCCCTGCGGGGCTCTGGTGACCTCTACTTTTTCTTCCAGGGTTTCATAACGGGTTGGTTGTGGGCTGGCACAATTGGCGCTTAGCAGCATCACTGCTAGTATTCCGCATAACAATAGGGCTCGTTTCATTGGCTTCATTCCTGGTCGGTAGTATTGGACAGCTGGCCAGTTTGTCCACTAGATTCAGTTGGTCAAGACCTGGCCTTTCCGGGTTTGCTTGCGCTTGCCAGACCCGCTGACAGAACCGCCTCAGGATCGTCAGGTGAGCGCCGGCTACTGCAAACAGCTATTCGACGCAGCCAGACGGTCACAGTTCGCTCAATCCCGGGCATCATATAAAAAAAAGACTGATTGTCATTCGAGTTTTATTGAGTAGAGAACCGGTTTCTATGTATTGGACCGCAAAACAGTCGCTGCAAGAACGGGCCCTGGATTGCTACAATTGGCTGCTGAGAATTTGTGCGCAGTACCACTGCACTGTTTGCTCCAGCCCCTTGTGCTGGTCGATCAAGGGCTGCCAGCCCAGTTCGGTGCGCATGCGGTCGGCGTTTGTCGCGTAACGACGGTCATGCCCTGGGCGGTCTTTTACGAATGTGATCAATTCTTTGTATGATCGACCGCGTGGATCGGGCTTTTTTTGATCCAGAATCTCACAGATTCTAATCACCAGATCCAGGTTGGTCGATTCGCTGCGGGCGCCAATGTTATAGGTTCGACCAGGAGCCCCCTGGCGATACACCAGCTCGATTGCCCGGCAATGGTCGCTGACGTGCAGCCAGTCGCGCACTTGTTGTCCGTCGCCGTAGATGGGCAAGGGCTGACCGGCCAGCGCTTTGGATATCATATGGGGGATCAGTTTCTCATGATGCTGGCGCGGTCCATAATTGTTTACGCAGCAGGTGATGCCGGTGTTGAGACCATAACTTTGATGATAGCTGCGCACAATCAGGTCCGCACTGGCTTTGGTCGCGCTATAGGGTGAGTTGGGAGCGTAGGGGGATGTCTCGGTGAAAAACTCTGTGGGGCCCAGGCTGCCGTAGACCTCGTCCGTCGAGACCTGCACATAGCGGTTTTTTTCGCAGCCCGGTTTGGCATCATGCGGTCCATTCATCCAGCTTGTATAGGCCTGGTGCAGCAGGTTATGGCTGCCGATTACATTTGTACGCACGAAAAGGCCGGGATCGTGCAAGGAATTGTCAACATGGCTTTCGGCGGCCAGGTGGATCACCCCGCTGATCGGGTAGCGTTTAAATATTTTCGCAACAGCGATGGCATCGCTAATATCAATTTCCAGATTTATTACCCGTTCTGGAACCTGTAGAGCGGCCAGGTTGGCGCGCTTGCCGGCGTAGGTCAGGCAGTCCATATTCAGGATCATTGTGCCCGGCTCCTGATGATGCATTTGCTCGATTAGATGGGACCCGATGAAACCGTAGCCGCCAGTGATCAGAATGCAATCTTGCTTTGTTGTCATCGCTAATGGCCTCCGTTTGACTCTATTCGGCGTGATTTACTGAAGAATAACTGTTTAGATTTGAAATTCGACAACGGAACCGATCCAGGCTTCGAGTCAGAGAATCTGGATTGCCAGCCTACGAAACCGGTCATCCCGGATTCAATGCGGTCCCCCGGCTGTCGCAATACGGATCAGCGAGTAACTGGTCAAAGGAGGCTGGCGTTTGATTGTAATACAGCCTTTGTCCATGCGGCCCCGGGATGGTTGCTTCAAGACCAGCCCAGGCCGAGTAGCAGGGCCAGCATCACAGCGGCCAATGCCATTAGAATGATTTGCAGGGGCAATATGAAGCGGGCCCAGCGCAGCCAGCTGATATTCACCAGACCCAGGGTTACGATTAACAATCCATTGGTCGGAAAAAAGATATTCGAGAAGCCGTCACCGAACTGGAAGGCCAGCACAACCAGCTGGGCCGGCACATCTACCAGGGTGCCCAGGGGCGCCAGAATCGGCATGGTCAGCAGGGCCTGCGCGCTGCCGGAGGGTACAAAGAAGTTCATCACCGTTTGAAAACCGTACATTCCGATTAGAGAAACTGTGGGACTGACCCCCTGCAGGGATTCACTGAAATAGAAGAGCACAGTATCGATGATTCGTCCGTCCTCGGCCAATACCCGGATGGCCTGCGACAATGCGATCAAAATCAAGGCTGGTGAAAAAGTCACGATCCCGTGCCAGAAATCTTTCATCATCTGTCCAAAGCGGACCCCGGCTGCCATGCCGGCCCCAAAGCCGATGTACAGGAACAGAGCCAATCGGATTTCCGTTGCCGGTATGGGCGATTTACCCACCAGGCGCCAGATGAGATCTGCAATCGTCACGAGCAGCATCAGGATGATCCCGGAGGCGACGGTTTGCAGGGCTCTGCGGTGGCGCGGCTCGAACTGCAACACGTTTTGGCTTTCTTCGGCAACGGTCGTATAATTCGCGCGGATATCAGCCATAATGGAACGGGAAGGGTCGCTGGCGACTTGCCGGGCGTAGCGATTCACATACCAGATCCCCACCAGGCTGAACAGGATCAAGAGGCCGAAGCGCACCAGAAGACCGGAATACAGGCTGAGCCTGGCAATATCCTGGGCAATGGCGACAGTGAAGGGATTCAGCGTTGCACAGGCAAACCCGATCCCGGCGCCGACCAGAACTACAGCGGCCGCCACGATGACATCATATTTCAGTCGATTCAGGATCGGCAATAAAACCAGCACATAGGGTACAAACTCCTCAAAGAGCCCGAACAGGGAAGCAAAGGCGGCGAAAAGGAACATGATACTGCCGATCAAAAGCGACCCCCGATCACTATAACGATTGACCAGCCAGCCAACCAGGGCGCCCAAACTGCCGGTACCGTGAAAAATGGCAAAGGAACCGCCTACGATGAAAATAAAGACCACGATAAACCAGACTCCGAGCAGGCCGCGAAAGGGGGCCAGCAGGACAGCGACCGGTCCCTGCGGATTTTGTTCGATCTGCCGGTAGGTGCCTGCCAGCACTACCTCGCGAAAACCCTCCGGTTCGCCCTGGTCCCGGTATTGCTGCTGGTCCAAAACGCTGTCCGGGTTGTCGAGATTCACATAGCCCCTGTCATAGCTGCCGGCGGGCACTGTCCAGGTTGCAATCGCCGATAGTATGACCATAGCGATCAAAAGACCAAAGGTAAAAAACATGTTGCTAATGCGAATGGCGGGCATACCCGAGCACAGCCGGTCGCGGCCTGATTGTCAAGATATTTTAGTATCCGAAACTGGCCAGGCCTCTGTGGCTCTTTGGAGGCCAATCCGGCAAGCGCTTTACAGGCACCGACGCGTTGCTCTGAATTACCAGAACTGTTGAGCGATCGGATTAAAGGCTGTTTGCTTCCGGGTCAGGGTGGCTCAGAATTTCAATATTGTCGATCAAACGGGTTTGCTCGCAAAACACTGCAGTGGCGATCACAAAATGGCTGTCAGATTGCAAGCGGCTCAGAGGGGCCAGGCTCCGGGCATCCACAATTTCCAGATACTCCACCCGATTCAGGGTGCCGCTCTGAATTACATCCTTGCAGATTTCGATCAGCTCGGCTGCATTGGTGCAACCATCCAGGAATTCCTTGCGGGCCAGCTCCAGGGAGCGGTAGATTAAACTGGCATGTTCGCGGCCGCGCGGACTCAAATGGGCATTGCGGGAAGACATTGCCAGGCCACTTGCTTCACGCACCGTCGGCAAGCCGATGATCGTGATGTTCATATCCAGGTCCTGGGCCAGTTGGCGGATGACCAGCAATTGTTGGTAATCTTTTTTGCCAAACCAGGCCTTGTCCGGCTGGCAGAGATGAAAGAGGCGCGCCACGACCATCAGCACTCCCTCGAAGTGCCCTGGCCGTCCCGGTCCGCACAGGTTTCCGGTCAGATCCGGCATGGCCAATTGTAGCAGTGGCTTTGTAGAATACATTTCCTCGGCCGGCGGTGCAAAGATCAAATCAACGCCGCTTGTTTGGCACAGTTCGCGGTCCTGCGTTATGCTTTTGGGATAATTGTTGAAGTCCGCGCTGTCATTAAATTGCAAGGGGTTCACAAAGATGCTGCAGATCAAAAGATCACTGGCCTGTCTGGCAGCCTCCAGCAAGGCTCTGTGTCCGGCATGCAAATAACCCATGGTCGGCACTAGTCCAACTATGCCATCCGGTTGCGCCTGACGCCATTGCTTTAGAAATTGCCGCAGCTCGGCCCTGGTCGTAATCAAGGGAGACGTTTTCATATGCTTCTGATATCGACAAAGCTGCCGCTTTTGTGTTTTGTGAGCGTCGGCAGAATGGCCAGAATACGCTCCGCAGCTTCTGCCGGCCCGGGCATGTCCGCAGTGCCGCGGGCTTGAATCAGACGTTGCAGCGCTGGAAACTGTTCGGCATCGGCCTCGGTGGCAATAAAGTCCTGCATCGCGGTGTGAATCAGGCCCGGCGCGAGGGCAATAAAATGAGTGCGCGGCTCATCGGCGGCGTACAACTGCATCAGCATATTCAGCGCGGCCTTGGAAAGGGAGTAGCCGCTCCAGCCGTGATGGCCATTCACTGCTGCGCCGGAGGAGATGGCCACCACCTGCTCGGGGGGGCAAGACGCGAAGACCGCATCCAGCACCAGTTTATTGGACCACAGGTTGATATCCATCGTCGTTTTGAGCTCGCCCAGGTCGGCGTCCGGCATGCGCTGGATAAGGCCCAGTACGCCCGCATTGAGGATTACCAGTTTCAGACAATGCACAGGCACAAGCAATAACTGCAGGGTGGAGCGGACCTGATCCAGGTTTGCCAGGTCGCATTTAGTCCAATGGAAATTCTCTTTGGCATGTAACTCAACCGGAGGGGGGCGCCGGCTGATTCCAAAGACCTGGTATGCCTGGTCCAGCAGCTGCTGCGCAAGCGCCTGACCCAACCCACTGGAAACCCCGGTAACCAGAGCCGCAGGCAACGCTATAGTTGGTGCTGTGTTCCGGTTGGCCGCTTCATCCATACTCAAGCCGTTCTCCTGGCGGCACTCGCATTGGCCAGTAGAAACTCACCCCGGTCTCTCCCGGGATAATGAAGGGGCGGCATTGTTACCGCCGCCTTTTGGGGCACAGCGGGTACGGAACAATAAAAGCAACGATCGGGCTTGAAATTGTTTTGCAACCAGGCCCTGCTGCCGGTTCCTGGAATGCCTATGCGAATACTGGTGACAGGTGGTGCAGGTTATATCGGCAGTCATGTAGTGGCCGATCTGCTGGAATTAGAACACCCTGTGCTGGTGCTCGATGATCTACAACGCGGCAATCCCCAAAATGCCGTCGTATTTCAGGAGCACCCGGCTTATCGACTGATCCAGGCCGCGATCGACGACGATGCAGCCTTGCGGTTGGTGCAAGACTGGCAGCCGGAGATTTGCTTTCATTTTGCGGCGCTAAAGGCCGCCGGCGAGTCCATGCAACGACCAGACCTATATTCCAGCCACAATGTGCGCGCCAGCTATCGTTTGATTGAAGCCCTGCTGCGCATTGGCTGCAATCGCATCATTTTTTCATCGACCGCCGCGGTTTATGGTGAACCGCGCTATGTACCCATTGATGAAGAGCACCCGCTGCAACCGGTCAATTATTACGGTTTTAGCAAACTGGCCATCGAACAGAATCTGGAATGGATGACCCGCCTGACCAATTTGCGTTACGTTGCCTTGCGCTATTTTAATGCCGCCGGGTATGATCTGCAGGGCCGTATCAAGGGGCTGGAGCGCGAACCGCAAAATTTATTTCCGATCCTGATGGAAGCTGCTTGCGGACAAAGGGCGACAGTCCAGGTCCTGGGCACAGATTATGACACACCGGATGGCAGCGGGGTACGCGACTATATCCATGTCAATGATCTGGCTGACGCGCATGTGCGGGCCATGCAGTACCTGTCTGACGGCGGCGCGAGTACTGTCGTCAATCTGGGTTCTGAAAGCGGTTTGAGTGTTTTTGAAGCAATCACAGCCGTTGAGGTTGCCAGTGGCGCTAAAATCGACTGGCAGACCGCGCCGCGCCGGGCCGGGGACCCCGCTCGCGTGATAGCGAGCTCGAATAAGGCGCGCCAATTACTAGATTGGACCCCCAGCTATTCCCAGGCGGACCGCATCGCTGCTTCTATGTGGCCACTCTATCAGCAGTAGCAATTCAGGCCTGCCCCAGGCCCTTTTGTTCAAAATCTGAACAAAGATTGACAGTCCGAACTGCCGAATTTTTCTGGAAACTTCAATTTTCAGCAGTGTCACATGAGTGGCCTTGTTGCACGATTGACTGGAAGCTTGCGTAACCATGCTGCGCTGCGGTCTTGTGGACCAACTTCCCGCCGGCCATGTTCTGGCCGCAGATTTGATCCTGGGGCCTGGGACTCACCTGGCGAAGCTGTGTCCGCCTTCTTGTTGTAATGCCTGTTATTAGTGAGTTTTTTGGCATAAAGGTGATGATGTTTTGGGCGGATCATGCCCCGCCCCATTTTCATGCCCAATATGGTGAGTTTAAGGTTTTAGTGGCAATCGAATATGCAACTGTCCTACAGGGTGTCTTCCCAGCTCGACAGCTCAAGATTTTACTGGCCTGGTGTGAAATGCGTCGCAGTGAGCTTATGGAGAATTGGGCAGCAGCTCGTGAGCATCGTGAAATCAAATCAATAGCGCCAATTCATTAAGCGATGATTAATAGCAGCTGCCCTTTGCAAATTATACAGGTATACCCGGTGCAAAACCACCTGGTGTACGTTTATTTTGCTAACGGTGAGATCCGTCTGTTTGATGCCTCGAAGCTGATTCATAAGGGTGTCTTTGAAAAGCTGGCCGATCCAGATTTCTTTTGCAACCGTTGCACAGTTTTGAATGATACCTTGGCATGGGATTTGAGCGGGACTTTTGACCCTGCTGAGTGCCTTGATATTGACCCACATACAGTATATCGCGACAGCCAGCCCTGTGACGATCCCTTAAGTGTGAAAAAGGCTTCCTGATGCCTCATTACACAGGCAAAGCCACATTACTATGACCGAAGCCTTATCAAGCAAGGAGAGCCTGCTGATCAACGCGATTGGTCAGGAGAGTCAAAATCAGCGCAGTCTGGCCCAGAATTCCGGTTTGTCGCTTGGAATGACCAATATCTTGCTCAAAAAGCTGATTAGTAAGGGCTATGTCAAAGTTGTGCAGCTAAATGGTCGTACCCTGCGCTACATACTGACCGCGCGAGGATTTCAAGAGAAGCTGCAGCGCACTCATAGCTATCTGCAGATTTCAATTCGGCGTATTCGTCAGTTTAGGCATGCACTGACTGAACAATTGGCTAACTCTGATGTGATTCCCAATCCGGTTTATGTGTATGGTTCGGGTGAGGTTTTTGAGTTGACCTGCGAAATTCTCAGTGAGGCTGGCTATCAATATGAAATAGGCCTGCCCATGGATTTGCAGGAAATTGGTCAGCTGGATTCTGAATCTGCAAGTGTGGGACACCGTCGGCAGCTGATGCTTGATTGTAATGTTCGTAGTCCAGAGCTTGAGCGATTGCACGAGATGCCCTGGCTGGAAATACGCCATGTGGCGATCCTGATGGAATCTTAACGATTGGTTTCTCTTGGCCACTCTTGTGAATTCACTTTTTAAAAGTCATCTAAGATAATAGCATATCAGTCGCCTTCAGTTAATCAGTATGTAGCATATTATATGGCACGATTAGCAGTTTGTTCGGTCTCTTTTAGTAAAAACAAAGCTCTGGTTGATGAATTGCGATTGGTTTGCCCGGATCTCAAGATCAATAGTGCCGGTGAACGTCTTGGCGCTGAGCGCCTGCTGGAATATCTGAAAGGGGTCGAGATTGCTCTTATCGGGACCGAGATGGTTGACGCTGATCTGATCAGCAAGCTTTCCGACTTGCGATTTGTGGCCAAGTATGGAGTTGGCACTGACAACATCGACCAGGAGGCTCTTAAAAGGGCCGGTATTGGGTTTGGCTGGCAGGGCGGAGTCAACAAGCGTTCGGTGGCTGAAATGGCGCTGACTTTTCTAAATGGCTTGGCGCGTAATATTTTTTTCAGTGGCTATCAATTAAAGCACGGCCAATGGCACAAAGATGGCGGCTTTCAGCTTAGTGGCAAAAAAGTCGGTATAGTGGGTTGTGGCCATGTCGGCTCGGATCTGATTGAGCTTTTGGCTCCTTATCGATGCCCGGTTTTGGTCTGCGATATTTTAGACAAATCCAGCTTTATAAAAGTCCGTCAATCTGCTGGTGATAATATCAGGCAGGTGGATCTGAAAACAGTTCTGCGCGAATCAGACTTGATCAGCCTGCATGTGCCTTTGACGCAGGACGGACCCGATGCCACTTACAATCTGCTTGGTGCAAAAAATCTGGCGCAACTAAAGAAAGGAGCCTATCTGATTAACACCAGCCGTGGCGGTGTCGTCGATCAGGAGGCCCTGAAAATGGCTTTGCTGGATGAGAACCACCCCCTGGCGGGTGCGGCCCTGGATGTCTTCACCGAGGAACCGCCGGTGGATTTGGAGCTATTGGAATTGTCGAATCTGATGGTGACACCACATATTGGCGGCAATGCGTATGAGGCAAAGCTGGTGATGGGACGTAGTGCGATCGAGGGAATCAGGCAGTACATGCTGCTATGAATCACCTTGGAGTAGACAATAGGCCGGTTGTTAAAGTGGGCGATAAAATGATCGGCGGGAATCAAGGCTGTTATGTAATCGCTGAAGCTGGCGTGAATCACAATGGCAGCCTGGAACTGGCGCATCAGCTCGTGGATGTGGCCGCCGACGCGGGAGCCGATGCGGTCAAGTTTCAGGTTTTCCGTTCCGGCCTGCTGGCGACGAGGGCGGCCCCGCAGGCTGAGTACCAGGTGCAAAACACCGGGAAGTCCGAGTCGCAGTTCGATATGCTCTCGCGCCTGGAGCTCTCGGACGAGCAGTACCGCGAACTCCGGTCCCATGCTCAAGAACGCGGCGTGGAGTTCCTGGCATCGCCCTTCGACGAACCCAGTCTGAACTTTCTCCGTGAACTCGGCCTGCCGGCCATGAAGCTTTCCTCGGGAGAGGTTACGAACGTGCCCTTCCTGGAGGCCGTGGCCCGCTCAGGTCGCCCGGTGTTGCTTTCGACCGGAATGTCGACCATGGCCGAGGTCGAAGCCGCGGTAGAATGCATCACGGCCATCAACCCGGAGTTGTTGTTGTTTCACTGCGTCTCCAGCTATCCGGCGGCGGTCGAAGACGTGAACCTGGCCGCGATGGAGACGCTGCGCCGGGCCTTTCGAGTTCCAGTCGGGTACTCCGATCACACCGAGGGCATCGAGATTTCCCTGGCCGCCGTCGCCCTAGGCGCCTGCTGTATAGAAAAGCACTTCACCACCGATCGTACGCTTCCCGGGCCGGATCATAAGGCTTCCCTGGAGCCGGCTGAATTGCAGGCCCTGGTCGCGGGGATTCGTTCAGTTGAGGCGTCCATCGGCGACGGCCGCAAGCGCGTAATGGATTCGGAGCGGGACACGATTCGAGTCGCCCGGCGGAGCCTGGTGGCGGCCCGGGGTATCGACGCCGGGGAAGTGCTCACGGCGGACATGCTCGTCCCGCGACGGCCCGGTACCGGGATTCCTCCGGCGCACATCGATTATTTCGTGGGGCGGACGGTGCGCCGCCCGCTCGCGGCCGGTGACCTTCTGCAACCGGCGCACCTGGATGAGCCGTCTTCCGGTTCTTAGCTTTATTTCTATGAGTTCTACGGACATTCTGAATTTGCAGTCTATCCTGGATTTTATCCGGAGTGAGTACTCCGGGCGGGACTTTATCGGATTGCACGAGCCGCTCCTGGACGAGTCCGACGAAGAGGCCGTACGTGCATGCGTGAGGTCGACCTTTGTCTCAAGCGCCGGGCAGCACATCGGCGAGTTTGAGCGGGAGATCGAAGCCTGGACGGGGACGAAGCACGCAATCGCTACCGTGAACGGTACGGAGGCGCTGTGCCTCGCCTTGCTGCTCGCAGGTGTGCGGGCCGGAGATGAAATCATTACCCAGGCGGCCACTTTTGCAGGTACCGGCAACGCCGTCTGGCGTGCCGGCGGACGTCCGGCTTTCGTGGACGTGGAACGCTCGACCCTCGGGATGAACCCCGATGCCCTGGCGGCGTATCTGGAGGAGCATGCGGAGTTTCGCGGCGAAGAAACTATCAATGCATCGACCGGTCGTCGGATCGCAGCGGTAGTGCCCATGCACACGTTCGGCCACGCCTGCCGGATCGCAGCGATCGTCGACATATGCAATCGCTACCGGATCGCCGTGGTCGAAGATGCCGCCGAGAGTCTGGGCTCTTACGCACACGGGAAACATACCGGGACTTTTGGCCTGCTCGGTATTCTTAGCTTTAACGGGAATAAGGTTATCACAACGGGCGGCGGTGGGATGGTTCTCACCGACGACGATGATCTGGCTGCGCGGGCCAAACACCTCTCTACCACGGCCCGCATTGCCCACTGCTACGAGTTCGTTCACGACGAGCCCGGCTTCAACATGCGCATGCCGAACCTGAACGCGGCCCTGGGGATGGCGCAGATGAAGAAGCTGCCGAAGCTCATCGAAGCTCAGCGCTCCCTGGCGGCGAAGTACAGGGAGTTCTTCCGGAAGGCACCCTGGGAATTCGTGGACGAGCCCGAAGGCACGCAATCGAACTTCTGGCTCAACGCCGTTCTAATGAAGGACCGCGCGGAGCGCGACGCCTTTCTGGAAGTCTCGAACTCACAGAAGGTCATGACCAGGGCCCTCTGGCGGCCGCTGCACTTGCTCCCGATGTTCAGTGAAGATCCGCGCGGCGATCTGCCGGTTACGATGGACCTCTATGACCGCATTGTGAATATTCCCAGTACAATTGGCGGGAAAATATAGGATGAGCACAAAAAAGAAACTCAGCGGCCGCAAGAAATTCATTTTTGCGAGCGTGGCTATGCTCCTTCCACTGCTGGCGATAGAAGGCTGCTCCATGGTCTTCTATTTCGTTCAGCAGGGACGAGTCGTGACCCCGCCCTACTTCGGTGGTCCGCCGGTTCTTTCGCCTGTGCCGACAGATACCTACGAGTTTGATCCGCTCACGATATGGACGAACAACGATGTAGAAATCCACAAATCCCTGGTGGCGAAAAAGAATCTTCGGATTTCGAAGAAGGAGACGGGCGAATTTCGCGTCTTTGTCGTTGGAGGATCGACCACGGCGAATCTGCGGAAACCTGCTGGCGACCGAATCAGCGACCACATTGAAAACAAGCTACGCCTCGACGGGCGGAAGGTGCAAGTCTATAACATGGGTGTCCCTTCTTATACGTCTACCAACGAGGTATACTTCATACTTTCGCGTCTCATCTACCTGGAACCAGACCTCATCGTCGTTTTTGACGGGGCGAACGACGCTTATTACGGCGTGGCACTGAAGCAGGAAAGCTGGCGACCAAATCAGTCCGATCTGACTATTGGCTACCATCGCCGTATGTATGCTTTTCGGGAGATGCGCCCTTACGAGCGCCTCGCCTATACGCTGAACGCATTCTTGTATACTCCGAACTTCATCTATGCGATGGGGAAAAGGCTACGCTCGACCGGGAGTACAGGATCAGTCTTTAGTATGACTGAGGCTGAGTATCTGGCTTATCAGGATGAGAGTACGGCGGCCCGAGTGTCCGTGAACCCTGTAAGTTACGCCAATAGTCTCGGGCGGGCGGACTATATTGCCGTCGCGGCGCAGTATAACGAAGCATCTGTGCAAGTTTACGTGAATAACGTTCGGACCATGGCCGATATCGCGAAGCAACAAGAAGTGGCCTTCCTTCACGTTCTTCAGCCGACCGCATTAACACGGCAAAACCGGAGTGAGCGGGCACAGTGGAGCGTCGATTTCAATGAAGCCTATCTTCCGGGGTTCCGGGAGCAAACGCTCAGGACCTTTAACCAGTACTCCAGGCGTTTGAAGCGAGTGGCGGCTGTATTCCCGGAGCAGCGCATTCGTTTCCTGGACCTTAGCCGTTTCACCGACAACCTCCCCGGCAACACCCTCTTCGATGATTACGTCCACGTCCATAGAGATGGTAATCTGACCGAGCTCATTGGAGCCGAGATCGCGCGAGAGGCTTTACGGATGGGGCTCCGCTGATCTTGAATCGCACCATCTGCATATTGACAACGACGCGCGCCGACTACGGCCTGCTGCGCCCGCTCATGCAAGGGCTGCGCGAAGATCCGCAAATGGACCTGCAGATCATCGCTACCGGTATGCACCTTTCGCCCGAGTTCGGGATGACGGTCACCGAAATCGAGAAGGACGGATTCACGGTGGACAGCCGCCCCGAGATTCTACTCTCTGCGGATACCGGAACGGCCGTCGCCAAGACCATGGGTCTGACACTGTTGAGCATCGGCGACGAATTGAAGCGCCTCCAACCGGATGTCTTCGTGGTCCTGGGGGATCGCTTTGAAAGCTTCGCAGCGACGGCCGCCGCAACGGCCTGCAAACTGCCCATCGCTCACATTCACGGAGGCGAGACCACGATCGGCGCGATGGACGAGGCCTTTCGTCATTCCATGACCAAGATGGCGCACCTCCACTTCACGTCGACGGAGGAGTATCGTCGGCGCGTGATTCAACTCGGCGAAGAACCGGACCGGGTTTTTACTACCGGGGCGCCTGGAATTGATAGCATAAAGGAAATGGCGCTCCTGAGCCGGGAAGAACTACAGCAGCGGCTGGACATCTTTCGCCTTGATCGCAACCTAATGGTAACGTTTCATCCGGCGACGCTGGACCGCGCTTCGGCCGTGTCCCAGTTCCGGGAACTGCTCAAGGCGCTTGGCGCGCTAAGAGATACCGGGATCATACTAACGAGGCCGAACGCAGATTCCGGTGGGCGGGAATTGTTTCAGATGATCGACGACTTCGTGAACGAGCGGCCAGATGATCGTAAGGCCTTTGTATCCATGGGGCACCTGAACTATCTGAGTGCCATGGCGATGGCGGATGCTGTCGTGGGCAATTCATCCAGCGGAATCATCGAGGCGCCGAGCTTTCGCGTTCCCACGGTAAATATCGGCGACCGCCAGGCCGGCCGGGTTCGGGCGCCCAGCGTGGTCGACT
This sequence comes from Leptospiraceae bacterium, assembly GCA_020441005.1. Taxonomy (GTDB): domain Bacteria; phylum Spirochaetota; class Leptospiria; order Leptospirales; family Leptonemataceae; genus JAGRNA01. The sequence goes on from JAGRNA010000092.1 coordinate 24,561, forward strand.
GCGCCGTGGATGGAGCGTCAATCCGGGAGGCTTTACGGAAAGCTTTGAGTCCGGAGTTCCGAGCGTCTCTGGGTTCCATGACAAATCCGTACGGCGACGGCGGCGCTTCGCGAAAGATCAAGGCGGTGCTGGAGGACTTCCCGCTCGAAGGCATACTCAAAAAGAGATTTCATGACGTCCCTGTCGGACAGGGGGAAGCGGATCGTTAAATGAAGAGAGCGGTCCTGATCGGCGCCGGTGGGCATGCCGGTGTCGTTCTCGGCGCGATTCGTAGCACCGGGAAGCTGGATGTGGCCGGCATCCTGGATTCGAATCCCGATCTTCAAGACTGTCGCGTGCATGGCGTACCCGTTCTGGGTGGCGACGACAAACTTGCTGAACTGAACCCCGGTGAGTTTTTGATCGTCAATTGCATCGGTTCGACGGGTAGCATGAGAGTTCGCACGCACGTGCATGAGCGCATTCGGAAGCACGGCTTCGAGCTGGCGACGGTGGTGCACGCGGCGGCCAGTATCGCCGACACCGCCACAATTCAGGCCGGGGCCCAGGTAATGATGGGCGCTTTAATTCAGATAGGTGCGAATATCGGTGTGAACACGATTATCAACACTGGCGCCATTGTGGATCATGACTGTAGCATCGGCGATCATTGTCATATCGCGCCGGGTGCGGTACTCAGCGGGAGTGTACATATCGAGGACGGTGTACATGTCGGCACGGGCGCCTCGATTATCCAGGGCGTGCGTATTGGTACCGGGGCGACGGTCGCGGCCGGGGCCGTTGTCATTCGGGACGTGGGCTCCGGTGCACGTGTCGGCGGTGTGCCGGCGCGAGCGTTTTCTGATTAACGTTTGTTATTCGCGAGATAAAAACCAAGAGCAGGCTATGAGTAGAGTATCGAAGATTAAGGTCGACGGAACGGCGTCTATCAAACAGGCGACAAAACTCCTGAACGAAACCGGGATGCAGATCGTGCTCGTGGTGGACGAGAACGATCTGCTACTGGGGACGATCACGGACGGCGACATACGCCGGGCCATCCTGACCGGCCTGGATATGTCTGAACCAGCGACGCGCGTCATGAATCGATCGCCGCACGTTCTGTTCGAAAACGAACGGGATCGGGCCGTGGCCTTCATGAAAGAAAAGGTGATTCGCGCGGTACCGCTCATCGATGCAGATCGGCGCGTGCAGGACCTCGTTTCCTGGATGGATCGCAGCGGCGAGAAGCAACCGGATACTTTCGAAACCAAGACCAATCCCGTCTTTATTCTGGCCGGCGGAAAGGGCACGCGGCTCAAGCCGTTCACGAAAATTCTACCCAAGCCGCTGATTCCCATAGGCGACGTTCCCATTCTCGAGATCATTATGGAACGCTTGCAGGGCTTTGGTTTCTCTGATTTCGTTCTTTCGCTGAACTACAAGGCCGCCATGATCAAGGCCTATTTTTCGGAGATGGGGGACAAGTTTTCCCTGGATTATGTTGAAGAAGAGCAATTCCTGGGGACCGGCGGTTCGCTGCACTTAATCAAGGATCGAGTCAAGGAATCCGTTCTCGTTACGAATTGCGACGTGATCATAGACCTTAACTTTGACGAGTACCTGAGCTACCACAAGAAGAGCGGTTTCGACGCCTCGGTTGTCGGTGTTATGCGCCACGTTAAGATCCAGTACGGAGTCATCGGCATGGAGCAGGGTGAGCTGACCACACTCACGGAAAAGCCTGAATACGATTACGTGGTCAATGCGGGCATTTATATTCTCGAACCGCACGTACTCGACTACGTCGAAGACAACAAATACCTCGATATGCCGACGTTGCTGCTGCGGGTCAAAGAAGGCGGTGGACGTGTCGGTGTGTACCCCGTGAGCGCTGAGATGATCGATGTGGGCCACTGGGAAGAATACAAGAAGGCCGTGGAACACCTGCATCGCTTTGATATTGTTTGATCGCCGGAGATTATCTGAGCCTTCCTGAGAACATAGTCGCCCTGGTGCCGGCGCGAGGCGGAAGCAAAGGCCTGCCCAGGAAGAACGTCCTGCCTTTGAACGGGAAACCCATGATCGCCTGGGCCGTCGAAGGCGCGCTGAAGTCCGCGTGTATCCAGCGGGTTGTCGTTTCCACCGACGACGATGAGATAATGGATGCGGCCGTCGCGGCGGGTGCCGAGGCGCCCTTTCGCCGCCCGGACGAACTTGCCACGGACACGGCCACAGCCCGGGACGTGATCCTGCACTTCCTTGACTGGATGCGCGACTACGACGTCGAGCCGGAGGTCTTTGTAATCCTGCAGCCGACGTCGCCCATGCGTGACCACGAGGATATTGATCGCTGCCTTCAAAAAATGAGTCAGCATGATGCACAGGCGGTAGTGTCGGTCTGTGAAGCCGAGCATCATCCCTGGCTCATGAATGAACTACCCGACGACGGGAATATGGGTGGCTTCTTGCGCGAGTCGGCCATGGACGCCCGACGGCAGGACCTACGACCGCAGTACCGGTTGAACGGAGCCGTATACGCCTGTCGGAGTGATTTTTTTCGGTCCACCGGGAGCTTCTACGGCCTGCGAACCTATGCCTGCGTCATGTCGCGGGAACGATCCGTCGACGTGGACGATCGCATGGATTTTCGTTTCGCCGAGTTGCTGATGCGCGATGCCCGGGAGCGATCCGGGCAAGAGACCGGCGAGGCGTAACCGCAAAATAATTATGGCGTGATATGTGGCGCCCTATCAAATTACCCTGAGAGAAGCTAACATGAACATTCGAATTATCGCGAGACTCGACGTAAAACCCCCCTGGGTGGTGAAGCCCGTCCACTTTGAAGGGCTACGCAAAATGGGCAAGCCCGGAGACCTGGCAAAGCGCTACTACGAGCAGGGTGCGGACGAAATCATCTATATCGACATCGTGTCGTCGTTGTACCAACGGGAGATTCTCTACGAGCACATCCAGGCCGCCGGTCGGGAAATCCTGGTGCCCTTCGCCGTGGGCGGCGGTGTGCGCAGCGTCGAAGATTTTTCCAAACTCTTTCACTGCGGTGCGGACAAGGTCGCCATCAACACCTACGCCCTGCAGCATGATCCCGAAATCATCAATCGTGCCGCGCGGGTCTTCGGTTCCCAGGCGGTACTGCTGCACATTCAGGCTAAACAGTGGGGCGATAGCTGGGAATGCTATACCGACTGCGGTCGAATTCCTACCGGCCGCGACGCCGTCGAGTGGGCGAAAGAGGCCCAGGAGCGTGGCGCCGGTGAAATCCTGGTCAGCTCAATAGATACGGAAGGCCGCCAGAGGGGTTTTGATATCCCGCTGCTTCAGAAAATCAAGAGTACGGTGCAGGTTCCGGTAATTGCCGGTAGCGGTGCTGGCAGCGTCGAAGATATTGTAGAACTGGTGCGCACCGTTCAACCGGACGCCGTGGCTCTGGCCAGCGTTCTGCATTACGGGACTTGCACGGTTTCTGAAGTGAAGAAGGCGATCGCCCAGGCCGTGCCTGAAACGGTCGGTGTGTAAGTTAAATCAGTGGATAGTTAAGGAGTGGTTCAAATGTCAGGCATAGTTGGATTGGTAAAATACGGACTCGCGGGGAACATTCCCAGCATTGAGAAAGCCCTGCAGAAGATTGGCGCTGAGGTGCGGATCGTCGAGAAAGAAAGCGATTTCGAGGGCATTGAGCGTCTGGTGCTGCCTGGTGTCGGGAGCTTCACGGACGCCATGGAAGAGATGGAGAGTGCCGGTATTCGGTCGGTCCTCCAGCGCGCCATCGAAAGCCGGATGCCCGTTTTAGGAATCTGTCTGGGAATGCAGGTCCTCGGGAAAATCGGCTTTGAATTCGGTGAAACACGCGGGTTAAACTGGATCGATGGTGAGGTCCGGCGGATCGAATGCAAGGGCAGTGTCCCACACATCGGCTTTAATACGGTCAAGATCGTTCGGGAGTCACCGCTCCTTCAAGGCCTTGGCGAAGAGGATGAGTTCTATTTTATGCATTCGTACGAGGTGCGCAACTATACGGACGTTGTTGGTCTTACAACATATAGCGACCACGTTTTTGTATCTGCCGTTCAGCGGGAGAATATTTTTGGAGTTCAGTTTCACCCGGAGAAGAGCCGGGAAGCGGGACTCAAGGTATTTCAGAATTTTTTGAAGATTGAAAGCCGAAAATCAAGCGCCGTCTGACGGTACGGGGAGTTATGAATATGACCAGGCCAGTAGCAACCACATCGACCGAGACCGAAGAATTCGGAATGTACGGACTGCCGAAGAAGGTAAAGTTCTGTAAGCGCTGCACCATGAACAACCAGCGGCCGTCGTCGACCGTAGAATTCAAGAACAAGCCGGGCGAACTCAAGCGGGCCATCGAATTCGGCGAGGACGGAATCTGTGAGGCGTGCCGGTTCGCGGAACGCAAGAAGAGCATCGACTGGGATGATCGCAAACGGCAGTTGAAGGAACTCTGTGACCGCTTTCGTCGCAATGACGGTCGCTTTGACTGCGTGGTTCCGGGCTCGGGCGGAAAGGACAGCGTCATGGCGGCGCATGTCATGAAGTACGAGTATAACATGAACCCCATAACCGTGACCTGGCCGCCGCAAATCTATACGCGTGTGGGTCGTCGGAATTTTAAAGCGTGGCTGGACGACGGTTTCGCGAATTATTCGTACCATCCCAATCAGAAGGTTCATGCCACGCTGACTCGCCTGGCCTTCGAGAATCTGGTGCACCCGTTTCAACCATTCATCCTCGGGCAGAAAAACCTGGCGCCGAAGATGTCGATTATGCTGGATATTCCGCTCGTAATCTACGGTGAGAACGAGGCCGAATACGGTAACGCGATTGAGGACAACGAAAAACCGGTGCGCGACCCCAAATATTATTCGGCAGATGAGCGTCTGGATGACATTTACCTGGGCGGTGCGGCTGCCAAGGATCTCATGAAAGATTACGGCTTTTCGTTGGCGGATCTGGATGCCTATCTTCCGGCAAACCCTTATGACCTGGAAAAGACCGGCACTGAGGTCCACTACCTGGGCTACTATCTGAAGTGGCATCCGCAGGAGACGTACTACTTCTCGATTGAGAACTCGGACTTCTTGCCGAACGATTTTCGCACCGAAGGTAGTTTCAGCAAATACAGCTCTCTCGACGATAAGATAGACTGGCTGCACTATTATACGACGTACATCAAGTTCGGCATTGGCCGCGCTACGTACGACTCTTCGCAGGAAATTCGCAACGGCGACTTGACCCGGGACGAAGGTATTTCGTTGATTAAGCGATTCGACGGTGAGTTCCCGCAGATCTACCTCGACGATTGCCTCAAGTATATGGGCATTAATGAAGAGCGCTTTCACGAGGTCATCGAGAACGCTCGCACGCCGCACCTTTGGGATCAGAAGAATGACGATTGGGAACTCTCACACGCAATATGGCGGAACAAGTAACTATATACAGCCCGAACCGAAGGCACGAGTACGGCATTGTTAAGATCTGGGTCATTATGGCCCGGAATGTCTATGAATCGCGCGAGCTCATATGGCAGCTCTTCAAGCGGGACTTCCTGGCGCAGTACAAGAAGTCGTTCGTCGGCTATACCTGGGTCGTGCTTTCGCCGTTGATCGGAGTGGCTTCCTGGATATTCCTTCAAGCAACCGGTGTACTGAACTCGGGCGACGTAGGCATCCCTTATCCTGCGTACGTTCTCGTAGGCAGCTCCATGTGGGGATTGTTCATGGGCTTTTTCCAGAGTGCTTCGCTTTCTCTGCGTTCCGGCGAAGGACTGATGACTCAGGTTAAGTTTCCTCACGAGGCCTTGTTCTTTATCCAGTTAGGGCAGCACATGGCCAACTTTGCGATCGTTTTCCTCATGAACATCGTGGTGCTGCTTGCGCTCGGAGTAGTGCCGGCCTGGCAGACGATTCTTTTACCATTGGTGTGCCTTCCGATGCTCTTTCTGGGAGGCGGAATCGGTCTGATAAACGGACTCATCGGTGCGGTTTCTCCGGACCTGCAGCGGATAATTCAGCCGGCGCTCGGCTTCATGTTGTATGTAACGCCGGTGATATATTCCGATCAGGTCGAAA
>JAGRNA010000093.1 GCA_020441005.1 Leptospiraceae bacterium
CGAGCATGGAATGGCAACTGCTTTTACCGTTCTACTGGCAGCATGAGCGCGGCGCGGTTGACCCGGCCATGGTCAGCGAGCAGGCAGACACATCCAGCCAGGCGGCGTTGTCCGAGCTTTTGGTCCCTTTTTATTACCGCTTTGATCGTCAAACCAGGGCTGTCAAGCAGCGCGAACGCTTGTGGGGACCGGTCTATAGCAGTTACAGCCGGCGCAATGTTTCAGCGGCCAATCAAAAACCCGGGGAAACCGGTTTGCCGACGGCAGCAGCGTCGCAGTCAGCAGGGGAAACCAGCAGCTTGCATGTCTGGCCGCTGTACTTTTCCTGGGATGGACCCGAGACCCGGCAGACGCTCTATGGCCCCTTCGCCTTTCACCAGGCCAGTCACACCGCGGCTGTGGAGCGCGATGAATGGCTGTTGATCCTGCCGCTGCCGGGTTATCTTGAAAACTGGCAGCAAATCGATGACCAGCCAGGTGTTGAGTCCCCGACCGCCCAAGAGACAGCGAGCGACGAGCCTGCTGCAGAACAGAGTAAACCGGCCCTGCCACGGGGCCACTATAGCTGGGTGCTGCCGCTTTGGCTGCATGAATCCCGCTCGGACCGACAATCGCAAAGCCGCTATCATTTTAATCTGCTCAGCGGCTATTATGCTGCCAGCGAGTCGGCCGCCGCGAGTGAGACCGAATATTTGAATCTGCTGTTTTGGTCGCATAACCGTAATCACAGCACCGACAATGGTGAGTTGCGTTATGATCGCAGTCTGTTGACCTGGCCGGGTTACTATCAAAACCGCAGTAGCGACAGCAATGTGACCGTGCTATGGTCTGCTTACTATCGGCATGACAATCAAACGGATGAATGGAGCCACCGCGGCCTGGCCCCATTCTATTTTCACAAACAGGGAGCGGACGGCTACCTGCATGTGCTGCCGGTCTATCTGAGTTTTCAGGATGCAGAGACTTTTCATGCCTACGGACTTTTGCATTATCAGCACAAGAGCCCGGGTCAGCAGCGCTGGTGGCTGGGACCCTGGTTTGAAAAAAGCGACGAGATCGAACAGCGCTATCAAACGCACGTCGTGCCCTTCTATTTCAGCTGGTTCACGCCGCACAGCCGCGGTAATATAACTGTGCCGCTGTATATGGATTACGAGGATAATACCAAGACCTGGCAGGCGAATATCAGCGGCTCCTGGTTTGGGCACAGCACCACCTATGCCGAGGGCATCAATGCCGATCAGCCGGTGGTCCACATCGATGACGATCTGGTTTTTGTGCTAAATTTATTTAGTATATCTACCAGGGTGACTCTGGGCGAGGCCGCCGCCCAAAAGGTTGAGGCCAGCCAGGAAAAGATTTTTCCGGATCCGATCTTTGAGCAACTGCCGGATGAAGATTTGCCGGATAACCGCCGCTTTAATCAATACGTGGCCGGTGACAAGGCGGCCTTGCAGCGTCAGCGGGATCCGTCGCAGGGTCGGGCCAACAGCCTGAATTTCTACGAGTGGACCGCTTTGTTCGGACTCTTTGCCAGTCAAAAATCAGATACCTACCGGCATTTTCGTATGCTGCCACTCTCCTGGCTAAGCTACGACGAGGCTACTGCCCAGGACGTCAATATCTGGCCCTTCTATGTGGATTATGACAGCCCGGATGTGAGCTATCGGGCCATATTTCCAGCCTTTGTGCCGGTCTACGGGTATCAGCGGGCCGAGAACAGCTGGATCGAAGCCTGGGGTCTGATGGTCTGGGTCAGCGAGTTTGACGCCGTGGCTGATCGGCGGGAGCGTTCTTTTTTATGGCCGTTCGTGAACTGGTACGATTCACCGGAGCAAAGCGGATACCGGATCATACCGTTTGTGTGGCATAAGGAAAAATACTCCCTGAGCGCGGCGGCTGGAGATACCGGCGAAGATCAGGCAGACAATCAGACCAAATCGCAGCGCGGTGATCTGATTGCAAGCTATACCCTCGCGCCGTTCTATTTCGCCGCGGCCGATACTGGCGGCAGCTGGTCAACGCTGGTGCCCCTGTATTGGCAGTCAGCGGAGACGGTTCACTCCGCGGATGGGTCTGCATTGCAAAGCAGCACCTGGCTCGCGCTGCCCTTGCTTTACTCCAGAACAATTACAGAGCAGGATACAGCTCGGCGCCGGGAACATTTTTATCTGGGCTGGTATGCCGAGCAAAGCCTGGCGGCAGACAAGCAGAGCCTCTGGTTTGGACTCTGGCACTTCAATCGCCAATATCAAAATCGAGCGGCTATAAATGCAGATGCTCCGGTACAATCAAGCAGCCTGGGTTTGCTGTATAGTGTGTACCGATCCGATTGGTCGGCGGATCAGAGCGAGTCGTGGTTGCTGCCTGTTTATTATTCACGGCAGTCCAGCAGTGAGCGGGATGGCGGCCGCATGGTCACCAGCGAGTTTATCGGTCTTTGGTTGTGGTATAGCGATACCAGTCAGTTTTATTCAGCCGCTGACGAGCCCCTCGGCCACCCCGCGAACCGCTCGGAGAGCTACCGACTGGGCTGGTATCATTATGAAAGCGCGGATTCAAGTGAGGATAGCCTGTTATTTGGATTCTACAGCCAAGAGCAAAGATTCTCCCGGGCCAAAGACAAGCAACCAGGCATCGCGCCCGCCGGGCGGCAGCTGGAGAGCAGCGCAACCAGTTTTCTGTATGGTCTAGTGAATTGGGAATCGGACGCATTTAGCAGCGAACAAATGTTCTTGCCGTTGTTTTACTCGGCTGAGTACAAGACAGAACGAGACGAAGGCCGCATGGTCGCCAGTGAGTTTCTGGGATTGTGGCTGTGGTACAGCGACACACTGCAATTTTACGATATGGCCGGTCAGCCGCAGAGCCACCCGGAAAATCTGGCAGAGAGCTACCGACTTGGCTGGTATCAGTACCAAAGCTCTCGTGTGAACGAAAACAGTTTGCTGTTCGGTCTGTTCAAGCAGCGGACCGATTTTGCGGGGACCGGTGACCTGGATGCAGAGTCCACTGTCGCATCACGGTCGCGGACCAGCATGCTGTACGGCCTTTTTGCCTGGGAATCTGCCGCCGATACCAGTCGGGAGAATCACCTGTTTCCGGTGTATGCCTACCAAAGCGATGCGGATGGCAGCAGTCATTATTCTATACTACACTATTATAATGCCAGCGCGTCCGAACGGACCCTGCTGTTGCCCCTGCTGTACCAATACGACAGCGCTACCGTCACAGAACGCTTTTATGGAAATACCTGGTACAGCCATGACAGTAGTACAGATGAAAGCAGTCTGTATGTTTGGCCGGTCTACTGGACCTGGCAAGAACAGCAAAGCCGCAGTCATTTACTGGCCGGCCTGTACTGGAAAAATGCGCCGGATTATAGCCATCAAAATTTGCTTGGTATAGTGTATGACCGCGAATACTATTCCGATTCGCAACGCAGTGATCACTGTCTATTCCTGTGTGCCTTCAGCTACGAAAGCGACCCCGATCGCTGGAAAATGCATACCCTGGGCGGTTATCTTTTGGGAGCCGGTCACGATAGCGAGTACTCGCAGTGGAATTTTGATTTACTCAACGGCTATCTGAGCAGCTTTGAGACCGAAACGACTCGCAGCGAGTGGACCCTGCTGTGGATGAGTCAGCGGCATTACGACGAACATAAAATGCGCAGTCAGTTTTATCCCTTTTGGTACTGGAAACAGGATTTCGAAACAGGAGCCTATGATTATGTGCTGCCACCCCTGCTGAGCTGGGGGGTGAGCCATACGGATTGGTCCGAGCACTACTGGATCCTCGGCGGGGCTTATTATCATGATTTGCGTCCGCGGGAGTGGCAAGGCAGCGAGATGCTGCTGCTCGGATTAGCCTGGACGCATTCTTATAAGCCGGAGCGGCGCTACGAACGGATGGGCAGCCTGTGGGGCTGGCTGTGGGAATACCAGAGCGAAGCGGATACCGGTTATAACAAGTTTTCGATCGTAAAATTTATTTTCAGCAGAACCGAGAAGCAAGGCCAGACTCGCTATCGTCTATTGGGTATTCCCTTGAACTAGAGCAAGCATTCGGCCGCATTTCTATTCCTGGTTCGTCGCTGCCTGGATAAAGCTTGCGTTGACATTACACTGGCCACCCTGATAACAGGCGCTGTGGTGCCTATGATAGACTCTCTACTCGGAAATCCCGTTCTACTGCTTGTGTTCATTATTGTGCTGGGAGAGCTGATCGGCCGCCTGGAATGGCTCGGGTTTTCCTTCGGGTCCGCGGCCATCATTTTTGTGGCCATCGGCTTCGGCTACTACGGTTATCAGGTGCCAGACTCTTTTAAAACCCTCGGCCTGGTCCTGTTTATCTATACCATTGGATTGCAGGCCGGGCCGGGTATCAAAAATTCATTTAACCGCAGCGGGGTTTTTCTGAGCCTCGGCGCCCTGTTCCTGGTAAGCGTCGGCTTCCTGGCGAGCCTGGCGGTAGCCTGGCCGGCCGGTTACTCGGCCGATATTACAGCGGGCCTGTTTGCCGGTGCATTGACCAGCACACCCGGGTTGGCCGTGGCATCGGAACTGGGCAAGGGTGATGCGGTTGCAGCCGCTTATGGCGTGACCTACAGCTTCGGCGTGATCGGCGTGATTTTGTTTATTCGATTCAGCCCCTTGCTATTCAAGGTAAATGTAAAAAAAGAAGAGGAGTTTTTGCAAGCTCAAATAGAGGCCTCCTGGCCAGCTGTGCTGTATCAGCATGTGCGGGTGGAAAACCGTAACGTGTGCGGCCGTCAGGTGCGCGATCTGGGCCTGTCCGAGATGGCCACAGTCACCATCACCCGCCGTCAGTCGACAAGCAGCAAAACGACAGAAGTAGTCAGCGGCAATACACGCATCGAAGCGGGCGACATTCTACGAATTGTCGGTACTGCGGAAGAACTGCGCAAGGCCGAAATCATCTTTGGCAAGCGGGTCCGTAAGGAGATTCATTTTACCGGACAGCTGACACATCGCAAGATAGTCGTTTCGCGACCGGAATTTGTGGGTCAGACCATGCACGCCATGAATCTGCATCACACCTTTAATGTACAGGTCTCGCGATTGAATCGTAACGGTATTGATATTCCGGTGACCCCGCACCGCCGGTTGCAGGTCGGAGATATTTTGCATGTGGTGGGACCGCGGGACTCGATTGATAATCTCAGCCGCCACCTGGGCAACGATTACAAGCTGGTATTCTCCACGAACCTGTTAGGCGTTTTTATCGGGATCGCCGTCGGATTTTTACTCGGCAAAATACCGCTGACCCTGCCAGGTCTCGGGGTCATCAAGGCGGGTACTACCGGGGGCGTCTTGCTTAGCGGCCTTGTGCTGGGCTATCTATATCATACCCGCACCTTTGTCTGGCAGATCCCGGTGCCGGCCAATAATTTGCTGCGTCATACCGGACTGGCTTTCTTTATGGCGGCCGTCGGCACCCAGGCGGGGGCCACGATCCTGCCGACGGTGCAGGCCTATGGCTTGTCGCTTTTAGCAGCCGGAATGGCTGTCACCTTGCTGCCGCTGGTGGCCGGCTATTTCTTCTGCCGCTACGCTTTTCGCATACCCTATCTACATACCCTGGGAGTGCTCAGCGGCGGAATGACCAGTACGCCGGGACTGGCCAGCGTCAACAGCCTGACCGAAACCGGCTTTGCTTCGTCGGCCTATGCGACAGTATATCCAGTGGCTCTGGTTGCCATGATTGTCTTTACTAAAATTATATTGTATATACTATAATAAAAACCTGCACAGTCGACTCGCAGTAAGCCGCTGTCGTGAGGCTCCGGCTCCTGAATTGATGATTCAGTCAATGGTCTTTGCTGTCATGTATGTGTCCGAATCCAGACGAAATGCTTGCGTCGAATACAGCCTGGACCAGGTTACGCCTTCCCTTGCCGGGTGCAATTCTCTGTGCGGTAAAGGCAACCCTGATGCTAATCAGCCGGGTAGCTGCTGTGTTGTAACTAATCCCTGGTGCTAGTCTTGATGCACTGCTAATCTCCGCAAATGGCCACATTCACATTGGACAGGTGGGCGGCTAGTTTGTGACAAGCAAGCAGGATATCATTGTACAATACACATCGATCCCCTCTGCAGCGTCCCTTTTCCATATCCTGGATGTGCTTTTTACGCATTTTTTGGTATGTATGGATGATTTTGGTATGGATGCTCGCCATATCCTCCTTGCGTACCCTGGAATACTCAAGCTCTAGATTAGACTGCATCTCCTCAAAGCCAAGTTGCACAAATCGAAACAACTCTTTAAGACGTGCAATTTGGTCGTCACTGAAAAACTGTTTGCCCGAACTGCGCTTTTCTATTCGTTTTGCCATTTGATAATGGATGTCACAGATACTCTCCAGATCATTGATGATGCTAAACATACTCTTGATCTTGCGGGAGCTTTCTTCCGTTAATTCATTCCGCGATACCATAATCAAATAACGCGCTAGTTCTAGTTCGATCGTATCTGATAGCTTTTCATATTCACTGATTTTCTGCATGGATAGCCTGAACTTCTTCTTTTTTTGCGCATCGAGTAAGCTGACCGCGCGTTTGAATGAAGCAAGGCAAATCCGACCAAACTGCTCCACCTCTTTTTGGGCTTCGATAATTGATAACTCAGGCGTGGGCATTGGCAAGTTTTTCAAATGCTGTAGATGGAATTCCGCCTCCGTGCCATCCGGTGCGGGAACCAGGCGCGTGGCGAATTGTGCCAGACGATTAACAAAACCGATGAGGATGATGGTATTCAGGATATTGAAACTGGTGTGAAAAACAGACAGCGCTATGGGCACGGATTCAAATTGCTTCGGGTCCAGGGGTGAAACGCCATAAGCAGATTCCATAAAGGTATTAATGCCTTTTATGTAAAAAGGAAAGCTTAGAAACATCCAGAAAACGCCAAATAAATTGAACAACAAATGAGCCCGGGCCGCCCGCCTTGCATGCACATTGGCCACCACAGCAGCGAGATTGGCTGTGACAGTGGTGCCGATATTTTCGCCCAGCACCATCGCCGCGGCCAATTCAAATGGAATCCAGCCGTTATGACACATGATCAGTGTTAAAGCCATGGCTGCACTGGAGGACTGCACAATCAAGGTCAGGATGGTGCCAACACCAATAAACAGCAGGGTGGATAAATAACCAAAACCGGCGTAGTCTTTCAAAAATAATAAGATCTCTGGATTATTCTTGATATCCGGAACAGCATTTTTGAGCTCGTCCAGGCCCATAAAAAGCAGGGCAAAGCCGATCAAGAACTCACCCCAGGAGCGAGCCTTGTCATTGCCAAGAAACATCAAGGGAAAACCCAAAGCAATAATCGGCAGGGCCACGGAAGCGATTTTTATTTTAAAGCCAAAAACAGAGATGAGCCAGGCTGTAATCGTTGTGCCAATATTGGCTCCCATGATGACGCCGATTGATTCTACCAGGGTCAACAGGCCCGCATTTACAAAACTGACGACCATCACTGTGGTGGCTGATGAAGACTGCACCAGGCTGGTGATAAAAAAACCGGTAAGGACGCCAGAGAACCGGTTTGAAGTCATCATTTCCAGTATTTTGCGCATACGAGAGCCGGCAATGCGCTGAATGCCCTCGCTCATCACTTTCATGCCGTAGATAAAGAAGCCCAAAGCTCCCAGTAATTTGAAGAGATCAAGTAAAGTATAATCCATGATGAAAATCAGATATCCTGGTTAGAATAATGCCAATACTGCCAACAGCGCTGTATCAAAAGCCTGGAGTCAACACTGCAGTCAACTTGATTCCGGCCGGACATTTTACTCTCTATAATACTGGATTTATTTTAGGACTTATTGGAGCCCGGAAAGCGGGCGGTCTCTGGTCGGGGTTTGATTGTCTGGCCGACCCCTTCGCCAGAGTCCGACACTACTGCTCTGCGATGAACGCAGGGCCAATGTTTTTTTCCGGAACGCTGCAGTTCACCCGGCGTCTGCAGCAAGCTAGGCCGGATCTGTCAAAAAGCGGGCATTTGGGTCGGAACTGTGTCCATTGGCCGGCGGGCTGATCCGCCAATGGAAGCGCTCTTTTTGGCTTGCCCTCTTATACCCTTGTGGGTATGTTGTGGCATGACCCAAACAGCACTGCATGGATCCGGCGACTGGCGTGATCAAAAAATACTGGTACTCGGCGGCGGTTTTGCCGGCGTTGCGGCCGCGATTCGGCTGCGCAAAAAAGGCTATCGTAATGTGCATCTGATGTCGGACCGGGATTATTTTTATTTATATCCCATTTCCATCTGGATTCCGGTCGGCAAACGCAGCTTTGAGGATGTGTGCCTTTTTTTGGAAACCCTGGCGCGCAAGCATGGTTTTCATTATCATAAGCGCAAGGTAGAGCGGATTGATGCGGCCGCGGGCCAGGTGCATTTTACGGATGGAGCGGAGGACTATGATCAATTAATTGTCGCCGTCGGCGGCAAGCGACTGCAGCCGAAAGGCCATGAGCATATCTTGTCGATTTGCGGCAATCCGGACCAGTCCCTGAAAATCAAGGATGCCCTGGATGAAATGGTCGCGGGAAGCGGGGGCCGAATTGCGATCGGTTTCGGCGGCAATCCCAACGATAAATCTGCTGTGCGGGGCGGACCAGCCTTTGAGCTGGCCTTTAATCTGGATACCTGGCTGAAGAAGCGCAAGGTCCGCAGCAAATTTGAGCTTTCCTTTTTTGCACCCATGCCAGTCCCCGGGGCACGGATGGGAGACAAACCGGCCAGCAAGCTGCCGGGATTGATGCAAAGGCATAATATCAGCTATTACAAAGGTAAAAAAATCATACAGTTTAGCGCTGAGGGCGTTCATTTTGAAGACAACAGTTTACTGGGGGCCGATTTAATTCTTTTTATCCCGGCCGGTCAGGGCAGCCCGGTTTTTCAGAACTCTGATCTGCCGCTGAATGCAGCTGGATTTGTCGTAACCAATGAATTCTGTGAAGTGGAAGGTTTTGACAATGTTTATGCTGTTGGCGATTCAGCGGCCCTGCTCGGACCGGATTGGAAAGCCAAACAGGGCCACCTGGCTGAAGTGATGGCCGATCATGCCGTTGATAATCTGGATGCGAAATTGAAAGGCCGATCAGAGCGCAAAAGCTATGTCCGGCACATTAACATACTGTGTATCATGGATACCGGCCGCAGTGCGGCATTTGTCTACCGCACTGCGAAAAAGCAGTGGATGATCCCCATGCCTCTAATTGGCCATTGGATCAAGCAGGCATGGGGTTTTTACTACCGCAATTCACGCTTGAAGCGATTGCCCAAAATTCCTGGCATGTAGTCGCCGGACCAGTATCAGGCGGCTTTGTCATCCTCCCGTTTTTTCGTGTAATCGAAGCGAACCGAACGGGCCACGACCTTGATCAGGGTGCGCGACTTGCCATCGCCATCCTGCCAGCGATCCTGGCGCAAATCTCCCTGGATTGTCACCCGGTCGCCCTTATGCAGATACTTGATACAGTTTTCTGCCAGTTTGTTCCAGCATTCAATCTGAAAAAAGCTGACGAATTTTTTGTCATTCGCATTGCCAAATTCATGATTGCTGGCCACATGAAAGCGGGCGACCAGCTGCTTGCCAGCGTCTCTTTGTTCCGGATCCGCCGTTAAATTGCCGTCCAGAACGACCAAAGCCATGTTATTCATTTTCTTTACCTCTTTTCTCCAAGTTGACCGGCGCACCTGCAGGTTTCACCGGACTATACTTGTAAAAGGTCATTACCTTGCCGCTTGTTGCGTCATTTTTGTAAAAAAATCAGACCGCGGTCGCTTTTTGGATGCAAGCTGCGATTTTTGCATTCAGATTCTTGCCTGGCAGGGGCAGTAGTTGGGGGGGATTGCTGCTTTCCAGCAGGGTTTCAATGATAGCCACAGCTGGCAATTGTGCGCAGGCCGGCCAGTTGCCCTGGCTAAAGCCCTGGCAAAGCCCGGGCAGAAGTACCGCCGGATGGGGCGAGCAAGCCGGGTAGATCGTTTCATGATTACCTGGCCGTAACGCTTCCGGATCCAGATGACGACTGCTGAAATCCAGCACCAATTGACCGCCGGGAATGCGATGGCTTTCAAAATTGCCGCTGTAGTCCGGTGTGATTAGTACGACACTCGCATTCGCATAGACATTATCGAGCGAAGATGCCAGGCCGCCCCGCTTTTCAAATTGGGCCAGATTGCGAAAGTCCTGATCCACGCCGATAATGCGACCAGCGCCAAAGGACTGTAGTAAATCTGTAAGCCGCATACCGCTGCTATGCAGGCCCAGAATGGCAATAGTGACCTGGTCTGGCTGGATCTGATGCTGCGCCATGGCATTCAGGCAGCTGGCAGTGTACACTAGCGCCAATTCATCCGTTTCACGGTGCAATATACTTTGAGGAATTTGTTCTCGCAGTCGGTTGACTGACTGGGCCGCGTAGTCCGGATTGAGTTGGCTCAAGCGTATTCCGCCGAAGCTGGGTGCCAGCGCGATAACGCTACGGATCAAATCCTCCTCATGATCCACCCGGATCCACAGCGGAACCGCTTCGAGGGCGGTGTAGCGATTGATCAACCAGGCATCGCGCTCTAGTCGTGGCAGGGTTTCATTGGCCTGATCAAGACCCCGACCATCTGAAATCAGGGCGATGCGATTTTGGCGCCAGGGATGCATGTGTTGATTGATGACTTCGGAGTTGCGCAGGTTGTGCTCCAGCACCGGATCCGAGCTTAGCAGCAATGTGCGGGGATGCGACAGCTGGATCCGGGGACTTTGCAGCAGCATTTTATCTTCGAGCAGCGACTGGTCATTGCGGACAAAGAGCTGCCATCCGTCGGCCTGTAATGCCGCCCGCGCTGTCTGCAGGGACTCGTTCTCAATCAGGCATTCCAGCCGATAGCTAGACCCGCCCTGATCATGCATCAAGGTGCTGATAGAGAGGACTTCCATTCCAGCGACGCTGGGCAGCGTAGGCAGATGAGCGCGGCCCTGCGACGAAGCGGAATGCC
The DNA here is from genome assembly GCA_020441005.1 of Leptospiraceae bacterium. Classification (GTDB taxonomy): domain Bacteria; phylum Spirochaetota; class Leptospiria; order Leptospirales; family Leptonemataceae; genus JAGRNA01. The sequence goes on from JAGRNA010000093.1 coordinate 11,029, forward strand.
GTCCCTGGATGTCAATCGTGTACAGGGGCATCCGGGTACATATCGGTACCTGGGTGTGCTATTCTTTATTGAGCCGGTAAGTGATTCGTTCGGCCGACCAGTTTTTCAGCTTTTCCTTGTTGATGGTGACCTTGATAGCATTGTAAATCATGGGGCTCTCGCGGCTTTTTACACTTGGAAAAAGTTCAGTCTGAAAATCCCGGGTTTCTGTAAAAAAATCGACCGGCTTTTCGGTTACAATTGCCTGGATGGACTCCGTCCCGACGGGCTCAACCAGCTCCCATTCAAAATCATCATTCGGGCCGGGGAATTGATACTCCTTGTCGACCTCGATCTGGCGCGAAGGAGCGAACTTGTTCGGAAAAATCATCGTCATTATTCCGCGTGAATCAATCGCATACACCTGGATGTAGACCTGGTCCAGAGCTTCTGGACGATGTTTGGCGACCTTGAATTTTAGACGGATATTTTCGCCCAGCTTGTAAACCGGGTTCTTGCCCTTGTCCAGCTGCAACAATACTGAATAGGGGCTGTCCGGGTTGGACATCGTCAGGTAGATTCCGAGCAGCTGCCGGGCTCTGATGGCCAGGGTATTGCTGACCATGGAGAGGTTGCCTACAGCGCGGTCGGCCCCGACAACGACGCCCGTCTCGGTCTTGATGATCCGCATGTTTGCGGTATAACTGCGAGCAGCCGGCAGGCGGTCTTGTTCGGCTGCATCAGCCTCCAGTTCACCGACTACCAAATAACGGGCGCCGGCCATTTTCCCAATTTTAAGGGCCTCGGCACTGTCGACATTGCCGCTCTGGCTGGTTGCAATTTCGTTCAAGGCTTTGTCCAGTTGCGATCTTTCTAACAGACTGAACTGTCTGGTTTTCGCCAGGTCGACCAATATATTGGCGGCCACCCGCTCACCCTGGTCCTTGTCCAGCGCCTTGAAAGGAATCACGGCAATCGGGGCGTTTTCCTGGCTAGCCATACGTTGTTCCGGTTCTAAACGCGTTTGGTCCCCGGATTCACGATGATTCAGGTCAGGACTTGATGGCTGGGCTATTATGCAACCGGCTGCCAGATACAACAAGGTCAGGTGAATTCCGGATAGCAGGCGGCGCGAATGGCCATTGATGAATTTCATTTTTAAGCTCCTGGGTTGGTAGTGCCGGGCCTTGTTCAGCTGACGGTCTGGTGTAATCGAGTTTGACCTAAGGCTTCGGTAGCAAGCGCGATGTCTTCTGGTTGACCTCATATTGTAAAAGGGCGTACAAGCGCACTTTTTGGGGTTCGAAATCGCGATAGCTCTTGCTTTCATACAGCATCATAGTGGCGCAGGCAAAAGAAAACAACACCAGCTGGCTGTCCTCGGCCGAGTTGCGGAACTCGATGCCATAGGTCCAGCGCGGCAGACAGCGCTTGCGGTATTCCGGTTCAAAGCTTTCGTTCTCTTTGAGCAGGGCCTTGATGTCCCGGATGACATCGCTGTCCTGGATTTCACGCTTGGTCAGGTAGTCGGTGTAGGGGTCAAAGGGTTTGAGTGGATTATCGCCGGTGTAGGTGTAGTGAAAGACGCCGGAGCTTTTCTGGATCACTTCTATGGCTCGGGCCACGTTTGCGGCATGGCTTTCCGTTCCCGATGGCTCGGTATCGGCAGGATTGACCGGCTGGGCCTGGCTACTCTGACAGGCGGCCAAAAGGCCCAAAAATAGCCAGAGTGCAGTTCGCAGCTGGCGGCAGGAGCCTGAATGGTTGCTATGATTTAGTCTCACAGTATATCAGATATCAAAGAGTGCCTGGAAGTTCAACAGATTTTCAGGAGTATTGCGTCATCTGAGTGCAGGTCGGAACTCCGTGCGTCCAGGTCGGAACTGCGTGCGTCCAGGTCGGAACTCCGTGCGTCCAGGTCGGAACTGCGTGCGTCCAGGTCGGAACTCTGTGCGTCCAGGTCGGAACTCTGTGCGTCCAGGTCGGAACTCTGTGCGTCCAGGTCGGAACTCTGTGCGTCCGACACGGAACTGCGCGCGACGGACAGGAAACCCGCTGAAATTACTTTACAGGCCGCACCGGATTGTAAAGACTGAAATCCAACATGGCTATCAAGATTGAGATTACCGAAATCCCGCCTATGCCGCAATCCATGATGCAGGTAATTCAGTTTGACCCGTTGTCCGATACCGCCAGCAGCTCGCATTTGGAAAGAATCATACTACCCGATAAGGGTATGACAGCCAGTATCATGCGTATCGCCAATTCGGCCTATTACGGTCAATCGGGCAAGGTCAAAACCCTGCAGGATGCAATCACTCTTTTGGGCTTAAAAGCGACCAAAAATCTCGTGATCCTGCTGAATGGCCAGGAAATATTCGGCCGCTTACAGGCGGATACATTCCGGCTGTTGGTCCATGAGAGTTCGATTCTGGCAGCCCTGATTGCTATTGATATCAGCAAGCCTCTGGGCCAGGTCGCGGTACGTGATGAGGCCTTTATTTTCTCCCTTTTGCACAACATCGGTATGTCGGTGATTGCTCTCAATGCCCGCTCCGAATATGAACGGGTCCTGAACTCTTACCTGCATAGTGGCGGCAGTCTACCGCTGCTGGAGCAGCAGCAACTAGGCACGGATCATATGGCCGTCGGCCTGGAGGTGTTCAAGAAATGGAAATTGCCGGAAGGCGCTCACGATATTGTATTTGAGTATGACTTTGATCCGACTATGGCTGATCAAAAAAGCGCCTTGCATCGCGTGGTCAGCCTGGCAGTCCTGCTGGCCCGTCGTATCCTGGCGCTGCCGGATGATGAAGAGGCTGGCGCTCGGGAAGAAGCGGTGCTCAAATCGTTTGGCAAAGATAGAGCGGTAACCGGCGCTTTTGACGGTGCATGGTACAACATGATTCAGGATCACCCCTTCTATCAATTGGCCATGGAACTGTGATCGGCGTTGGATAGACCAGGCTTTTTCCTGTCTGATCCGGCCCAAAGGAGCGTACATTGAAGCAAGGGTTCGATACAGATTTCCTGGTGCTGGGCAGCGGTGTGGCCGGGTTGTACCTGGCTTTGCAATTGGCCGAGCTTGGCAGCGTGACTGTGATTACCAAGGCTCGGCCGGACGATGCCAATACTTCCTGGGCGCAAGGCGGGGTTGCCTCGGTTTTGTCGGCCAATGACAGCTTTGAAAGTCACATCGCCGATACCCTGGAAGCCGGAGCCGGACTGTGTGACCCGCAGGCCGTCCGGGTGCTTGTGACCGAAGGACCCGGTCATGTACGCAAATTGATGGAACTCGGGGCTCGTTTTGCCCAGGATGAAGCCGGTCACCTGGAGCTGGGCCGCGAAGGCGGTCACAGCCAAAACCGGATCGTGCATGCTGATGATCTAACCGGCCTGGAAATAGAGCGAGTCCTGCTGCAAGCCGTCCAGGAACGCGGAATCCGGCTCCTGGATCAGCATGTGGTCGTGGAACTGATCACCAGATACCATGTGCAAGATGAACTGCCGAAAGATGTGGCCGAATGCTACGGCGCGTATGTGTATGACCGCGAAACCTGGGAAATTTTTATTATTCGGGCCCGCAGCACAATTCTGGCAACCGGTGGTGCCGGTCAGGTTTATCTACATAACACCAATCCCGAAGTAGCAACCGGCGACGGTGTGGCGCTGGCCTATCGAGCCGGGGCCCGAATTGCCAATATGGAGTTTTACCAGTTCCATCCCACAGCACTGTATAACCCGGACTCTAAAGTCCCCTTTTTGATCAGTGAGGCGTTGCGCGGCTTTGGCGGCCGGCTTCTGGACGATACGGAACAAGAGTTTATGGCTCGCTATGATGAGCGCCGTGAACTGGCGCCACGCGATATTGTTGCCCGCGCGATTGACAGCGAACTCAAGCGCCGGGCCGTAGATCATGTCTGGCTGGATGTGCGCCACAAAGACCGGGAAGAATTAATGAGCCACTTTCCGAACATTTTTGCTCATTGTCTTGATTTGGGTATTGATATCTCGAAAGATTTAATTCCGGTAGTCCCGGCGGCTCATTATATGTGCGGCGGAGTGCAGACGGATCTGTCCGGTGCGACCAATAGCAAGCGGCTGTTTGCGATTGGCGAGGTGGCCTGCAGCGGAGTGCATGGCGGGAACCGGCTGGCATCCAACAGTCTGCTAGAGGGTCTGGTCTTTGCCAATCGGGTAGCCGAATACTTACGATCGGAGCCGCCACCGGCAATCAGTGCCCTGCCGCGGGCGCGGGAATGGAATAAAGACGGCTTGACCAATGCCGAGGAATGGATATTGGTCAGGCACAATTATGAAGAAATCAAAAAAATTATGTGGGACTATGTTGGCATTGTGCGTTCCAATCTGCGCTTGCTACGGGCCCGTTCGCGTATCCAGTTATTGAACCGTGAAATACAGGATTTCTATAAACGGACTCGCATCCAGAATAAAATCCTGGAGCTGCGCAATTTGGGACTGGTGGCTCGCCTGATATTGGAAAGCGCGTTGATGCGCACTGAGAGCCGCGGTCTGCATTTTAGTACTGATTATCCCGAGAATCGCAATCCCTCCCGGGAAGACAGTATCCTGCGTCGTGACCCCGGTCATAACCTGCAAGAAGAGTGATCGCGCCGGTTCAACTTGTCAAGCGAGCAAGTCAGCCTGGGAACTGCTCCACTGACCCTTGAAATGTCCGGGGTCCACGACTTCACCGCCAAAAAACCAGGCTTCGGCTGCCTTGCCGAGTGCCCATGTACTGCTGCCGGCCAGTGTGCTGGAAGCGGCCCAGCCCCCCACGGGCAGCAGCTTTAACAGCTGTGCAGAAAGCAGCCGCAGACCGCTGGTAGCAGCAACATTGAACCCGGCAGCCGAAAGATATTCTGTTGCTGTTTCCTTGCTTACCGGTTTGCAGGAAAGTCCGCCGATGAAAGCGATCATTAAAAGCTGTAAAGGAATCAATGCTGCGAAATCGCTCAATGGTGCTGGTGAAGCACCGATGCCGGAGGCAATCAACGCAAAACGATTAATCAAATTGGAGGAGATCTGCCGTAGCTGTTCTTTTCGCTGCAGGGCCTGGTAGTACTCCAAAAGAGAGCTTTCTGGCAGCCAGGTTCCGATAAAATCCTGTAATGTCTCTATATTCCACAAGTTGTCTTGCAAAGCGCAGACCGGAATGACACCTGGCTGCATCGGATTTTGACTCCGGGATCCATACAGAGCGAAGTTGGGATTGATCGGCTGCATGGTAATGTTCAGGATTTCCGTGTTGAAATAATCCAGTGCTTCCTTGATTAGCGCAGCCTTATGCGGCATTTCTTCCGGCGGCCAGTTTCGCGGGTTGCCGAGGGTATCTGCCTTGCTAATTACGGTAATTACCGGAATTGGACTCGTGGTCTCGCCTTGATAGCGGTTTTGTATATCTCTAAAGAGCTGAATGTCCGGAGCCAGATTACGTATTTCTGTCGCGCTGATCACATGCAGAATCACGTCCGGTTTGTATTTCGCCAAATCGTCCATCAGAATGCTGGCCGGATCCCGATTAGCAGCCTGGTCAGGGCGGGTGCTTTCAAATACACCGCGTGAGTCGATAACCTGCCAGCTGGAAAAACGCTCGTTGAATTGAACCAGATAGGGAGTGGATTCTGGAGTTGTCGGCCTGATATCGCCGATCGGTGCTACCAGGCGTCCGGTCAAGGCATTGATTAGAGAAGATTTACCATGACCAGAGCGGCCGGCCAAAAATAAAATCGGCGGTCGCGAGTTGGCGATCAGGCCCCGGATTTCATCGAGTGCCGGCCCCATAATGCTTTTACGCATGAATTGCACGGCCTGGGAGGGCAGCACTTCCCCCACTGTGTGATTGAATAAATTATCAATTGTCTCTAGCAATTCTGCGGTGCGTTTACGATCAATGGCCATACTGCTGTTCCGATTTTATCTTTTCCCGGCCTCGAACCTGGAGTTTCTTTACGCAATTGTTTTGCGTTCCAGATACAAAAGCTGCCAGCCGTCGCGCTCTTTGTGTTCCTGCAGAGTCCAGATATTTTCCAGATTCTGCAGTACAAATTCCAGCTGGTGCTGAATGATACCCGACAATAGTATGCGCTGTGTTGCTATGCGGTTCAGTCCCTCCAGGTTCTGGACCAGTATGCTGGCAGTCAGGTTGCCGAGCAAGAGATCGCATTGAATAGTATCCAATCGAGCCAGCTCGAAACCGCCTTGTTCGACCAGCAAGCTGCCGGTGATCCGGTCCTGGTTCATTGCTATGTTTTGACGGGTTGCCAAAATCGCATTGCTATCGATATCAAAGGCATACACAGATCGAGCCTGGCATAAGAGAGCGCCTAGACTCAGTATTCCCGATCCGCAGCCGGCATCAATCAGGCTTTGATCTACTGGCGGATGCTCATCCAGAAATTCCAGACACAATTGTGTCGTTGGATGCTGACCGGTGCCAAAAGCCAGACCCGGATCCAGTACCAGTGGCATACTATCCGGGTCTGGAGCCTGCCACTCGGACCAAAGCCAGGAAGGTACAATGTGAAAACGCCGGCTGATTTGCTGCGCCTGATAGTATTCCTTGTAAGCCTGCATATAATCCAGGCGCTTTACACTTTCCTGTTGTATTTCGAATTGCTCAATTTGCAGGGCTGCTAGCAGCAGCTCCAGTTGAATTGCCGGCTGCGCTACGGCCAGATCGAAATAAATGATGATAGCAGTTGTATCCTGCTGCGGACGGCTTTCATCATACAAAAGTTCGTAGTAGCCGGCCATGCCGGGCAGTATCCCGGGTATATCATCCAGAGCCTGGGTTAGACGCTGTCCATCCGCCTGATTTAGTACACAGCGAACGGATAGCCACAGCTCATCATTGCTATCTGCAGTAGTTGATGATTCTGTTTCCGTCACAGTGTTTAGTTCGGTGTTGCGGGGCTTTGAAATGCCTCCGCAAATTCTTCGGGACTCATTTCGATTACACCGCCGTACAAGTCACCATTGCGCAGTCTTTCTGTCAGCGCCAGCAGGTAGCAATAGGCCTGCATGATAGCATCCTTGACGGCCTTGCCATGCAGACGCTTGCGCTTGTCGCGTTCCAGATCAAAGTTGATGGGCTTATCCTTGTTTAGAATGATTGTGCCATCACTGCGCATGTCATCGATCAGGATCTTGAATATGTCGATAATCTTTTCGGAATAATCCAGCAGCTGTGTACGGGCTTCCTGGCCGGCATTGCCAGCTTTGCCCTCCAGTTTTTCCATCTTTTTGGATTGTTCGACGTAATTAGCAGCCTTGTGCGTATCATCGCTAGCCTTGCGCAGTTCCAGAGTAGCATGCTGGTAGTTTTTGAAAGCGTCCTCTACCATACGGGACTCCTGAAAAAGATCGCTCAGTTTTTGATGATAGTCGATCTTGGCACCCCCCTGGTACTGGATCTCGAATTCTATCTTGGGAGTGGTCAGAATAAAGGAATACTCCTCCTCAAATTCGCGGAAAAAAAGCATACTCAGAAACACCTTGTCGCGTTCGCTGAAGGACTTGAACTCATCTTTGTTGTCATGCTTTTTGCGCAGGGCGGCCAGGGGATATATGCGCATGATCTTGTAGCCGAATTCCAGTTCCCGCGGAATTTCGGGCTTGGCGGATTGCTCAGCATCGGACTCATCCGACTCGGCATCCGCGGCAGTCTCATCTGCTGCGCCGGCATCTTCGGTCGTTTTCTTTTCATCCGGAACGGCGCCAACCGGGTCGCCCGGTTTGCGCTTGCCGATCCGGTCTTCTTCCAGCACACCGATCATTTCTTCAAACAAGCGGCTGCCGCTTTCCGCGCGTTTCATCTCTGCCCTTTGGGCTAGCAGTACCAGTCCGGGGTAAATGGAATCCATCAGGATCCGCCATTCCTGACGGATTTTTTTCTTCTTGGCTGTATACAGACCGGCATGCTTTTTCTCTATGGATTGCTGAATATCAATGGCCATCTCGGCGGCAATGGTATATGTTTCAGCATAAGGCCGCAGGTAATACAGCTTGCGTAAGAGCGAAAAAATACCAGGACGGATGGAATCGAGGGCGACCGGTTTGCGTGATCCGGGAGTATAAGAACCTGTGAGATCACCCAGCTCCCCTCTGTTGTACAGGGAAGTAGCCCGCTCCATTAACTCCACCAATAAAGGATTTTTGGCATCTAATTCCTTAACAATTTTAATCGCTGTTTGACGGTTATTGGCAAAGAGATCATTGCCCAGGATCTGGCATTCCATCAAGGCCCGCTTGGCATCCAGGTTGAGCAGAGAAAGAAAGCCTGGTTTGACCATGTCGCTGCCGAAAGGAGTCACGCCGCGGCTCATACAGCCCAGTTTTATAAAAAAGCGATTCAGAAAGCTGCGCGCCTCCCGGTCTTCTGATTCACGCATTTGACGGGCCTGGGCCGCTTTCTCCTGAGCCAGGCGATTTTTTTCGCGCGCAATTTCCGAGGGCAGGCGCACGTCCACACCGCCTCCGCCAGCTTTGCGCCCCCCGGAGTTGCCAGCTCCTCCCTGGGGGTCGGATGGGGCTTGACGGATAGATTTTTCATTTAAAACCTGTCCACCGGCCCCGGCCAGCTTTTGCATGATTTCCTTGCGATCCTTGCTGGCCAGTTTGTCGGTGCCAATGGCTTTGCGAGTTTTGTCAAACTCCATTTCATCCATAATTCAGCATGCAATCGGTATTTCGCGTAAAAGACAAGCCAAAAAGTGGCAATAGACCCTCGAGCTGCCTGCTGAACGACGTATTCAGCTTTGGAGTCGATATTTTGCAAAAAAGTGACATAATTCTGCACGGAACTCCGAACATTCGATAGCTTGAATAAACAGGACATAAATCCGCACGGAACTCCGGGTGCATATTTGCAAACGGGCTTGATTCCGGATCTGATATGATCTGGAAGGAATGCATGGCGCTGTAATGAGACATAATTAAAACACTCTAGCAGCTTTCATCGCTGGTTTATGAATACGACATAAAACTCAGGACCGGTCGGAACTGTGATCAGTAACGGATCGCCAGATGCTAACGGGTAGAGGCCCCTGTGGGCAATCAAATGGGCCTGTTTTTACTTGTCTGGTGCGTGAGATCGGAAACCATAGATTATGGCATTTGTTATATTTCAGAAACCATGGTCACTTATCCTGGGCGCCCTTTTATTCGCGCTGGCCCATTGTTCGATCGATTACCGCTATCGGCCAGTGAATGCCCCGGACTCATTTGAACAATTCTTCCAGGATCAGGTCAGGATTAGCAAGTCATTACCAGTACGGCCAAATAATGAAGAAAAACTGATCCGCTTTGCGCCGCGTACGAAGTATGCGATCCTGGCGATTCATGGCTATGGTGCTTCGCCGGCCGGGGTGGAGCTGACAGCCACCCATATAGCCAATAAGCTGCAAGCCAATACCTACATGATGCGCTTGCCCGGTCATGGGATTGATGATCCCGAGGCTCATGGTCGAGTCACCGCCCAGGATTATTTGCAAATGACGGAGACTGCTTTCCAAATGATGCATTTGCTGGGTGACAGGATTATAATTGTAGGTTCGAGTACTGGCGGTCTTCTGGGAACCTGGCTGGCAGCCAAATACCCCGACCAGGTGGATGCCTTGATCCTTGGCTCGCCCTTCTATGATTGGGCGTCCAGTAGTGCCGTGATCATGAAAGTGCCCGGCCGATCCTGCATCCTGGACGTCGCCATGCCGGAGTACCGGGATGCCAGCTGGCAGGATCCGCGCAAGCACCCGGACTATGACAGCTACTGGCTGTTACGGCAGCGTTATGATGCGCTTCTGAATCTGGAGGATTTGCGCGACTACATCGTATCCGGGGATACATTTCAGAAAGTCAAGGCGCCGGTGTTGTTGGTCTATTACTACAAAAATGAGCAAGAGCAGGATGATGTTGCCAGTGTGGCAGCGATGCGTGATGCTTTCGCCATTATGGGCCAAAACAAGGGTAGTCTGGAAGCTCCGATTGCGGATGCCAATCATATAATATTTAGTGCATATGTGCGCACCGACAAAAAGGCGATTCTGGGGGCTGTGGACCGCTTCTTATCCGATTTGCAGATGCGCGATCATTAACGCTCACAAAGGTCCGACGGAAGCAGGCCATGGTGGGCGTGTTGCATATGTTTTTTTCTCCGGGACAGCACCTGACAGGCAGGGGCCGTCTGTGAGCAGCCCGGCTGTAGGCCAACTAACGCGCCGGGCCGGTATGCTTGCCTTTGGAGTCGCGGCAGCCTTGGCCAGCTCCAAGTTTGCAGTGGCCTGGTGGACGGGATCAATTTCTGTTTTGGCCTCCGGTCTGGATTCTTTGCTGGATATGGCCTCCTCCGGTATCAACTTGTTTGCGATCATCACTGCAAGCAAGCCTGCTGATCAGGATCATCGCTTTGGCCATGGCAAGGCCGAGGCCCTGGCAGCTTTTTTGCAAAGCATTGTGATCAGCGCTTCGGGCGGTTTCATCCTGTATCAAAGTGTCAAGGGTTTTTGGGCGCCGCCATCGAAAATGATTCAGGATGGACCGGCTCTCGTTGTAATGATTGCCTCGTTGCTGATGACCATTGTGCTAGTCCGCTATCAGGCCCGGGTCATCGCGCAAACCGACTCCGTGGCAGTGAGCGCGGATAAATTGCATTATTTGTCGGATATATTTGGCAATGCCCTGGTCATTATTAGTCTGGGATTAACCCGGTTCACCGGGATCGGTCTGTTCGATAGCATTGGCGGATTGTTTATCGCCGCCTGGATTATCAAGAGCAGCTTTGAAATTCTGCAGCAAAGTCTGGGTGTTTTAATGGATCGTGACATTTCGGATCGCTATCGTGACGTTTTAAAATCGGTTCTGGATGATCATCGTCCGGATGTGATTGGTTATCATGATTTACGTACCCGCACGAGCGGTTATACGGATCATCTTGAATTTCATCTAGAAATGCCCGCGGATTTGAGCCTGGCCGAAAGCCACGAAATTGTCGAACGGATCATGCATGTGATTCGGGAGCGCAGCAGCACAGACCTTGATATTGTAATCCACTCGGATCCAGCCAGCATCAACCGATCCGGGCAGGTTATACTGGAAGACAAGGCCGAGCCGCGCTTTTACTAGCAACGCCGTCGGGCTGCCCTTTTTTTCAGGAAGGCGAAAAAGGATGAACGAATTCGGATTTCAGGACTTCTAACCCGCTCATAGCAGTCTGGTTGGCGCGTATGCAGCCACCGGCCTGAAAATCGATTTTTTATTAACGGGCAGGGGTCTATGACCTGGGCAGCCTGCAGGAAGGATGGGCAATGACTGTTGCCCGGCGCTGTGTAATCGGGTTAGAGACAAAGTCGGTTGACAGAAGTCGATCCTGCCGTCAGGCTGGATGGCATCTCGCTTCGATTCATAGTGCGGCCCGCATAATCATGATGAAAACCAATATAAAACCACCCTACCGCTTTTTTACCATGCTGAGCTGCTCTGGCTGGTCGGCCCGGTTGCTCTCCGCTGGCTGGCTGTCGAAGCTGTCCATAGTATTGGCTTTGTTTGTTCTATATGGTTTGGGGTTGGCAACTTGCAGTAGCAGTAGTTATACGCGCGGCGGCAATGTCGACAGCGTGACGACTGGCGTCTACGAAGAGTCCATGGATGAGGATGCCAGCGTCGCTGATGGCGAAGGCACTGTCCGACGCAAGGAGAGCCCCAAAAGGGACAGCACAGATCCCGATGAGCCCTCTCCTGTGCAAAAAGAACGCCTGATGATCTATGAGGCTCGTCTGGCCAGCCAGGTCAACGAGCTGGAACAGGCGATTGCCGGCACGCGCCAGCTGATTGAACGCTATCAGGCCCGTGTGGAGAGTCAAAGTATCAACAAAGAAGCGGCCACGGCCAGTTTCAAGATCCGGGTGCCGGTCAAAAATTTTGATGCCCTTGTGGCTGCGTTGGGACAGTTGGGCGAGCTGCAATCACGGCAGATCAAGGCCCAGGATATCACCAAACAATATGGTGATCTGGTGGCCCAGTTGGCGAATCGTCGGCAACTACTGGATCGATTGTATGTGATCTTGAAAAAAACCAACAGTACTCGTCAACGCATCCGCATCCTGAACGAAATTGCGCGCCTGGAAAAGGAAATTGATTCCATGGAGGCCCGCCGCAAATTCCTGGCAAGCCAGGCTAATTTTTCCACTGTGTACTGGCAAATGACAGCCGCAAAGAAGCTGGCTGTTCAGCCGGGAACGCTGCTAGCCTGGTTGCGAGACTTGCGACCCAACAAGCGTACTCTGATGCAAGCGCCGCGTTTTGCCTTGCCTTTGCCCGCGGGCTTTATTGATAATCGGGACAATTACGACGCGAGCAGCGAGGCTTTGTTTAGCAGTCCCGAAGGGGTGCTCGTGCGCACAGCCACTATTGAAAACGATCCCCTTGGCGATGCCGCCTTTTACAAAGCGGCTCTGGAATACGAGCGGCAACGCTATCCGGCCCGGCCAGCTCAATTGCAGCAAAAAGCCAATCAGCTGGATCTATTGACTGCCTGGCAGAGCGGCTACCAGGCCGCCTGGTATCAGTTGCACATGCGGGTGGATGGCGATGTTCTGCATATTGTAGAGGTATACTATCCGGACAAGGCCGCCCTGGATAAGCACCGTCAGGCGGTGACGGATGCAATCCAGCAGATCACGCCGCTGAGTACGTGGGCAATCTGGCTACAGCAACTTTGGTGAAGAAGGATTCTGCAATGCGAAAATTAAAAAGAATTATAAATGGCGCTCCTGCAAAAAGCAGGAGCGCTCGCACAGGCACCGAAGCCGGGATGGCGGAGGTGCTGTCCCGCCTGTGGCGGGTCCGCGACAGGACGTCGCGGAAGGAATCGGGGCAGCCAAATGGCCGCAAAAAACGCACGCCGGAAAAGACCATGGATGGTTTTTGCAGGCGCGCCAAAAATAATAAAGGCGACCGGTGGCAAGCGCTGCAAGTGCCAGGTCTTTGGTTCTGTTGCGTAATGTTGTCGTTTTTCAGCGTTGGCCTGTTTGCCGAGGATAGCGGCAAATCCGGCAACCAGCAACAAGCGCGCATCCAGCGTCTCGAATATGCGATTCGTTCGGAAGCAGCTGAGCAGCTCATCGCCGAGATGCGCGCGTATGCCAAAAGTCAGGGCGGTTATATGAGCAGTCTGCAGTACGGCCGCCTGGAGCTGCGCATTCCGGATACGATCGGCAGAGCTGCCATAGAGCAAAAACTGGCCAGCGTGGCCGGTACACACATCTATCGCAATGAACGCAGTGAGAATGATGTGAGTGAGGAACTGGCCGATCTCAAGGCCCGTCTGGCTGTCGCTGAAAAAAATCTTGGTCGCTTGCGGGCCCTGTCCGGTGCGGCCGAGCTGGATGATTTGCTTGATCTGGAGCAGGCGCTGAGCCGCTCGTTGAATGAAGTCAATCAATACAAGGGTCAAATTCGTTATTTGCAGGAGTCATCGCAATTAACGCAGGTGTTGTTGCAGATCAATCAAATGGGCGGCACCTCCAGTGCCACGATTGTGCCGATTGGCTGGATTCGCGGGCTGACTTTGCCGGCCATCGTTGGGGGATCGAAATGAAATCCACAACCATGCAGACAAAAGCATCGACTGGCTGGCTGGCTTTGATCCTGTTGGGATGGACTCTGGCGGTCGCAAACTGTCAAAGTGTGCGCATACCCACCCCAAATGGATTTGCTGAGTGGCAGCACACAGCCGATTATGCCGCCGCTAGTCCGGATGCAGTGCAACTCAGGGTGCGTAGTGTGGAAAACCAGCCGAAAGCCAGTCTGGAAGTCTTAAGCCAAACAGCGCGATTGCATTTTGAATCCATCGGTTACGGAATCAAACGCAGCGAGCCCATTCAAACGGTAAACGGGCTGGCCGGCTACCTGTTTGTTACCAGCGTGCAGACAATGCAGGGCGAGTATCGATACCTGACCGCATTTTTTCCGGACGAAGACACGGTCAAGATCGTCGAAGCCGCCGGTAGCGCGGATGCCTTTGCAAAATACGAGGGCGATATTATCCTGAAAATCCGGGGGCTGGAGTAGGTTCTGGCGGTTGCTGCGATGGAAAATCCGGTCTGGCCCGGTGTCCTGGTCCAGGCGGTGTCATCGCGGTAGAACGAACCTCGACCCAGGCATTTGAGGCCCGCTAATGGCCAGTTTGCGGGGCCATTGCATTTACCTGGCAGGCAGTCTTCCGGCTACGCCCGCCATGCCAGCTCCGGCCGTTTTTGGCGGAGTGGCAAGCGCAGCCTGATTGTTCATCATTGGGAGGATAACAAAAAACCCCGCCACTTTATGTGGCAGGGTTTACGTCGTCGGGCCAGGGGAACGATTTTACTCGTACATGGACTCGATCAAATCGTGATACTTTTCGTTGATCACATGGCGTTTTAATTTGAAGATGTTGGTCAGCTCATCGCCTACCTCAAATGGCTTGGGCAACAAGCGGCAGTCAACCACCCGCTCAAATGATTTGAAACCGGTCTGGGCGCTGATCAGCGTCTTGACTTCAGCCTGCATCATCTTTTGGGCGTCTGCGTTGGCTGCAATAGCTGCATGCGAATCACCGTACTCGGCCATGGCTTCCGGATTGGGCACAATCAGGGCAGACAGGAATTTTTTATCCTGGCCAACGACCATGCAATGTTCGACCAGCGCTGATTGCAGCAGCTTGTTTTCGATTGGGACCGGTTCCACATTCTCACCGCCGAGCAGAACTACCGTTTCCTTGGATCGTCCCACAATCTTGAGGGTGTTGTTGAAAGTAATGATTCCAAGGTCACCGGTGTTCATCCAGCCGTCTTTCAGGACTTTCTCGGTCGCTTCGGGGTTTTTGTAATAGCCTTTCATGACCTGCGGGCCTTTGACGTGAATCTCGCCTTTCTTGCCCTTACCGTTTGGTCCGGGATAGATAACGTTGCCGGTGCTGATGTCCACCAGGCGCAATTCCGTACTGGGCCAAATGGGTCCCACAGAGCCGATTACCAGTTCGTCAAAGGTGCGCACCGCCAATACGGGACAGGTTTCGGTCATGCCGTAGCCTTCCAGAACCGGGATGCCAATGTTGTTAAAAAATTGATCAACGTGCAATGGCAGAGCACCGCCGCCAGATACAGAACCCTTCAACCGTCCCCCGGTCGCTGCGCGAATTTTACTCAGGACAATTGTATCCAGCAGCAGATATGGCAGCAGAAAGAAGTTAATGCGCAGCAAATGGCCGATGCCTTTAAACAGGGAAATGAAGCTGTTGCGACCTTCTGTATCCAGTTGCTTGCCAGTTAAAAAGCGCCAGGACCCTTTTACCATCCGGGAACAATAATAAGCCGCTTTGAATAATCCCCGGGCCACGCCAGGTCCGGATTCGACTTTTTTCTCAATACCCAGATAGATACTCTCCCACAGACGAGGAGCCGAGGCCATAAAGCTTGGTTTTACCAGTCCCAGGTCTTCTTTTAAGTTGCGCGTATTGGTGTAGTAGGTGGCCATGCCGGTGTTCACCGCCATCATCTCGAATACTCGTTCAAATACGTGCCATACCGGCAGGATGGAGATGACTTTTTCGCCGCGACTAAGCGGTATGGGATTATAATTCACCTGGGAGACCATGTTGCTATGCATCAGCATTACGCCCTTGGGGGCCCCGGTAGTCCCCGAGGTGTAAATCAGGGTAAAAAGGTCGTCCGGTTTGATCTGGGCCATGCGTTCTTCGGCTCTTGTATCGCCGGCTCCGCGCAGTTGCTTGCCTTTTTCAATCAAATCGTACATGTGCAGCGTTTCCCCTTCTGCCGGGGTGTCCTTGTCCATCAGGATGATATGCTGCACATTGGGCAGATCTGCCTTGTATTTCAGAATTTTGTCCAACATGGCTTTGTGTTCGACAAACACTACTTTGGCACCACTGTGCGGTACTATATGCTTGATATCGCCTTCGGTAACATCAGTGCCGCGGGGTACATCGGCTGCGCCGGTAATCAGGATGCCGGCATCGCAGATAATCCATTCCTCGCGGTTGTCTGCCAGCAGGGCGACATTTTCGCGCGCTTCCACGCCGAGCTCAATCAGGCCGGTTGCGAGGTTCAAACCCGCTTCATACAAATCCTTGTAGCTGATGGCCTCGAACTCCTTCTTTTTATTGCGAGTTAAAAATGCCGGTTCATCCCCCCAGGATTCCGCTGCCCGTTTGTACAAATCCGCTATATTCTTTGCCTGTAAACCTGTTGACACTCCCTGCCTCCCTTAGCACTGTACGCTTTACATGGCAACAACCCGCTGAGGTGTTGTTGCATGCATTCGCATGGCTATTTGTTTGTAATAATTTTGCAGAATGTACTGACCGGCAGGGACTGTGTCAAGCTTTAATAGTAAATATCAACAAAAACGGGCCAAAAATCGCTCTGTACTATGCATTGGGCTAGATCCGGACCCCGCCCTGATGCCGGCTAATGTTCCCGGTGCGGACATTATAGAACAAAAGCTGAATTTTTTGAAAACCGTTATTGATTCCTGCGCGCATTTGGCTGTTGCCTGGAAGCCTAACCTGGCCTTCTACGAATACCTGGGGAGCGATGGCTGGAATCTATTACAGGCCGTGGTGCGCCATATTCGGCGGTCGGCACCCGATAGCCTGGTAATCCTGGATGCCAAGCGGGCCGACATCGGCAATACGGCTCGTTTCTATGCGCGGGCCCTGTTTGAAGATCTGAACGGTGATGCTGTTACCTTAAGTCCCTATATGGGTCTGGATAGTCTGGAACCCTTTCTGGAGTACAAGGATCGCGCCTGTATCGTGCTTTGTCACACCTCGAATCCGGGCGCACTGGACATGCAATTGCACGGGAATCCTCCGTTGTACTTGAAACTGGCCGAATCACTGGCAAAGCATCCGGCTGCAGATCGCATCTGGCTGGTCGTGGGTGCTACGCGGGATTCGGATAGCCTGCAGGCCATCCGCAGGGTGGCGGCCTCATTGCCGTTTTTAGTGCCCGGAATTGGCGCGCAGGGCGGTGATCTGAATGCTGTACTGAATCAGGCTGGTCCGGATCTGCTGGTTAACGTCGGGCGCAGCATTTTGTATGCTAGCACTGATTTTACGGAATTGGCGGTTGCCAGCGAAAGAGAAGCTGGCCACTATGTAGCGCTGATGCAGAAGCATCCGCTGTTCAAAAGCCCGGTGTCGGGCGACTGAAACGGGGGGTATGAAGCCTGGCTTGGGCGCCGCGATCAGGGCTGATCCGGTTCAAGCGGTGTGGTGGTATGATCCCGTTCCTGGTAATGCTCGAAGAGGATATGTTCTTCTTTGTGGATGCGGCTGAGGAGTAATTGATATAGCCGGCTAAACTCGGCCACCAGGTCCATTCCGGGCAGGCCCGATTGCCAGTCCTCGAAAAACGAACGCGTGGCTGCGCTGATTTGCAGCATATCCGGCGTAAAGTGCTTCAGCACATCGGCAAGTTGCTGGTCTTCATCGGCCTGTTGCTGTAGCGCCGGATACAGACGAGTATCCTCCTTATATAAATGATTCAGTAGCTGGGGGCGCAGGGATCGCAGCAAGGCCTGGCCCCGACCTGTGTTGGGTCCAGCCTGGGCGATTTGATCCAGGCCAGCGAGGGTTTGCCTGTGTTCGGCAATGAGTTCGGCCAGTAATTGCTGCATGTGGGTCTTTCCAAACAAAATAGTCAGCTACAGCTGCGGGGGGATGCGCGCAACTGGCTGAATCACCGCCCTGCCGTGCGGCATGGATCATTTTTGGAGCCTGTTTACACAGGTGGGTCTCCTGCCAACACTTTCTACCTTCCTCGCAATGGGAGGCCTGGTATCCACGCGTGGACTCTGGGGTCCCTATCTACAAAGTTCTGGTCCAAAAATAATCGGTCCACTCGAACAGGGCAGTAGAAAGATTGTACACGATCAATTCAGTTTGTCAAGCACTTGACAGCCGGGTTGAAATTTCAAATATGGCAGATTCAGCTATGAAAGAATATGAACTGATTACTATTTTCAATACAGTGGGCGGCGGCACTCTGGAAGAGGCCAAAGGCAAACTGCAAGAAATTCTGAAGCGGCATGGTGTGCGTCCGGCCCGGGAAGAAGACTGGGGCGAGCGCAAATTACATCATGAGATTGACAAAATCAAGAGCGGTCATTTTATTCACCAGACCTGCAAAATGGATCCGGCCAAGGTGGCCGAACTGAGCCATGAGATGCATCTGGAGCAATCCATTTTGCGATTCATGGTCCATCGTACCAATAGCGACGCAGCCTGATTCCGATTCGGGCTGATCAAGCGTCTGGCGCAGGCAAACAGGAAGGAAAGCATCTACAATGGCAAATGATCTCAACCAGGTAATGTTGATTGGACGATTGACGCAGGATCCTCAGCTGCGCCAGATTTCCTCCGGAAATTCGGTCTGCAATTTTTCCATCGCCAATAATCGCAGCTTCACTACAAACGGCACAAAACGCGATGAAGTGTCTTATTTCAATTGCGTTGCCTGGGGTCGACTGGGCGAGATCATTAACCAGTATTGTCAAAAAGGCAAGCAGATTGCTGTCACCGGACGCTTGCGTCAGGATAGCTACACCGACAAGGACGGCCGCAAGGTGTATAAAATCGAGGTCGTTGTAGAGAATATGCAATTACTGGGCCGTTCTGGCGAGGAAGGTCGGGAGAGCGGGGGCTGGTCCCAGTCTGGCGCGGAAGGACAGGGCGGCTGGCCGCCTGCGGACAACGGCCCCGTTTATGGGCAAATGTCACCGGAACCGGCGATGGGTATTCCGTCACAGTTCAAGCCTGCTAGCAGCCTGACTAGCGGTTCAGGTTCGAATCCCTATCAAGATAATCAAATGATGCCTGATGAGGATGATATCCCCTTCTAGGTCATACAGGTTCGCAAAAGAAAGCAAAGCACAAATACACAGGCGCAAGGTAATTATAAATGAAAGTAATACTACAAAAAGATGTTCCCAATCTAGGTGATGCTGGCGAGGTTCGCAATGTGGCGGCTGGTTATGCGCGCAACTATCTGTTACCCAATAAGCTGGTGATCGTGGCCAAGGGCGGATCAACCAGGGCTTTGGAGCACCAGCAGAAGCTGATGGCCATTAAATCCGAAAAACGAAAATCGGAGATGCAAGGTGTCGCTGCCAGCATGGCCGGTGTAGGGACCCTGACCATAGAAGCCCGGGTGGGAACCAACGGCAAGATGTTCGGCTCCGTGACTGCTATTACTATTGCGCAGGCTCTGAAAGAAAAGGGCTATGCCATCGACAAGCGCAAGATTGAACTCACCGAGAAAATCAAAGCTCCCGGGTCCTACCAGGTGCAAATCAATCTGGCGGAGGCGATCAAGGTCAATCTGGGCATTGAGGTCAAGGGTGTAGTCGCTGATACAAGCAGTGAAGAAGAATACGACCAGATCGCCGAGATTCAGGCCAAACAAAAAGCGGATGATGAGCGTCGAGCAGCAGAAAAAGCGGCCGCAGAAGCGGAAGCTGCAGCGGCCGAAGCCGCGGAAGCTACGGTTGCCGACACTGGCGCGGAACTTGAATCTGGCGATCAGGAAAGCTGATTCGAAACTTGACGCTTGCTGTTAAAAGCCAGGGCTAGTCACGGTGGATCAGGAAGGCTTGCATCTACCGCATGACCCCCAGACAGAGCGTGAATTTTTGGGAGCGCTGCTGCTGCGGCCGGAGTTGATTACCTCCATCGCCGATACTGTTCGCGTTGAAGATCTGTATTTGCAGGCGCATCGTCTGCTATTCAAGGCATTGCTGCATCTGGAGCGCGCAGAGGGCTCTGTCGGTCTTGATAGTGTGCGCGTTATACAATACCTGCAAGATGTCCACCAATTGGAGGATTGCGGTGGCGCCGGTTATATCCAGGATCTGGCGGCCAATGTCATCACTCCCCATAACGCGCCCCGGCACGCGCAACGTTTGCACAGTCTGGCGATTCGACGCCAACTGATCGAGGCCGCGGAACAGATCAAGCTCGATGCGGCCATCCCTGGCGAGGATGAAGGCAGTTTTTTACGTCAAGTTGAAGAACTGATTCTGAAAATCACAGGCAGTGATGTGCAGCACGGCATCACGCCCATCGCTGAAATCAAGGAAGAGTTCAAGGACTATCTGCGCAATCTGATCGAAGCCCAGGGGCGCATTCAGGGTACGGTGACCGGCTTTGAGGGTTTTGATCGCTTGACGGCCGGTCTAAAGGCCGGCCAGCTAATCATTTTAGCGGCACGGCCGGGAATCGGTAAAACGACTCTGGCTATGAACATGGCTGCCCATGTCGCGCGCCAAAATGAAACCGCATTGATATTTTCTCTTGAAATGAGCAATCTGGAACTGATGATGCGGCTGGTTTGTTCGGAAGCCTTGATCAACAACAGCAATCTGCAAATGGGCAATATCCAGCCGGCAGAGAATGAAAATCTGATTCGCACCATCAATACAATTGCCAGTTGGCCCCTGTTCATTGACGACTCCGGCGATTTAACTATTTGGGATTGCATCAGTCGCTGTCGTAAATTCCACAGCGACCAATCCTCCCGCAACAAAAAGCTGGGTCTGATCGTCATTGATTACCTGCAATTGATGACTGATCCCGAGGCGCGCAAGCTGGGCCGGCAGCAAGAGGTTGCCAGCATATCGCGCAGCCTGAAGCAATTGGCCAAGGCGGTCAATGTGCCGATTCTGGCCTTGAGTCAAATGAATCGCTCGGTCGAACAGCGACGCGGGGACTATTCCCGGCCCCAACTGTCGGACTTGCGCGAGTCCGGAGCCATTGAACAGGACGCCGATATCGTTATGTTTCTGCATAAGGAAATTAAAAAAGAAGATGAGAACGATTTTGTACCGGCGGCGAATAATAATATAATTGAGTTAATTGTAGCCAAGCACCGCAGCGGCGCCACGAAGAATTTTGAGTTATTGTTTGAACCGAAGTACAATCTTTTCCGGGATGCCGGCGATATGCAGCAGGATGAGTTCTCCGGCGGGAGCGGGAATGTGGCCGCGCCGGGCGGCATTCATTTTGTGAATCAAAACTCATACAATTGAAATGAACCGGGCCCGGTATACAGACTCAATTTGAGAATCAGGAAACCGATATACAAATTTATTTCGTTTGACCGTACAGACGGGCTCAAGAGTGTGGTGTTATTCTTACTTCCGAGGTGCCACTTTGAATATCGGAATCCCAAAAGAAATTGCTCCTGGCGAGACCAGGGTAGCCATAATTCCTGAAACCGTTGCTCGTTTGATTAAAAAAGGGCATACCATCCAGTTCGAAAAGGATGCCGGTCTGGCGTCTGGATTCACAAACGCAGACTATGAAAAAGAAGGCGCCACGCTGGTGCCCGATGCCAGCACTTTATATGCCAATGTGGACCTGCTGGTGAAAGTGCAAAGGCCGCTGGCGCATCCGGCTGGCAAGCATGAGCTGGAAATGATGAAAAAAGGCGCTTTGTTAGCCGGCTTTTTTTACGGTCTGACCTATCCGGACGCAGCAAAAAAGGCGGCCGAACAAGGCGTCGATGTGATTTCGATGGATGCGATCCCCCGCACCACCAAGGCGCAGCGCATGGATGCGTTAAGCTCACAAACCAACCTGGCCGGTTATAAGGCCGTTATCATTGGTGCGAACGGACTAGGTAAAATATTTCCCCTGATGATGACTGCTGCCGGAACTATTTCACCTGCCAGGGTTGTTATCCTGGGCGCCGGCGTCGCCGGTTTGCAGGCCATTGCGACTGCCAAGCGATTGGGAGCGGTTGTCGAGGTTTCAGATGTGCGTCCGGAAGTCAAGGAGCAGGTGGAAAGTCTCGGTGGTCGCTATATAGAACCGCCCCGCGAAGAAGGTGAAGACTCTGCCGACCTGTCCGGTGGCGGCGGCTACGCTCGCGAGGCAACCCCGGAATACCTAAAAAAACAGCAGGAACTGCTGGCAAAGCATATCGCGGAGGCGGATGTTGTGGTGACAACCGCAAACGTGCCCGGGCGCAAGGCTCCTATGCTGGTCAGCGCCGCTATGGTGGCAAGCATGGCCCCCGGTTCCGTTATTGTCGATATGGCTGCCGAGAGTGGTGGTAACTGTGAGTTGACCAGGGCGGGCGAAGTGGTGGATCATAACGGAGTCAAGATCCACGGGGTAGTGAACCTGCCGGCTCAGACGCCCTATCACGCCAGTCAGTTGTATTCCCGCAATTTGCAGGCTCTGATCGACTATATTACCAAAGAAGGTCAGTTGCAGCTGGACCTGGAGGATGAAATCGTGCAGGGGGCCCTTTTGGTGCACCAGGGAGCGGTGATTCATCCCAAGGTTAAAGAGCTGCTGGGCTGATGCCAAAGTCGACTGTAGAATCGCAATACATTTCATCAAGGTAGAATTAGTAAATAAACAAGGATAAACACATGGCCGTAATCGTTGCAGTTAGCATTTTGGTGCTCTCCATCTTCCTGGGATTTGAGTTGATCAGTAAAGTTCCACCCACCTTGCATACTCCCTTGATGTCCGGTTGCAATGCAATTTCCGGGATTACTTTGGTGGGTGCTGTTTTGAGCGCCGGTGAAAGTGGTCAAGCGCTCTTGTTTCAGGTGGCCGGGATTGGTTTTAGTATGACCACGCTGCTTGGATTTCTGGCGGTGATCTTTGCCACGAT
>JAGRNA010000094.1 GCA_020441005.1 Leptospiraceae bacterium
GTGGCTGTGGTGGTCGTGGCTGTGGCTGTGGTGGTCGTGGCCACCTCCGTGCGGAGGACTCACGCTACGGGCTCCCGATGGCGCAGGATGCGAAACGCCGCCATCGCTGCCCCGAAGCCGTTGTCGATATTCACCACGGAAACACCGGACGCGCAGCCCGTGAGCATGCCGAACAGCGCGGTGAACCCGCCCAGAGCGGTGCCATAGCCGACCGAGGTCGGCACCGCGATCACTGGACCGCCAATCAAACCGCCGACGACGCTCGCGAGCGCGCCTTCCATCCCGGCCACGACGATCGCGACGGGCGTGCGCTGGAGCAGATCGATGTGACGCACGACGCGGTGGATACCGGCGACACCAACGTCGAACACCCGTTCGTAGCTCGCGCCGCACGCGGCCAGTGTCTCTGCGGCTTCCTCCGCCACAGGGATATCGCTGGTCCCCGCGGTGACGATCGCCACGGGCGAGTTGCCGAGCGGATCGATCCTGCGGTCACGACTCGCCACCACGCGCGCAGCCTCTCGATACTCGAGCTGGGGCAGCGATTCGCAGATCGCCTCGGCCTTTTCCTTTTCCACACGAGTAATCAAGACGTTGGAGGAGCGAGCCAGGAGCGCGGTGGCGATGCCCACGATCTGCTC
Source organism: Leptospiraceae bacterium (assembly GCA_020441005.1). Lineage (GTDB taxonomy): Bacteria > Spirochaetota > Leptospiria > Leptospirales > Leptonemataceae > JAGRNA01. Next base: position 642 of record JAGRNA010000094.1, read on the forward strand.
CGGGGTCTTCGCCTCCCCGAGCACCACCTCGGGCAGGCCCTGGCGCAACGCTCGGTGATGGTCCACGTTGGCGAACCCCAGATCCTCGACGGGGAGCTGCTTCAGCAAGTCCACCGCCGTGTCCAGGGCGACCTCGCCGCTCTGGACCTTCTGGAGCAGTTCGCGCACGGATTGCGTGTTCACAGGGGCTCTATAGTCCCTTGCTCAACGCTTCACCACTTCGCCGGCCAGGGGTGACGAGGCGAGACGACTCTCCCAAGGGCCGGTATCGAGCCGTGCTGGTGGCTTGTGCTCCTCCTCGCCCGCCACTAGAACCCCCGCGTGCCAGCCTTTCTCGGCCCCTTGATCGGCTTCGCGCTTGGAGTGGCGTTCGCGTGGGTGAGCGTTGGCAGCGCGGGGCGGGACCGCCTCGTGGTTCGCCACCGCGGTGCGCTGCTGAGCGCGGCCTATGGGTTGTTGATCTTTGCGCCGGCGTGTGGGTATTTCATCGCGTTCGCGCCGGACTGGTCGGTTGCGTACTGGTTCGATGGGGCTGCGCTCCTGACGCCCTGGGGTCTGGTGTGGGTGCTGCTCGACGCCAGCGCGCCGGCTCTGGGGTTTCTGCTCGCCACGCGCAACGAGCATGCGAAGCCGAGCTTCCTGATCCGCCTCGCAAGCGGCCCCGCATTGCTGGCCCTGGGCTTGCTCGTCCTGAGCTACCGCCGGCTCGGGGTCTACGGCACCTATCGCCAGGTCCACGGAGACTTCGGGGTGCACCACGTGGGCGGGACTCCCCTGGGCCATGCGCTCCTGTGGATGTTGCCGGTGCTGGTTTTGGGGACCGTCTGGACCCTGTACTGCATGCACAACCTGAGCCGAGGCGCCCCGATCGCCGGGCGGTCGCGCCGGCACCCGGAACTGAGCTAGTGTGGGGTCGACGTCTGCCTCCGCCGCCCCGACGTGAGGCCAGCTTTCTGCTCGCGTCAGTGACGCGACGTCGGGCTCCGCCCGCGCAACCTGGAGCACACCCAAGATGAAGGACGACACCGCAGAACTCACTTCCCTGGCCGAGAAACTCGTGGACCGCGCCCGCAAGGCGGGCGCCGACGTCGCCGAGGTGTCGGCGCGTTCGGGCTGGGAGCTCTCCACCAAGGTTCGCCTGGGCGAGCCGGAGCTGGTGGAAGAAGCGGGTCACCGCAGCGTGTCGATGAAGGTGCTGCGGGACCAACGGGTCGCGATGAGCGCCACCAGCGATCTCTCGGAAGCCGGTCTCGAGCGCCTGGTGGCGGACGCCATTTCGCTCCTCGACCTGAGCCAGCCAGACCCCTGCGAGGGGCCGGCCGAGATCGGACTGCTCGCCAAGCCTCCGTTCCCGGAGCTCGATCTGTATGACCCGGCCGTGGAGGAGATCGACGCCGCCCAGGCGCTCGAGCGCGCCAAGCTGGCCGAGAAGGCCGCGCTCGGCTTCGATCCGCGACTGACCTTGTCGGAGGGAGCAACCTTCGCGCGCACGAGTGGCATTCGCGTGATGGTGCTGTCGAGCGGCTTCGTGGGCGCCACTCGAGGCTCATACGCCTCGCTCGTGGTGTCTCCGGTGGCCAAGGACGACGGCGGCAAGAACCGGCGCGGCTTCTACTGGAGCGCGTGCCGGCACCTTGCGGATCTCGAGGACACCGAGGAGGTCGGGCGCGAGGCCGCGCGGCGCACGCTCCGCCAGCTCGGCGCGCGCAAGGTCGAGACATGCGAGGCCCCGGTGGTCTTCGACCCAGACGTGGCGCGCTCCATCGTGGGCACCTTCGCTGGCTGCATCACCGGAGGCGCGGTCTGGCGCAAGTCGAGTTACCTTGCGGAAAGAGAAGGAACGAGCGTGGCGAGCCCGCTCGTCACCTTGATCGACGATCCGCTGCGACCGCGTGCCCCCGGCTCTCGCGCCTTCGATGGCGAAGGCATGCCCTCCCGCAGGAACGTCGTCGTCCAGGACGGCGAGCTCAGGACCTTCCTCCTCGACTGGTACAGCGCTCGCAAGCTAGGTCGGGAGTCGACGCACAGCGCCTCTCGTGGCGGCGCGTCCGTCGGGTCGTCCACCAGCAACTTCGTGCTGCAACCGGGGAAGCTCAGCCGTGAGGAGCTGATCCGCTCCACGAAGCGCGGGCTCTACGTCACCGAGATGATGGGCTTTGGCTTCAACGCAGTGACGGGGGACTTCAGCCGCGGCGCCGCGGGCTTCTGGATCGAAGACGGCGAGCTCGCCTTCCCCGTCAGCGAGATCACCGCGTCTTCGAACCTCGACACGATGCTCAAGAACGTCGACGCGGTCGCCGACGATCTGGTGATGAAGACGTCCGTCGCAGCGCCGACGTTCAGGGTCGCGGGAATGACGATCGCCGGTTCGTGATTCGCACGACCTTGCGAGCTGGGAGCATCGCTGTGCCTCAGGGAATCGGCCGGTCGCGTCGCCGGACCCGGAGTAGTGCGGCGAGGCTCCCTGGGTCGAGCAACTCCAGCGTTTCGTAGCCCTGCGCGTCGCTGGGTGGCTCGCCCACCCAGACCACGCGGCAGTCCTCGCAGGCGCGCTCGATCGCCGCCCGGAAGGCCTTGAGGTCGACTCCCTGCATCTGCTGGGCGACGACGACCACCATCAGCGGTCGGTGAGAGGGGCACATGACCAGGGCGTCCAGCGGGTTCTCCAGGCTGATCGCACCCCGGGGCAGACCGAGCAACGCCGCCTGGGCGTCTGCCGCCACCAGCAGCAAGGGGCAACGGCAACTCAGCTCGTCTGGCACCGGGAAACCGGACCGGCGCATGAACTCGGCCACGTCTTCCGCACGGAACCGCAAGTGCCGACCGGGGGTGCGGAAGTGCGGGATGCGGCCGTCCGCGACCCAGTTGTGAACCGTCTTCACACCGCATCCAAGCAGCTCGGCGACCTGACGGGTCGTCAGAGGTGCCTGCTCCTCACGACGGTGAACCTTGATACGAGACCCCGAACTCCTGCCATCTTCCCACTCGGGGTGTGTCTCGTGACTCGGGTCGACAGGCGCGTTGGCGGTAGCTCGTTGGTTCACTTTGGCCCCCTTTGGGGTTTGGGGTTTCAGTTCGCCCCACCGTCGCGAGGGGACGCGATCAGGTGAGAGGAGTTTGGTGGCCGCTGGCGCGGGAAGTGGTGTGCGTGCCGTGCGATCGGAGTTGTTGGGCGGGGAACCCAATGGGCCTAACGACGCCCCGCTGCGGCCGCGACGAGCCGCAGTGAAGCTAATCTTGGTTTATGGAAACGGGCGCGCATTCGTCAATTGAAACCCGCGGTCCAAGCAGAGATTGTCGCGGAACCGGCTTGGTCTGTCAGGGGAGAGCGATCGAGCTCCGGCGCGTCGAGGACCGGGTGGCAGCGCCTGGCTGACGAAAGGCCGCGAATCCGCCGACGAAATTCCCTGCGCATCGAGCTGGGGGCCGCGCCCGGCGGTCGCGTTCGCCTGAAGACCACAAGACCTACAGAGTCACCCCAGGACACCCCGTTTCGACACTGGAACGCCTGAAACCAGCGCTGCGTTGGCGCGCCAGCCAACGGCCGGGCAGATCGATGCGAGATCCAGCACCCGCACTCAGTCTTCTGGGTCGAAGTAGTTGGCTCCGCCGGGAGACGCCCCCGGTGCGCCATGGATCTGGAAGGACGTGAGGACATCACTCAGCTCCGGTGTCCGTCGGGCAACGCTATACCCGGCTCGGTCCTGTTTCAATGGCGGAATGGATGACAACAGCTTGCCGTCCGCAGCTCGCAGGATCAGCGGCTCGCCCGCGTTGGAGATCCCGCTCCGACCGAGCTGTTCGAGCACGATCAGCCGCACCTCCTTCGAGGGTGACAGGTCGAAGGGGTATGCGCGATCATACTCAGGGGTGACGAGGAGGGCGTACTCGCCTGGCGCCAGTTCCGCCCTGGGGAGTGTCGCTTCACCTGCTCCGTCCTGCAGAACCATCCCTTCGAGCTGAGCGACGCGTGTGCCGGCGTTCACTACCTCGATCCACTCCTGCGCAGGTTCAGGGCCGTTGGGGTTGGCGAGCACCTCGTTCAGCACCACCTGCGCGGCGGGCCTGGTGGTGCGTAGCGTGTCCTGGAAGCGGGCGACCTTGCCTGCCAGATCCACGGCGACGAGCGAGTAGTCGTACCGCCGATCGCTTGTCAGACCACGAATCACGAACGAGTCCGCGGCCTCAGGACCGTATACGTCCGCTCCAAGGCGCAGCGCCCAGAGCTCGTCGAGGGGCTTGCGCACGACAACGTAGGAGTCGGCACTGCGCAGACAGCCCCTGCCGATGGACAGCTCGTCGGCTTCGCAGTCAATCGCCGGCTCCGCACTGCCAGAGTCACTGGTCAGCAGCGTCGCCGGCAACCACAGGTCGTCGACGGCGAGGGGAGCCAAGCAGGACTCCTCCGAAGAGTCGATGGGAGCCAGGCTGAAGCACTCGTCAGCTAGCAGTTCCGAGTCGCCAATCCCCGCGGTAACGATTGCCCAGCGCGGACACCCATCGAGCATGACCAACCGCCGCTCGACCGACTTGCCCGGACAGAAGACGGCGACGCCGCCCCCCATGCCGGCGGGAGGCCAGGCGCGGGACGCGAAGTCGGGCTGCTCCAGGGCCACGTCCACCTCCAACAACAACCCCGAACCGAGCGCGGCTACCGAGTAACGCTGGCCGCCCTCGAGCCCCTGCGTGGGCCCCACGAACGCGACCTCCGAGTCGCTGAAACCGCTCCAGGTCAGGGCAGGCACCTCGCGCTCGGTCAAGGACTCTGGAAGGTCACGCTCGCGGATGCGGCGCTCGTGGTATTCGCTGAGACTGCCCGTGAAGACTCGGAGCGCCGTCGGATCGCCACCAGGCACCTCGAAGCGGGCAACCGCGGCGATCCCGCCCTCCACTGGCGCGCCGTGAACTCGTATCTCCGCGCCAGATTCGTCCGAAGGCTGGGGCACTTCGAGCGACGGCTCGCACCCGAGCGGCAGCGTCAGCAAGCAGGCAACGCCTGCAGCGAGCGGATGGTTGGAGCGGGCGTGGCGCGGTCGATTCGGGGTCACCCGGAGAACTTCGACCGATCCTGGCGCGAGTTGCTTCCTTCGCTGGCTGGGCAGCACTACCGTGCCCGCTCGTGAGCCCCGAAGACATCAAGGAACTGCGCAAGGAACTGAACTGCACGGCGCGTGAGCTCGCCGAGACCCTCGGACTCGAGCAGAAGGAGATCCTCGCCTGGGAGGACGGAGAGCTGTTCCCCACCAAGCGTTGGGTCAGCGCAATGGAGCGTCTACGGAAGCAGGGCCCGACCGCGATCAAGAAGAAGCCACGCGGAAAATCCAAGGCGTTGACGGGGGTCGCGCGCATGAACGACCCGGAGCTGTGGTCCATCGTCCGCAAGTTGCTGACCCATCCCCAGCTGTTCGACCAGGTGAAGGCCCTCGCCAAGGACTACGCAGAGCCGACCTGAAGCTCAGTCTTCGTCGTCTTCGTCGTCTTCGTCGTCTTCGTCGTCGTCGTCTTCGTCGTCTTCGTCGTCGTCTTCGTCACGATTTAGCAGTAAATACTGTTTATTCAGGGAATGATCTGCGGGGACATCATCTGCTGGTTCAGGTTTTTTACGAGAGATTGGGGCTTTTGTGTCTGGATTACTGGTTGTGCTTTGATTGACCGAATCAGATGCGGAGTTCACAGTAATGCTCGCCTCCAGATTCAATGCAAAAAACAGTATTGTGGAGACGCACAAGCAGATGGTTTTTTTCCAATGATGCATACGTTTTGATCCTTGCAGGCCCATGCCGGGCAATTTGGGTTTACTCAGCCAGGATGTGTTTTTCTGTCTATTTGGAATTATCAATCTGATTGAAAAATAATCGCTCCAAAACCGTCTTCATCCGGTGCAAGATGCTTGCCTTTCAAAACACCGGACAATCGAATAAGGTGCCGGACATTCCGGGTATAAACCGCAAACATCCAAATGCCAAAACCACCGGGCCATTTACCCGGGATGCTATAGCATGATCTAGAGTCAAATTGGAGCCGTTCCGGATTTTTTTTGCAAACCAGAAAGGGCCACTAATAATGATTGCTAATCTATGCTGGTCTGGTCAAGATTGTCCGGCCGTGCTCACGATCAGGTTCATGGGAGGGCGCTATTTTTTTGTATTCCATGGCAAGGTTCAATGTGCCTTTGCTGTGAAAATGCAAACTGATGCCCATGGATACCTGTTGGGAGAGGGCCAGATTCAGAAGGGAATGCATTTGCAGAAAAAAGCATTATCGAGGCGACCATGAAAAAGCAAAAATCGGCAAGCATTACTATTATAACCTTTATCATGACTGCTTTTATCGTAACCGGGTGTTTCTTGAATGCAGAGCATAAAGATCCGCTAGATGATCCAGCCATTTTACCCGCTTTGTTGCAAGCAATCAAGAGAAGCTCGAATTCTTGCGACCAAAACGACAATGCCTGCTCCGAGACCGAAACGGCCACCGATGATTTGTCCAATTGATTGTGCACGCTGTATTCGCGCCCTTTGAATGCTCGAAAGAAGTCCTTATGGCAGCCACGCCTGCATTTTTTCTGCTGTCTTTGCTGCAGCTCTGCCGGAGGTGCCAACCATGATTTATCAACAGGATTCTGACCTCGGTTTGATTATAGCTTTCGTGGTCTCTTTAGGATGTTCGCATTGGGTCACAGGGTGGGTCAGATACCTGGCCTGCAGGGTGGGTCACAGTTAGTGCCGGTTTACATACGAATCTGCGACTTCCATCTTCAGTCTGCAAGTGACTGTATTGCTCTAAAAACTCCTGCTGCTCGATGAACAGAGCTGTCTGGATCATTTTACGGGCACCCTCGCGGGCTAGCTCCCAAAGCTCTGATTTGGCTTGACTGCCATCCTTGATTTCTGTTATATTCTCCATGCGGCGTTGCCTCCTGATTTTTTTCTTTTCAAAATTAATCTGGCGGCGCCGCGCTTCTTGTCTACCCTGTCCGGGCTCAATACACAACTTTTGGGGTTAACTCTATGGTCAACCAGCGGAGCTTAAGATGAGTATTCCTCAAAAAATTTCTATAGCGTTAATGATTGTTGTGTCTATACCCCTGGAGTTGGTATTGTTAACTTCCGGGAGCCTTTGCTTTAAAGATGTCGTTATGGGTTATGGTGGTAGCTTTAGTAAGCACTGTCTTGTAATAAGCTTTTTATTTATCTTAATTTCAGTTTATTTTAATTTTAATGCGATTCGCATGCTTAGAATAGGGTGGTCGGGAAATCGATGGTACTTAACGCTGGCAAGTTTTGTTTTTCTTAATATGTTTTATATTGTTTTGTATTTTTATTACCAATTTGCCTCTTTATTTTCTGGTTAGAGTCAGTTGCTTGAGTAACGGGGGCGTCATAATGCAAACACGAGAGGATAAAATTTTAGAGGAGTTTAAATTGAATGCTGTTGCTCATGGAGAAGTGACATGGAATGGAGATTACAAAAAAGCCAATAAGGCACATGATAAGCTACTGAAGTTGAGCAATAAACTGGAGGAAAGTGGGCAGCTTGGCAGACTTGTGGAGCTGGCGACTGATGGGTCCGATGCATACGTGCGACTTTGGAGTGGCGTTTTTCTTTTAAGATGTAATCCGGATCTGGGGAAAAAAATATTATCAGAAATAGCCTGGCAAGAAAATGGGTTGGTTGCAACGGATGCGAGAATTACTCTTGAGGAATATGAAGCTGGCAGATTAAATCCATAATCCTGTACCGCCGAAAAACTTATCGTTAATTTTTAGGATTTTAATGCGCGTTCATAAATGAAGTGCGCCCCAAATCCCTCATTTCGGGCTCGCTCAGTGCGAGTGGCCAATCTGTGGTTCTACTGTATTTCGACGGGCTCAATAGCCGCTTGCCGAAGTGTCAAGACCCCGTGGTCCCTGTGGTTCGACAAGCAGTCACTGAGGTTCTCGCAGTGCCCCAACCGCAGTCGAAGGCTATGGAAATAAATTGACAGAAATCCAGCCCGGTGCCTGAATTTTATGAGGGACTTTGGTCCATGAGCACGGCTGGCCGAAGCACTATTCATTGGCGACATGCCGCCTGGAACAGCGACCAGAGTCAAGCAGCGATATTGGCCGACTCAGGGCTGGCTTTTGCAAAATATCAGAAAGCGCTTGAACAAAGCGAAAGCCGGTCACAAATTAGCATCCGGGAAGGATGAGCAGACTATTCTGCATAAAACCACACATGCGCCTGTTATCTACAAAAAACCTGAAGCGTCTGCAACGTTATGTTTATACAAGGGTGGCAACCCGCTGGCACATGAGCCTGATACTCTCTGCGGTTGCGGTAAGCGGTATCATATCGAGCAAGATTATGCTGCTACTGGGAGTGGAACAGCTGACTCTGCGTTTGGGGATAGCCTTTAGCATTGCCTATCTGTGCTTCTTCATATTTGTCCGCATCTGGATTCATATTGTTAACCCAACGCGTAATAATAAAAGTGTGACCAGCAATGCCAGTAGTTCAGACAGCTCTGGCAATATTGATCTTGATGGGTCTTCAATCAGTCTGCCTGATTTTTCGAACGGGGGTTCCTCTGGTTCTGCAGATTCGTACAGCGGAGGCGGTGGCTCTTTTGGCGGGGCTGGCGCCAGTGCTAGCTGGACTGCCTCACCAGGCATGACAGTAACTCCCGCTGCTCTGGATAGTGATGCCAGTCCAAGTCTCAAAATGCCCGCTTTGGAACTACCGGATCTGGACCTGGGTGATTCCGAGGGTGGCGGAGCTATCATACTGGTAATCGCACTGTTAGTCCTCCTTGCAGTGATCCTGGGAGGAGCGATTTATATTGTGTATCAGGCGCCGGTCATTCTATCCGAGGCTCTGTTTGAGTTTCTGCTTTCGAGTGGGCTCGTGCGCAGTGTAAAAAAGCTCAGCGCTCACAACTGGATTGGCAGTGTGCTGCGGGTCACCTGGATACCGGCTCTGATCATGCTTGGGGTAACGCTTGCCACTGGTTTTGTCGCTGAAATATTTTGCCCCAATGCCAGTACCCTCTTCCAGGTCTGGCAAATGTGTATTTAAACGAGCTCCTCAAATATATTATGCTAACCTTATCATAATGAGCGCAGTCATCCAGATACTGGCCCGTGTGATGGTCATTACACCAATAGCAACACTGCTGATTCTGGCCCTGTTGGGTGTGCTCGCCCGGATCTGGCTGGAGACTGGTTTTGCTGGCTGGTTTTCTTTTATTCTCTATAGCTGGATTCCGGTCTTGCCGGTGGTTTATCTGAGCGCTCTTTATCTGGATCGCTTGCATGACCCAGGCTTCGCGATCAGTGGAGTGGCTGGCCTGATTCTTGTATTTGCTGCTATTCGGATTTTTGGGCAGCATAGCAAAGCCGGCCAAAATATCCGAAGGCGTTACAATCTGAAATGGAATGCCAAGGCCAGTTGGTTCGACTTCGGGGCTGGTGGCAGCTTTTATGGCAGTGGCGGTGTTTCGGCGGCGGTGGAGCCAGTGGCAACTGGTAGTGGTTTAGATGCTATGATTGTTCCAGAGCCAACCCATTAAACATCCTTTGCATGAAGAGCGCATAGTTCAGTGATTCAGGGCTGATAAAATGACAGCTTAATTTTGGCCTGCCGGGATTTACGCCACTGCCACGCAGCATCACTGATCTGCCAGCGTGGCTCGCCGTTAAAGAATGGATATAAATCTTTATTTTCAAGGAACCTAGTGCGTGTTCATAAAAAGAAGTGCGCCCCAAATCCCTTGGCAAATCTCTGTCAAAGCCCCGTTTATGGAAACAAATTGACAGCAATCCGACCCGGTGCCTATAATTTATTTTCTAGGAATTTAGTGCGAGTTCAGTATTTGAAATGCGCCCCGAATCCCTTGGCAAATTTGAGTCAAAGCCTCCTTTAGAGAAAGGAATTGACCTAAAATCGACCGGGTGCCTATAATTATACCAAATCCATCTCCTGTGGCATCAAAGCCCTTATTTCCATGGATGCTCTCAGGAACATCAACACCAAATATTCCGACATCAAGTTTTGATGATGAGAAATAATATCCTGAGTGAATTGAATACCCGTTTAATGCAAAGGCAATTGGATCTGTCTCAACATAAACTTGTGAATAACAATTAAGTTGAAGGATAACTAAAAAAGATGCTAAGAAAAAAAATTAAATTGTTTTAAAAACATGGCATTCTCCAATATGATAAAAAACATTCTCCTTTAATCAGGAGGTTAGCCTATGAATTTACACACATGTTAATGAATTTAAAATGAAAATATTCAATTATTATTTAACCTTAAAGAAATGCCAAAATACAAAAATCCTAAACCTGTAAAAAAGGATCCAATAAGTGAAATAACAGAAGCTAGATTTACAGAGAATAATGTACTGGCTGCAAAAACTAAATTACCGACTAAAAGCAATATCCCTGGCTTTTTATAGTCCATCCTGATTAATGAAATACTGAATAAAATTAAACCAAGAACGAATAACAAAGGTGCAAAATTTATTATGTTATTTGTAACAGGGTTATCGATGGCCGTTTTAAGTTCAGGATTAAATGCCATTGCAATCTCAGAAAAAACAATAGCGCATACAAAAACAGAACCTATGATACTTAAATCTAAAGCCAAACTATCTTGTATGTTTGGTTTTAATACATATTGGGCTGATATAAACGAAAAAATGAGGAACGAATGAGAGAAAAAAATTATTGTTTGACCTGCAACAGTAATTTGGCCATTATTAACAGAAAAATTAATTAGATGCCCAACAAATAATAAGATTCCGCCAAGAGCACTAAAAAAAATTCCTTCTATCAAAAATAAATTCTTTACTTTCATTTAACCTCCAAAATTAAATCGATAAACATTACTGCCTAACGGTTGGCCTTACTTGCGCTGGATAATTTTCCAACCACCATTGCACCGTACGAATCACCGTCGGGCTGTAAAGCGTCAAGTACAGGCCTTTATTTTCTAGGAATTTAGTGCGCGTTCATGAAATAAAGCGCGCCTCTAAATCCCCTGGCCAATCTGGATCAAAGCCCCCCTTTAGAGAAAAGAATTGACCTATAACCGACCCGGTGCCTATAATTTCGCGCGGATTTGGCTTGGTCAATGATTATTTGGCAGGTTATGGTAAAAAAAGACAAAAGAAGTTCCAGCCCGACATTGTGACAGGATTGCAAAGGGAGTGCAACTGGGGCAATTTGAGTATTTTGACAGGAATAGAATGCTATAGAGTTAGTGCCAAATGTATGGCAAAAGCGCAAACTACTGCTATCAAGAGGCTAAGCTGCTTGCTGCTCAAGGCCCGCGAATTGGTCTGTAATGCCCATCCAGATGCAGTTTGTATTCCCGGCGTAATCGGTGCATGATTTTACTGCGATCAACGGGATGTGCTTGCTGTGATTCATGGTCCGCGGATGGGTCTGTAGTAGCCATCCGGTCCCAGCGAATAATTCTGGCTCAGCCGGCGCGTTAGTTTATAACTCTGGTATTTGAAGAATATGACTGCCTGCATCAAGCTATTGCAATCCGGGCAATTTTTGGGATTGGCCTGAAAAGAATTTTCAATGCCGGCCGCCCAGGTGCTTGCTGAGCTGATTTGTGATGCCCGGGATTTGCGCTTGTTCGTTGCATATATTCCGTAATAGCGGACTGCTTTTTGGTGCTGTCCCGGTAAATAAAACAGCATTCTACTCATAAACTCGTAGATTGGCAGGGTCACTGTGGCGTAGCGTTTCTCACGGGTTCTGACGTTCAAATGCTTGCGGTGCCGGAAAGTGACCCGCATTTTATCATGATCGACTTTAATGATCTGACTATTATGGAAATAGCCAGAGGCCAGGTACTGCGCAGTGCGATATAGTGTCTTGGGATTAGCCTTGTTATCGATCGGCTGAAAATGCACGGTGAATCCCTTGGGGTAACGCTGCTTGAATTGGCGTGATTCTGTCGCGCTGATGTACTTGCGGCGCACAAGCACTCGGAGTAGCGCATCCCGCCAGGCCTTGCGGAAGGGTGTATAAGGCAGGAATTTGGGAGCAACCAGCTCGCCGGTTTGGGTGTGCAAGAGCTCGCGGGTCACAATTGAATGCACATGCGGGTTGTAGTTGAGTCCGTTGCCGCAAGAGTGCACGGTCGACAATATTCCGGCCTGCCAATAATGATCGTAAGTTTTGCAAACATATTTGCGTGCCAATTGTTGATAGATTCTGGCGGCGATGTGATTCATTATTTGAGGTTCAAATTGACGTTCAAAGAGTAAATTGCGCAGTCGGCCGGGCAGGGTCCAGGTCAGATGCATGTGCTGCCACTCCTGTTCCAGGATTTGGGGCAGTCTGGTCGACCAGCCGAACAGCTTTTTGCGGTAGCACGACAAGCACAGCCGGCTCTTGCAGCTGAAAGGCACAATGTGAATTAGCCCGCAGCGCATGCATTCATAACGGGTTAAGCCTTGCTGGAAGTCTCCGCAGTTGATCAGTCGCTCGACCGCTTCCCGTTTACCGGCTGAAAGCGGACCATGGCGCTTTTCGTAATCGGGTAGTGCTTCAGTCTGAAACCCGGCCCAGTGGCGTTCCTTTTTTTTCTGTTAACTGCTTTCCTGCAAATGCGCTAGCATTTGGCCGAACCGGGTGAGTGCGCTGCCGTGCTAGCTGGACAACTGGATTGCCTTTTAAGCACAGTGTCAGCGAGTTGGGCCCAAAGGGACCACTTCTCGCAGGAATTGGCAATGCCAGTTGGGAAGCGTTTTTCGGCCAGCGTTTCAGCCAGGCGGGTTTCTTTGGGTGGTGATATAGATAAACGGCCTTCCTCAGTGCCGCTTTTTTTACAGCCCTGTAATAAAAGGTCGCCGAAGTGCAATGTGTTGCGTGGTTACAGGCGGTTTTTTGGCTCCGTGGCACCGCGTCGTGTGCCCCGTGGTTGGTTTTTTTCACCACGGTGGGCACGGGGCCGCGGAGGGGGATCATCGCGGTATTCTTACTGCGCAAGTATTCGCCGAACGGTCGCTCATCGAGCGTCGCACTGAGCCCAGTCGAAGTGTGATGCGCAGCATCGTATCGAAATGAGGATTATCTAAAGAACAGTCGCTCTAGTATATACCTCGATACGTTTTCTAACGAAAACACTCGGCAACCGAGCGTGGTTTTACTCAGCAACCGGGAGGAATCGGTCGGCGCATTGTTCGGGCAACTCAAGAATTGCCATGATAGCCTGGTTTGCTCGGCAAACGGCCGGATCACCTTTTTACTAGTTACTTCATTGACAAAGAATAGTCTACTAATAGTCTAATCAGGTGCAAGAAATCAAGCTCAGTGAGGCCAAGGCCCACCTGGGGCGCTATCTGCAACGAGTCCGTCAAGGGGAGGGCTTCATTATCACGGATCGAAACCGACCCGTCGCCCGCTTGGTCGAGATTGAAACTCCAGGGCAGGCGAATGCATTAAAAATCGGCGGCTTAAAAGGTCAATTCACTGTCGGCGCTGATTTTAACGATCCTCTGCCTGAGTTTGAAGAACAGTTTTATGGCCTGATCCACAATGGCGACAATCCTGGTTGATACGCATATCATATTGTGGAGCCTGCTGGACGATTCGCGCCTGCAACCTTCGCTAAGGTCGGCTATGCGATCGGCAGAGCACCGCTGGATATTTCATCAGGTGTCGCTCTGGGAAATTCAGATCAAGTATAATATTGGGCGTCCGCAATTACCGTGCCCACCGCAAGAGATGCTGCCGGCTGCTGTGACTAAAGCCGGCTTTGAACGCCGCCACATTGAAGACGAAGCCATATATTTGCTGGGCAAGTTGCCGTTGTATCATCGGGATCCTTTTGACCGCTTGCTGATCGCGCATGCGCTGCTGAATGGCTGGCTTTTTGCGACTGACGACCGTGAGATCCAGCGCTATCCGGTCCGTGTCTTTCCATAAAGCATGCAAAGTCCAGGCCACCGTTTGGCGCCTGGCCGGCAGGCATTGCAATAAATGATTGCCGTTTGAGCGCAGGAACCAGCAAGTTGAATTTAACTGATCCTGAACACTATGCAAACGATCGCCGCAGAACTTGAGCAGTTGATGCTCGAAATCGCCGCAGGCAAGGAGGGCGCAGATCTGGCGGATCAGCTATTGGAAACCGCCAACATGCTGTTCAAAACCGGCGGTTCGTTGCAAAGCGCTTTGACGCATGCCCGTCAGGCCTGGCAATTGTTTGCAAACATAGCCGATAAAAGCCGGGCTGTCAATTGCGGTCTGACTGCTTTGTACAAAGCCGGCAAGCTCGGTCGTGTCGTGCATTTTTGCGGACGATTGGAGCTGGCGGATCCCGAAGCGCAGTTGTGGCGCGATCTGGCGCTTTTTAAACTAAAAAAAGCCAACTTTCCGCGCCCGGCCTGCATCTATGACGCAGCATTGCTGCGCGAATTGGGCAATGCTGTATTGCTGGAGTATGCCCGCCAGGCTTTTGAGGTCGGACTGACGATCGAAGCCCGCATCGCCGCCAAGGCCAGCGTAGAATTTGCCTGGGACACGCAGCAAAAGTGGATCATCGCCGAATCGTGGCTCAAGGACCTGGAATATGAACGGGCGGCGGCGCGCTACTACTGGATGTACAAAGAGTCCGACTATGACTCCGAGCTCTACAAGAAGGTCATCGAGTGCCTGCTTCTGGCCGGCAAAGTAAACTATGCGATTTTGGTGACCCGATTGGTGCCCGAGAAACAATTTCTACAAGATCTGTATCTGTTCAATCTGTCGGTCATCACCGGCGACAGTGACACACAGCGCGATTGTCTGCGTAAAATCGGCTTTGTTCATAAAGAGCGCCGCTTGCTGTATTACACACGTCTGGCGATTTATCTGCATCTACGTCAAAAAGACAAGGCGGCCCGCATGGCGGCTCAATAGGCCAGGCGCTTTTTTCGTGAAAAGCTGAACCCGGATGCTAAAGAGCTCATGCTTGAGATTATCCATGACTTTGCCAAATGGCTGGCGCTTGAATCCGGTGCAAAAGATTTTGCATACGCCGGCCAGTTGGTCTACCTGCCGGTTATCGAAAGTCGGATGATGCAAGCTGTGATGGCCGGCTTGCGTCCCAATCCAGCGCTAAAGACGCCCGCTGATCAAACCCGGTCCGGCGTTTTGCAAGGCCTGGCCGCCAAAATATTCACGGCTGGAATGCGCCGCAAGATCAAGGCCGTGCTGATTTTTTTAAGCATTTTGGCTATCGGCTATCTGATCTATCTGGAATCATTGGAGTATCTGAATCGCTAAAGATCAATAATTAACAATAATATTCCAGGAGTTTTGTCTGCTATCATGTATACAAGCCCGCCCCCGAAGCCCCCTGTGCTGCGAATGTGCCCGGCAAGCGGAAAATGACCGCTCTTCGAGTGTGTCTCGATATGCCTCGATACATTTTCTAACGAAAACACTCGGCAACCGATCGTGCATTCGTTCGGCAAACGGGATACGGCCGTCCTGCGAGTTTGCCTCGATACATCGCCTCGGTATGCCTCGATACATTTTCTAACGAAAACACTCGGCAACCGAGCGTGCATTCGTTCGGCAAGCGGGATACGGCGCTCGGCAACCAGCTGCTCAGTGCAAGCGATGCAATGAGCCTGCCGAACCACAGTGTTCGCCGGATTGCGCAACCACTGAAATATCCCCTTACCCAAACGCGCCAGCGTTTGAGCGACTAAGGATAGCGCGGGTTATTACAATGAGTCGTATGGTGTGGCTTGTGAAGTATCGGGCCCTGGATGAGAGAGCTCAGCGTTCGCCAGTCTGTGACATGGCTGTTACTATTGGGGAGTACAAGCGCACCCATCGACGAGTAGCTATTTGCCGGCTCTTCATCCAGGCGGCTTTTCGGCCGGCAAGCGCCCGACCCACTCTGCAAATGCATCAATATTTGACCGACTGAGGATAGCGCCGTAAAACTGTAAGCGACACATCTGAGTGGGCCTGACCCGGCCCGTCTTCGTTCCCCAAACGCGATAGCGTTTGACCGACTGTTGATAGCGCGGCCGGATAGCTGGACAATCGCATTGTCTTGTTAACGGAGCAGGATTGCGCAACCACCGGAATAAACCCGCATCCAAATGCGCTAGCATTTGTCCGAACCGGGTGAGTGCGCTGTAGTGCTAGCTGGACAACTGGATTGTCTTTTCAGCGCAGCGTCAGCGAGTTGGGCCCATAGGGACCACTCCTCGCTGGAAAAGGCAATGCCAGTTGGGAAGTGGTTACGCAGCGCTTCAGTCGGGCGGGTTTCTCCACCCATG
Organism: Leptospiraceae bacterium; assembly: GCA_020441005.1. Classification (GTDB taxonomy): domain Bacteria; phylum Spirochaetota; class Leptospiria; order Leptospirales; family Leptonemataceae; genus JAGRNA01. The sequence continues at coordinate 16,930 of JAGRNA010000094.1, forward strand.
GGACATAAAAATCAGGGATGTGTTATAAAAGGACTCCAGGGAAGGGCAGGGTGTCCTATCCGCTGCGCCAATGCGACGTAATCCGTTTAACATGAAACACTTTTTTCAGGATCGCGACAGGCTTGCGTTCGAAATAAAGTGGCAAGCAATGCCGCTTGTTTTTGGCGCGGGAATCGACAAGTGCTATCAGGCAGATGGTCTGCCTGGAAATGTAGTGTTCTGTGTTGCCCGGCCTTAGAACGGTTCGGCGTTGCGGATGGCTTCTTCGAGTTCCTTGATCTGGGTCGAAATGCGGGCATCAATCGACCCGACATCGGTTTCAATTATACAACCGCCGCGGTCGATGCGCGAATCCTCATAAATATTTACCTTGCGCAGCGATTCCATCATTTTGATCAGCTCGTCTTTGTGCGCAGTGGTCAGTTCCAGGTCGGCGAAATTGACCCGAATATCAACCCGGTCGCGGTCCTTGATGCGCTTGAGCGATTCGCGGATATTGTTCAACACCACTTCCTTGCGTTCGACCACCTCGTCTTTGATCACCTTGCGGCTGATCATCAGGATCATATCGACCATTTGTTTTTCGGAGTCAGCGATGATATTCTCACGCACATCGATGGCCTGGCCCACAATGGTGCCCAGGCGGTCGATCAGGCGGCGCACTTCGGCCTGACCTTTCTTGAAACCGACTTCACGGCCGGCGTCGTAACCCTTTTGGTAGGCCTCGTGTTCGATCTCGGCCACCCGCATTTCGGCCTCTTTGACCATCCGTTCCACTTCAAGTTTGGCGCGTTCGACAATCTGTTCGGCATTCAAGCGGGCCGCTTCGTCCTCGCGCTTGGCCTTCTCTTTGGACTCCTGGATCAGGTTAAAAGCGACCGCCTTGCCATCTTCCTCGATCTGGCGGGACCGCTCATGGGCTTCTTCCAGCTCGTGCTGGATTTTTTGCTCGTTTTCCTGCCGGATTTGTTCCAGCTCAGCTTCAATTTCTTCTATAGTAGGGCCGTGATAGAGCTCTACATTACCTTCGGCATCGACTTCGAATTCGTCACTCTCATCAATGCCTTGAAATTTCTTATAGCGGTCAGGGATGTCCAGTTCGACCGAATCTGACACGTTGGCGATTTGGGCGGAGTTAAAGACCAGATTACTGTTTGCCATATATAAAGCCGTTTCAAATGAGCAATAATAGTACTGCGAAATCGGTCCAGGGTGACACTCTCGCCGTATTGATATTTTCGGTCAATTGAAACCTGCCGCGATGTGTTTTTTTCACCACGCCCGCGATACGGGGCTAACAGCGCTACTTGCTTTGGTTTGATAGCTGATGACTTTCTACCAGACGGGCAATTTCCTGGTCGCAGCGAGTTTGATGCTGCTCCTTTTTTTGATCGCTCATAAAGGTAGACCATAAGCCATTGCGTTGAATCTGCAGTAGTTCTGGCAGACTAAAGCCGCATTCCGTATAGACTTTGGCGTATTCATGACTGATCTCACTGCCAAAAACCAGGGGATCATCACTATTCAGGGTCACGTTCAGACCATAGTCAAAAAAATAACGGACCGGATGGCGGCTGATGTCGGTTACAAAACGGCCGGTGAGCAGATTGCTGGTCGGGCAGATTTCAAGCGGGATTTGTTCCTTGCGCAGACGTTCCATCAAAGGTCGGCTTTGCAGGGCTGCTATCCCGTGACCAATGCGCTCGGCTTGCAGTTTGTCCAGGCTGTCCTCGATAGACCAGGGCCCTTCATCCTCTCCCGCATGCGCCACCACATGCAACCCCGCTGACCGGGCCTGGTCGAAAACGGACTGATAGTCTCGGGCCGGATTACCATTCTCGGCGCCGCCCAGTCCGATTCCGATAATGCAGTCTGACGGGTTTTGCAAAACCAGTTCCAGGTTATGCATGGCATTCTCGGGGCCAAAGCTGCGGGATACATCCACCAAAAAGCGAATTTCTATGCCGAGGGTGGCTGCTTTTTGGCTGCAGCTCTCGAGTTCACCAAGCAGTTCACGGAAATCTAACCCGGATTGCAGAAAGCGGCTAGGGGCCCAAAATATCTCGGCGTAAAACACGGAGTTGCGCTGCAGGTATTGCAGGGCGTCATTCAGCAGCAGAGCAAAATCAGCGCGGTTGCGAAAAACTACCTGAATAACGTTGGTAAATAAATCAACAAACTCGGTCAGATTCTGGACCTGAAATCGCTTCGCCAGGTCGTCACGCGAGTGAATGCCGTGCAGGAATATCTGATTGCGTTCGATTAACGCGAACAACGTATCAATACTGGCCATGGCTTCGATATGCAAGTGCACTTCGGTCTTGGGCAGGGCTTGCCAAAAGGAAAGTGGTACGGGATGATCAGGCTTCATTCGTCAACCGGGAATGTCAGTTTCAGATGGCCTGGTCAAGGCACAATGCCTTTCCGATAATTGTAGAACCTTTATTCCTTTACCAATGCCGACGGGAAGGCCGTTCTGGCGAAGGAAACCGGCTGGTAATGCAGTCCGGGAGTGTTTTACTCTGACTGGCATGATTTCCCTGCCGGCGTCCACAAAAGCGTTTTTTCATCGCCGGCCATTTTCGGCCCGGGTGGCATCATTGAGCTATGATCCTTGATGATAAAAAAAATAGTAAAATAAAAAAAAACTTGTACCCAAATCCAGGTACCGCATCATTGGTGACTAGAGACATAATTCTTTACAAGCCGGAAAAAATCATGCCAGAACAATTGCAAGCCATCCTCGATAAAGTGACCTCGGTATGGAACAGCCTCGATAATATAAAAAAGATTACAATTGGAGGCATCCTGCTCGTGATCGTGCTGGCATTTGTTTTGATGGGCAACTATTCCTCCAAGCCGGCCCGGGTATTGCTTTTTGATGATCTCAAGACCGAGCACTTTTCCCAGATTAGCCAGGCCCTGGAGGGCATGGGGTATGATTACAGCGCCAGCGGCACTTCGGCGATCTATGTAGATCCCGCTCAGCGGCAGATGATAGTGACCAAACTGGCTCAGGATGACCTGATCCCGCCCGGAGTTGAGGGCTGGGAAATTTTTGACATGCAAAAATGGTCAGAGACAACTCTGGATAAGGAGGTCAAGCTGCATCGCGCGATGAAGGGCTCGCTGGAAAAGATGTTGATGACACTGGAATTTGTCAAGAAAGCCCAGGTAGAACTCAGTTTTCCGCGTCAAAACAACTTTCTAACCGATAAAGAACCGACCAGGGCGTCTGTCATGCTTAGCTTGCAGGCCGGTATGAACCGGGATGATATCAGCCGCAAGCAGATAGAAGGCGTCAAAAACCTGATCTTTCGAGCGGTGCCGGGTCTTGAACGGGATGAAATCAGCATCACAGACGACCAGGGCTATCCATTCAAAGAGCCCGATGAAATTGATGACTACAAGCGCAAGCTGGACCTGGCACGCGCGAAAAAAGACTTTGAAGAAAAGGAACGCCGGCGCTGGTCGCAAGAAATTGGCAGCCGCCTGGAGGAATTCTTCCCTAAAGACCGCATCAGCCTGATTCGCGTGGCTTTGGTGATCAACTGGGACGAAATCAAGGAAACCAAAAAGATCGTTACGCCCGTTGAAATGACGCCGGAGGATCCGAATACTCCCTATCCGGACCGCAAGATTATGCCCGATGGTGTGATCCGGGTCTCGGAAGAAAGTTATCAGGAGCGCTTCCGCGGCAATGGCTTTACCCCGGGCGGACCAACTGGAACCGAGCAGCAGCTACCGCCGGGTTATAAGGATCTCGATTATCAGCGTTCCGATTATGTAAACAACCGAGTGATCAAAAACAATATTTTTAATGAGACCAACCAGGATATTATTCGGCAGCCATGGAAAGAAGAGGCCCGCTCCATTTCAGTCGCCCTGGATGGGACCTGGGAAAAAATCAAGCCCAAAGAAGATGGATCTGGTTGGGAACGCAAGTACACGCCGCCCGATGAAAAGCAAATCAAGACAATCGAGGATTTGTTAAAGACCTCCGTCCTGTATCGCTCTGAGCGCGGCGATCAGATTCTGGTCAAACATTTGCAGAAAGACCGTCGCGAGCAATTCCAGCTGGAAGATGAGGCCCTGCAACGCGAGATGATGATGCGCCGGCTGTTGATTGTGTCTGCGATTTCAATCGCCGCCTTTGTGCTGATCTTTTTGATCTTCCGGGCCATCAAAAAAGAAATTGCCCGCCGTCGCCGGCTGCGGGAAGAAGAGCTGGCCGCTCAACAGCAGCTGATGCGTGAAGCGGCTTTGCGGGTCGCAGATGACGGGGCAGCGGAAGTAGAACTCTCGGTTGATGAAAAAGCGCGGCGTGAAATGCTGGAGAACGCGATCAATCTGGCTCGTGAGCAGCCCGAACAGGTAGCCAAGCTATTGCGCACCTGGCTGTCCGATGAAAGCTAGGTTGTAAGATAAGTCGAACAGAAATAATTAACAAGAGCCTGGTATTCGCTGATGAAGCGGATGCCAGGCGTATAAACAGGGCGTGGGCTGTGTGGCCAGGCCGGGCTGGGAACGTCAGGTATGCCCCTGCTGCAAGGATTTCTAACAGTGTGTCATGTGCACTGGCAGGCTTTCATGAACAGGTTACAGTTGACAGTTCTTGAATAGACACCATCATGGATCGGTGTCGGATGATATCACATCCAGCTTTGGCAAGTACCGGGATTTATTCGTCAAATCGCGCGCCATCATGCTGATTATCGATCCTGAAGATGGCCGTATCGTGAATGCGAACGCTGCCGCACTGGAATTCTACGGTTATAGTCGCACCGAAATTCAAGAACAGTATATATATAATATCAATACGCTTTCCAGAAATGATATTGCGGCCGAAATGAGGGCGGCCCGCAATGACGAACGGAACTACTTCAATTTTAAACACCGCAATCGGGACGGGGAAATTTGCGAAGTAGAAGTCTATTCGACACCCTTTATTGATGTTGGTCATAAATACCTGTTTTCCATTGTTCACGATATTTCAGCCCGCTATAAACTGATCAAGGATCTGGAATACCAGGCGAACCATGATATACTGACCACCTTGCCTAATCGTTACTGGATGAATCGACATATTCGGCAAATTATTGAAAGAGCCAGATTCAAAGACGGATTGTTTGCCGTGATCGTCCTGGATATTGATAATCTGAAAGAAATTAATGATTTATACGACCATCGCATCGGTGATATGGTCATCCGTCAGCTAGCAGAAAGACTGCAGCGCAATATGACCGACCTGGATGTGCTGGGTTCCCAGGGCGGAGATCATTTTGTTATTGTGCGTGATATACACACGGACGTAGAAGAATTGATTCCTTTTATCGAGTCCCTGGTTGAGTTATTGGGGCGCTCCTTTCTGGTGGAAGACAAGTTGATCAAGGCCAGTTGTAGTGCCGGTATTACTGTATATCCCTTCAGTGGAATGGAAGTGAATGAACTGTTGCGCAATGCCAACATTGCCCTGCATCGGGCTAAAAAAGACAACCCAGGCTCCTATGTATTCTTCAAACGCGAGATGCATGAGCGCATCATCAAGCAGACCATCCTGGAAGCAGAACTACATCAGGCTCTGGAAAACAACGAATTCCAGTTGTATTATCAACCGGTCATTGATATCCGTTACGGCCGAATTGCGGGCTTTGAAGCCTTGATCCGCTGGTTACACCCGGAACGCGGCTTTATCGAGCCCGCCAGGTTTATTCCAGTCGCTGAGCGCAATCAGATGATTATCATGATTGGAAACTGGGTGTTTATGAAAGCCTGCAAGCAACTGCGGGAACTGGAGGGTTTGCCAGGTCTGGACATGCGTCTGTCGGTGAATATTTCAACGCGTCATTTCCAGAATCGCAACATCATCCGACAAGCCAGCGATATTATCACGCAGTCCTGTATTGATCCGGCGCGGGTAACCATTGAGATTACAGAAAGTGCGATGATCGATGATATGCAGCAAAGTATTGAGGTCCTGACTGAATTGCATAGCCTTGGGGTGCGTATTGCGATTGACGATTTTGGGACCGGATATTCGTCCCTGCAATACCTGGCAACTTTGCCTTTTGATATTATTAAAATCGATCGCAGCTTTGTGAAAAACCTGCCTAAAGACCGCAGGGCCGCTTCGTTGATCCGCTCGATTCACGGTTTGGCAGAGGGGCTGGATAAAGAGGTGATTGTGGAAGGCGTAGAAACAGCTGCGCAGCTGAACTGGTTATTCAAGGAAGGTCTGCACCAGATCCAGGGTTACTTCTTTGCGCGACCGCTGGATTTTCAGGGTTTACAGTCATATATCCAGAATTTCGATCCACAGGCGTCTATCGCCGCATCCATTCCCGACTGGAGTAGTCTGCTTTCCTGAGGAGTAAAAATCCCGACCGCGACCAGTTTTACCAGGTTTGGACAAATTCCAGTAATTTGCCGGATTCTATCTGGGCCAGACAAACCGCAGCTGCCTCGGCTAGATTTTTTTCTGAAGCAACCAGTTGATAGAGCAGTGCGGCATTCATTGCAATCGTCCGATTTTCTACAGCATTCCCTTCACCTGCCAGGATATGGCGGGTGCGCGCCAGGCCTTCATCACGGTTTTGAATCACGAGCTTGCTTCTGTCCATGATCTCAAAGCCAAAGTCTGTCGGTGTGATTTCGGTTACCGCTTCGCAGTGATTCCCGTTCACTCGTACTATAAAAGTCGCAGCGGCGGGTGACACCTCGTCTAGTCCATCGGCTGAGTGCAATACCACCGCAGCCTGGCGTCCCAGACCGCACATGGCCTCTGCTATCGTGCCGAGAAGTTGTTTGTCATACACGCCCATTACCTGATGCGTTACCGGTGCCGGGTTGGTCAGCGGACCTAGAATATTGAAAACCGTGCGATATCCCAGCGCCTTGCGCACTGGAACGGCATATTTCATGGCCGGATGCCAGTGGGGGGCGAATAGAAAGGCGAGTTTGCTTTTTTCCAGTTTTTGGACCACTTCGGTGTGACTGAGGTTTAATGGCAAACCAAGCGCTTCCAAAAGATCTGCCGAACCGCTGGTACTGGACACTGCCCGATTGCCATGCTTGGCCACCGGTAACCCCAAAGATGCGAGCACAATTGCGGCCAGGGTGGAAATATTGATTGTATTGGCGCCATCGCCGCCAGTGCCGCAGGTATCTAGCAGCGTCTCGTAATCCGGTCCGGGCCACTTTTCAGCCGCTTTGCGCATCGCTTTGGCGCAGGCCGCAATCTCGACACCGGTTTCACCCTTGATGGCCAGGGCTGTCAGAAAGGCTGCCGTGCGGGCTTCTCCTGCTTCGCCAGTCATGATCGCTGTCATGGCGCGCCGGGATTCGGCAGAATCCAGATTTTCAGATCGCAATAACTTTTTTAAAATGGCCTGCATGACTAAGGGCCATTCCTGTTCAGGCCCTAGATATCGCTATCGTTTTTTGTGGAGCCAAGCATTTCATCCGGGATTTCATCAATAATATCGCCCATCTGGACGCACAAGCGACTGCCGATTTTACCTGGACGACATTTGAATTTCTGGCGGTCTCCGACCGTGACGGTCATATCCGAGCTGATATGCGTACTGCCCAGTTTGACCACATCCCCGGCCTGAAGGTTGAGGATTTGTTGCAAGGGCAGGTCAATGGCGCCCACATCACAACGCAAGGGAATGAATACCTGATCCAGGCGGTCCTGAATAATATTGCGGTTTTCATCGGCCTCACCCTGACGAATCGAGGAATACCAGTACTGCGCAGAAAGCTTGGAAATGATCGGTTCAATGGTAATATAGGGAATACAAAGGTTCGTCATGCCCTCAACATCGCCGACCTTGGTTTCCAGGGTAATCAATACCACCATGTCATTGGGGGGGACTATCTGGGCAAATTGGGGGTTGGTTTCAATGTTGCCCAGCCGCGGCCGCAAGTCGATTACTGTAGACCAGGCTTCACGAAGATTGCCCAGAATACGGACAATGATGCCTTCCATTACGGAAAGCTCAATATCGGAAAGTTCGCGTGATATTTTTGTGGGCTCCCCCGGGCCACCAAACAAGCGATCAATAATCGTAAAGGTGATACTGGGATCAATTTCAAGCACTGCCGAACCGCGTAGCGGATCCATATTAATGACCGCCAGAGTGGTCGGGTTGGGAATGGAGCGAATGAATTCCTCGTAGGTTAGCTGATCCACCGAGCCCACATGGACACTGACAAGAGCCCGTAATTGGGCTGACAGGGCGGTTGTAGTCAGACGCGCGAATGTTTCATGCATCATCTGCAACGTGCGTATCTGATCCTTGGAGAATTTATCCGGACGGCGAAAATCATAGATCTTGACCTTCTTTTGCTCTCCAATAGAGCCGCCATAGTCATCGGGATCGACTTCACCGGAAGAAATAGCGGAAAGTAACTGGTCGATTTCATCCTGTGATAATATCTCGGTCATTGAGCGCCTCCGCTGGATTTCAGGTGGGCTTCAACCTGGATGATTCGCCAAATCGGTTGCTCACTGCCCCGGTCTAGCTCCAGGGTGTAGGTATACACATAGCGGGTATTGTAGCCGCGATCTGTGCGCAATGCCTCCACCTTCACTTTCGTACGATGAATCGGGCTTTGGGTCGGGTCAAGCTCTGTTTGCTTGTCATTGGCAATAATTTTAAAATGCGCCAGACGATCCGCCGGACGCGTGGCCAGGTAGTCCCGAAAGTCGTCCAAAATGGCGTTTTTTTCCGTTTGCCTGGCTTTGGCAAAACGGGCCGCAAAGTGATCATAGGAAGCGATGAACCGTTCCAAATCAAGAAATTTGAAGTAGTCAGGCCAATTGGAACGCATTTCAGCAGACAGGAACAGATAGACTGTTTGGGCCGGACTGATCACGGCGCCCGTAGCGTCGTTGGCATATTGCTCGTAGTCTGCTCCGGGGCGGGCAGCGCTTGTCGGTCGTGGTTTGAGGCGCAGGGCCAACATATTGCTGGAACGAATAAAAAACTGTTGGTTGCGATAATCGGGCCAAAAGTACCCAGCGATGCGGTAAGCGATCCCGGGCTTCAAATCATACAGCTGACTGACATCAATTTCGCGCTCAAAGGACTCGCCGGGATGCAAAATAATCTCCTTGCT
>JAGRNA010000008.1 GCA_020441005.1 Leptospiraceae bacterium
ACTGCTTAGAAGGCAGTTGCTCTATCCACCTGAGCTACTGGCACAGCAAACTGTCGGGATGATTGGATTTGAACCAACGACCCTCTGCTCCCAAAGCAGATGCGCTACCCCTGCGCTACATCCCGTTTGTTTGTTTTTCCATCGCTGGAAATGCCACTCCGCTCAGGAGAATCCCTGACCCGAGTTAAGGCAGAATTCGTCAAGCCAGGAGCGGGTCAAGCATGTTTTAGGCGAGATTAACTTAACGGAAAAAAATTGGCAGAATTCTTGTATTCCTGGGCCAGCTCGAAGTATTTCTGAGGCGTATTTTGAATCATGGCCTCCTCAGCGGCAGTGATTTCACGCACAACCTGCGCCGGTCGTCCCATCGCAACGCATCTGTCGGGAATTTCCTTGCCGGGCGTAACCATAGAGCCGGCGGCCACCAGTGCCATACTGCCGACGCGGGCGCCATCCATGACCATTGCCCCCATGCCAATGAAAGCATAATCAGCCAGGGTGCAGCCATGCAACAGAACTTTATGGCCCAGGGTGCAATAATTGCCCATATTGAGCGGGAACTGCCCACCGGTCACATGCAACAATGACTGGTCCTGGATATTACAATACTGACCAATATGAATAGAATGCACGTCCCCGCGCAGCACGCATCCAAACCAGATATTACTGAAATCGCCTAGATGCACGTCTCCAATAACACACGCATTCGGTGCAATAAATACCTGATCGCCCATCTGCGGGCTTTGATCCTTATACTGCCAAATCATTAAAAATCCTCGACAAAATAGTGTTTGGTGTACTCGCGTACAATTTCAACAATCAAACGTCCCCAACTTTTGGAGTCCTCCGGATTGATTTGGACCTGCTTGATTTGCGGAAAATAAGGACGCGGTTTGAATACCGTGTGTGTAATTTCAATTGCTCGAATATAGTTATCAATGCGTCGCGAGCGTACAAAATTCAATTTTTCATGATCCAGTCGGTCGGGCGGGATATAACCGATCAATATCAGACGTGGAAATAATGCCTTTTTGAGCAGCCCTAGAAAATCACCAAAATTATCAACCCGGTCAATAAATCCTTCGTAGGCGCCGCCACCAATATTCATAATCTGGGTTACAATATCCATACCCAAACTGATCCCCTCCGGGCTGCCCATATCGGACACAATCACCAGCCCCTCATCCGGCTGGAAAGTCTTGAACACCTGTGTCCCGGAAAAATTGCGACGCAATAATTTGGCTCTGGAGATATCGATTTCTTCACTTTTATTCAGCAACACCTGACCATTCTGGGAGTTCACCAGTTCGCGGGACAAAATATAACGCTTTTTCAAAGCCGACTGGTTCATGATCCGAAAGGCGCGCACCTTCTCTTCTAATTCATCCAGGGTGCACATCCCGATTCGCAAGGGATTATCTGTTTTGGAATTTGAATGTTGTTCCGCTGCGCTCATGCGTTTGCATCAAATATCAGGATTTTAAAAGCAAAATCAGGCTGAGACTCAGGTTCCAGATCACTAAAATCAAAATGGCCAGCCAAATCCATGAATGTTTTTTTTCAAGGGAGCCTAGTTTGCGCCGCAGGCGCCGTTGCTCGGCCTGTATCTCTTGCTGATCCGGTTTATTACGCAACAGGGCCAGTTTGTCCAGAAAAAGGGGCACCAACTCTGAGACAGACAGGATGATAGTCTTGACGAGATCGGCTGCCTCCTCAAAATTACGCGCTGTGTTGGATTGGTGTTCGGTCGCTTCAGGCTCAGCCATGGGGCGAAGATGCACAAGCAGGATCAAAATGAAAGCAAAAATCCTTTTTCCAAAGGCGCGCCCGCTGATGATAATGAGCATCATCTGGACCGCGACTTCCCTGACCGCTTGTTACTCTAGCAGCTTTCGCCCTGTCCCGGACTATCCCGTCCTGCGCCATGATCACGATAATGAAATCCGGATACAAGCAGGGCCGCCCCGGGACCGCCCCTGGCAGATTCTGGGGCGGCTATATGTCTATGAAGATGCCATGGATATTTCTGATCCCGGATTTCGGTCCTGGTTGCGTGATCGGGCCAGGTCTTTAGGGGCTGACGGTTTATGGCTGGAAACACAGCGTACCCGGACGATTCCCGGCCTGAGAGCCAATACCCTGGATTATCGTGGGGATACCAGTCAAAGTGAAATGCTCCAGCAAAGCGATCATCAATACACTTTTGTGCTTTATGTTTGGCATTCCAATAGAGGTGATCAGCCAGAGCACCAGGACCGTGATTGAATACCAATTCGTTACATTTTCAGGCTTACTATGATCATTACCAACAATGACATTATTATTGCGGCGGATGGCTGCTGGTATTTCCAGGGACAACAGATTACCAATAGCGGCATCCTCGCATACTTTAAAAGCAATCTGGGGCGTGACAAGGGGGGCTATTATATCCTGAATCACTTTGGGGAGCGCATAGAGAAAGGATACCTGTCTGCCGTTCTTGGATTTCCCTTGCGCGTGATGCAGATTGATCTGACAAACGATCCCGGGACCGGCCACTGGCATCTTGAATTCCAGACTGACTATCAAAAGCACGATCGCCGGCCACTTGATCATCTGCATTTTTTTGACGATCACACCCTGGCGCTTCAATTAAATGCTGATAACCATCATCCCTTATATGCCCGACTAAGCGGATTGGCTATGGCTAGTTTGGCCGCTTGCCTCGATTTTGAAACCAACGGGGCCGCTGGGGAAATGCCCTGCCTCGTTAATCCGCAAACGCAAGATTTTTTGACCAGCATTGCATTGCAGTCTCATGAAATACTGGTATGGAACAGATCCTGAAATCCTCTCAAGGCAGGCAGAAATAGAGACGGACCAGACGAGTACAGCGGATCAAGCGAGTCCAGTACTGCCAAAGCCGCCACTGCCACGCTCACCAGCGGTTTGATCATATTGATCCAGCTCCTGCCAGATAAATTCCACGCAACGCTCCACGAGCAGCTGGGCAATGCGATCGCCATGTTCTATACGAAATGTGTCGGCCGAGATATTACCGAGAATCACTTTTAACTCGCCTCTGTAATCACTGTCGATCGTGGCCGGGCTATTCGGTAAAATGATACCGTGCCGCAATGCCAGCCCGGATCGAGGCCTGAGACTGATGAAATAGCCATGCGGAATATCAAAATAAAGCCCGGTAGGCACAGAAATTCTTTCACCAGCCGGTAAATCGATCACCGTGTCCGGTGGCAAACAGGCAGCCACATCCAGGCCAGCTGACCCGGCCGTTGCCTTGACAGGCAAACGACTGCCGGGACTGCGGTAAACACCAATGGAGACCGGCTCCATGGATTAATTGCGGGAGCGATGCCCGCGCCCGCCGCCAGACCGGCCGCCGCTGCGGTTCGGGCCCCCTGACCGGCCCCCACCGCGGTTGCCACCGCGATCAGAATGCTCGGAGCGGCCTGGCTTGGCGCTTAGATCTACATCCTGATGCGCCAGATCAATGCGGCCATTACGGTCCACACCCAGCACTACAACCGGAACCGAGTCCCCTTCCGTGAAGTGATCCCGCACGGACATGACTCGTTCGTTGGCCATCTTGGAAATGTGCAGCAGCCCTTCTTTGCCGGGCAAAATTTCTACAAACGCGCCAAAATCGACAATCCGACGGACTATCCCTTCATACTGCTCCCCTTCCAGGATGTCCCGAAAGAGATCTTCAATCATTTGCACTGCTTTTTGGGCCAACTCCGTGTTCACTGCCGCGACCTGCACAGTACCGTCGTCTTCGACATTGATTTCGCAGCTCGCCTTTTCCATAATGGAACGGATGATCTTGCCGCCCGGACCGATTAACTCACCGATTCGATCCTGATCGATCTTCATGGAAATAATACGCGGCGCGTTCTCGGCCACATTCGCACGCGGTACATCCAGCACAGCGTTCATTTTTTCCAGAATATACAAACGGCCTTTTTCTGCCTGCTCCAATGCAACCCGCAGGCGTTCAATAGAAATCCCTTTGAGTTTCAGATCCAGCTGGAATGTGGTAATCCCTTTCGCTGTACCGGCAATTTTAAAATCCATATCACCGAAGTGATCTTCGATACCGGCAATATCCGACAGGATAGCAAATCGTCCGCTGTCGTCACTCATCATGCCCATGGCAATTCCGGACACCGGTCCCGTGACTGGCACACCGGCGGTCATCATACTCAGGGAACCGGCACATACTGTGGCCATTGAGGATGACCCATTGGACTCCATAATTTCCGAGACGATCCGAATGGTATACGGGAATTCTTCCTGATTGGGCAGCACTTGTTTCAACGCCCGCCATGCCAGATTGCCATGCCCGATCTCACGGCGGCCCGGTCCCATCATCCGTTTCACTTCACCCGTGGAATATGGCGGAAAATTGTAATGCAGCATGAAATAGCGCGGATCCTGTCCGTAAATGTTTTCGATCCGTTGATTGTCAGCCAAAGTTCCCAGTGTGGTCACACCCAGGGATTGGGTCTGCCCGCGAGTAAATACAGCCGATCCATGCGCTCCGGGCAGCACGTCCAGCTCAACACTGATGGCCCGGATTTCATCGGTTTTACGACCATCAGCCCGGATGCCCTTGTCCAGAATCAGACTACGAACGACTTCGAACTCAACCTCATGCAGCTCATTCTTGATATCCTTGATGCTTTGGTCAATATTTTCGGCACCCGCCTCGCGCAGCGGTTTTTCGAAGTGCGCGACAGTTTCTTTATAGACATTCTGTATACCTTCGGATCGACCCATTTTATCTGTATTCTGGTTTGCAGCGGCCATTTTATCCAGCGCAAATGCCCGCACTTGCTGCATCAAATCCGGATCTGGCAGCCTTAGTTTCACTTCCCGTTTGGCGGGCTGCATTTTGGCAACTAATCCTTGCTGCAGTTCCAGCTTGTGCTGGATTGCCTTGTGTGCGAATTCCAGGGCAGCCAGAATCTCGTCCTGGCTGTATTCCTTTGCGCCGCCTTCAATCATGGTAATGGCATCTTTGGAACCGGCAACAAGCAGGTCCAGATCGCTTTTTTCACGATCGGCAAACCCGGGATCGGCAACAAATTGTCCATCAATCCGGCCCACCAGTACGCCCGCGATCGGCCCATCAAAAGGGATATCCGAAGCCATTAATGCCGCCGATGCAGCTGTTATGGCATGACCCTCGACGGCAACATCAGGATCACCGGACAACAGATTTACAATCAGCTGGACCTCAGAAAAATAACCCTCGGGAAACAATGGCCGAATGGGTCGGTCTATCAAGCGACACATCAGGGTTTCCTGTTCGGTGGCCCGGCCCTCACGCTTGAAAAAGCCGCCTGGAATGCGACCCCGGGCATAAAACTTTTCCCGATATTCAATGGTTAATGGAAAAAAATCCTGACCATCACGAGCGTCTCTTTCAGCGCACACTGTGGCTAAAAGGACATGCTCGCCAGTGCGATAGACAATACTGCCATGCGCTTGCTTGGCCCAATTCCCGGTTTCTATGGATATAGTGCGATCCCCATCGGGAACCGAATTGCTAAATACAGACATGCTGATCTACTCCTCTGATTGAAAACAGAGCGGGTTTACTTGCGTAATCCAAGGCTTTGGATAAGTCGCTTATAGGATTCCAGATTCTTGCGCTTTAAATAATCCAGCAATTTGCGGCGGCGGCCCACAAGCTTGAGCAATCCCCGGCGCGAGTGGTGATCGTTTTTGTGGGTTTTGAAGTGTTCCGTTAACTCGGCAATGCGTGCAGACAGGATAGCAACCTGTACTTCGCTGGAACCGGTATCTTTCTCATGCCGGCCATAGTTTCCAATGAGTTTGGACTTTTCTGCTTTTTCAATCATATCTTTAACTTTCTATTTTCACCAGTCAAATCACGGGAGCCTGTGCTCCTGAACAGCCTTTTTTATGTTCGCATTAAATAAAAATGCGCCGGTATTGCCAGCCTGGGCCTGTTTTTTGGGCCCAGGCCAGACAATGGGCGCCGTCAGAATCCATTATAAAAAAATCCTGACCCTCGTTCAGGTCCTGTGATCCCGCTAATTGCATCAATCTGCCATGACGCAAATCTTCCTGATCACCAGGGCAATCCAGGCGCACTTGCGGCCAGGTCGGGATCAATGCCGGAATCGCCTGTATATGGGGAACACTGTTTTCAATCGGCTGCCACACCTGTTTCTGATCCAGGGAAAGGTGTTTTATCTGCAGGCGCTCTAGTTTACAGACATGCATGGGCAACTGCAAGGACAAGGCGAGATCCCTGGCAAAGGCCCGAATATAGGTTCCGCCCGAGACATGCAGGTAAACTCGTATTTGCAATCGTTCTGGATCCACATGCTCAACCCGGCTTTCCGTTACCTTGATGACCCGGGTCGGCGGTTCTAGTATCATACCTTGACGAGCCAGGTCAGAATAACGACGCCCCTGGCGCTTGAGAGCGCTGTATACCGGTGGGACTTGTGCGGTGCAGGCACACAAATCCTCAAAGCCGGCGATAATTAATTGCTCTTGTTCTACCAGCCGGGTCCGGATCGCCGTCCCTTCGCAACTGGCAATTACGCTGCCTTCGGGATCGTGCGTGTCAGTGGTCGTGCCCAGCTGAAACGTCGCCCGGTAGGCCTTGTCACCATGTAAAAAGAAATCCGCTAGACTGGTTGCCCGACCGACCAGCATGATCATGAGACCTTCGGCAAAACTGTCCAATGTGCCGGTATGGCCGATTTTTTTGGTCTGCAGGGCTTTGCGCGCTCTTGTAACCAATTGATTGGAAGTAATACCAGCCGGTTTATAGGCTTTGAACCAGCCTGTCAATTGCATGCTACGGCCAGCCCCTACGTTACTGCAGAATCCGGACGGCTGGCACCATCGTCCCCTGCTTGCAATAGCGCATTGATGCGGTCACCTTCCGAGATGCTTTCATCACGAATAAAAATCAGGTGCGGTGTTTGTCGCAAGCGCAGATCCCGGGCGAGCGTTGATTGAAAATAAACGGCATGGTCTTGCAGAGCCCGCCAGCTATCGCCGGCATCCTGCTTGTCGCCGAACAAAGACACCCGTACCAGCAGCTCCGAGAAGTCGGCTCTTAATTCTACCGAGCTGACTGAAATGAGACCGAATCGGTCATCTTTACGCTGACGCTTGATGATCAATTCCGCTATATCGCGTAGTATTGCCGATTCCAGTTTTTTTTTCCGCAGGGGGTTCACGCCTGTCAGCTACCTTAAGCGCTGGTTCCGATGATCGTATCAGAACGGCACCAGCGCCTTGTTTATTTTAGTGTCCGGGCTATTTCCCGGAAGGAGTACGATTCGAGAATGTCCCCACTCTGAATATCATTGAAGCCATCGATAGAGATACCGCACTCAAAGCCTTCGGCGACCTCTGCGACATCGTCCTTATGCCGCTTGATCGCCTTGACACTGCCATCGTATAGCACAACCCCGTCCCGTTTCACGCGAATAGGATTGCCACGCTTTATTTTACCGCTCAGGACCATGCAACCGGCGATGTTGCCAATTTTGGAGATTTTAAAAATCTCGCGCACCTCGGCTTCCCCGGCACTTTCCTCTATGCGCTCCGGTTCCAGCAGACCTTCCATAGCCAGGGTAATATCATTAATGATGTCATAAATGATATTATAAGTCTTGATTTGGACATTGTTTTGATCGGCCAAATCGGACGCCCGGCTGGCAGCCCGCACATGAAAGGCAATGATCAGCGCCTCGGATGCTGCCGCCAGGTTTACGTCGCTATCGCTAATGGCGCCAGTGGCAGCGTGGATGATGCGTAATTTGACATCGTCTGTTTCCAGCTTGAGCAGACCGTCACGGATCGCTTCCACAGAACCCTGCACATCAGCCTTGATAATGATCTTGAGCTCTTTGTGATCCTGAACCCAGCTGCTAAGATCTCCTGAGCCTGGCTGTGCTCTGGATGCAGCCTCAGTAATCTGCTTGTAGTGCTGTCTCTTGCTGGCCACCTCACGCCCGTAACGGTCGCTTTCCACCACCTGGAAGGGATCACCGGCCGACGGCACTCCTTCGATACCGGTGATTTCAACCGGAAACGAAGGCTCGGCCTCCTGGATGCGGTTGCCATAATCATCAAACATGGCCCGGATACGTCCCGAGAAGGTGCCCACTACATAGGGATCACCTTCCCGCAGGGTGCCCTTTTCGATCAGAATTGTGGCTACCGGACCCTTGCCAGCGTCAACGCGCGCCTCAATTACATGGCCATTGGCTCGCAGACCCGGATTGGCCCGCAAATCCAGAACTTCCGCCTGCAGCAATATCATCTCTAACAGGTTTTCTATGCCAATGTTCTGCTTGGCCGAAATCTCGCAAAAGACAACGTCCCCGCCGTAGTCTTCGGACTGGATCCCTTCGCTGGCCAGCTCCATTTTAACCCGTTGTACATCGGCGGCCGGCAAATCAATTTTATTCACGGCCACAATCACTGGCACCTTTGCCTCACGAGCATGTGAAATTGCTTCGCGGGTTTGCGGCTTTACGCCATCATCAGCCGCCACTACCAGGATGATGATGTCAGTTACGGCCGCACCGCGCGCCCGCATGGCCGAGAAGGCCTCGTGACCCGGGGTATCGAGGAA
>JAGRNA010000095.1 GCA_020441005.1 Leptospiraceae bacterium
TTCCAGGCATTCTTTACTGTGCACGGTATCCACGGCGCTGCCTGGCAGATGCGCGGGCAGTATCTCGGCGGTGATTGCAAAAAATCTTGCTATACGAAAGGCCCAGGTGTTACAGGTTCGCTCATGTCGAAAATCCAGGAATATCTGCAGTCCGAAAACTACGCTGAACTGATTCAGCTCAGCCGGCAAATGATCCGCAAGGATAAACGCGCCTGGACAGACACCGCCCTGAAAACCTGGCTGGGCCGGCGATTCAGAAATCTGTTTATCAACGAGGCTTGTAAAGACCAGACCGCTCTCGAGGCGGCGCACTCCAGCGGTTTTTTGGGACTCGGCAGCGATAAGCGGCCGGAGCGCCAGCAGATCGCCGAGCGCTTTTTGCGCGGTGACGGACCAACGGAATGGCAGATCGAGATGCCCCCGGCTCAGGTGCCGGCAGCTTTCAATGCCACCCTGCTTTTTAGTCCCGGTATGCTGAACGGGCTTTTGCCCGTGCGTGCGTTTCAGGAGGCCTTTCCTGCGCTACAGCAAAAGACCGGCCTCAAAATCCTGCGCGCCGATTTACACCCCATGCGGGGCTGCCAGGCCAATATGGCCGATTTAAAGGCGGCCTTCGATCAGGGGCGCGGTTTAAATGCCCAATGTGAGATCATTACAGCAGAACAAGCTCAGGCGCCGGGGGATGTGTTTATTATCACCTATAGCAAGGGCATGCCCGATACCCTGGAATTTCTGGTCGCCAATCCAGAGGTAGCCAGCCGGGTGCGCTGCATTTTTAACTGGGCTGGGGCTACGGGCGGGTCCTATCTGGCCGACGACATTTTGGCAAGCATCGAGGATATCCCGCTCGAGAAGGCCCAAAGCCGGATCGATTCGTTGATGAAGATGGTCTCGCCGGTGATCAACATGGAAGGCGGTGCCCTGCGGCGGCTGGGCGAATTCGACATCCGGACCTGCATTGCCGACACATCCACACCGGTCCGATCGCGCTTTCTGGAAGAGCATTCCGAGACCATTGATCAAATGAACATACCCATTTTCAATATTACCGGCTCTACCACGGTCACCGAAGTGCCCTATTTTCAAATTCAGGGCGTCAACCGGCTAAATACCTTTGATGCCAACAATGATATGCAGGTCACCCAGGATCAGGCTAAAATCAAGATCCCGATGGCCACTGACCTGGCCATGATGCATGGCCATCATTGGGATTTATCCTACAGCCCTTTTCCAAAAGCAATGCGCTTCGGCTCGCCCAACCTGGACCACCCCTTTCCCAAAGAAGCGGCCGCGACAGCCATGTTCCAGCTGGCCGCCGAGCTGGGACTCCTGGACTAACGGCCCGCGCTCGCGCTCAATAGACGCCCGGACTGTGCTTAGTCCGCGATCCGCTTTTGACCTCAGCCGGCCTTCAAATCCGACTGGCTTCCAGGATGCGGTCATCCAGCCAGGCCAGACCGTTGGCTGTCCAGCGCCATGTAGCCGGTTCACTGCCGGGCTTCAGGTATCCGGCCGCTTGCCACTCCCGAAATAATGCGTCTATACCCGGCCAGGCCTGCCCGGGAGGCTCAACCGACTCGGCAGCCAGCGACTCTAGTATAATACTTTCATAGAAAGCCGGACTCAGATCACCGCATAAACGCAGGTAACCAATCGGAAACTCCAGCCGGACGTCCCCGGCTTGCAGGGCAGCGCCGGCCGGCGCCGCAAGCCAGCGGTCCAGGAGGCGAGTATTTTGATAACGCTTTTGCCCGGTAAATCCATGCGCTCCCGGGCCCAGCCCGATCCAGGATTCCCACAGCCAATAACGCAGGTTATGCCGACTCGCATACCCGGGCCGGGCGTAGTTCGAGACCTCGTACTGCTCGTAGCCCTCAGCGGCCAGGCGCTCTGGCAGCTCACCAAAAATGCGCGACTGCAGGTCTTCATCGGGAGCCAGGGTCTGCATTGCAACGGCGGCACCCGGCTGCCGGGATCCCAGCTTGCGAGCAAGGGCTGTGCCCGGCTCCACAGTCAAGCTGTAGAGGGACAAGTGCTGCGGCTGAAACTCTAAAACAGCCTTTAAATCCGCATAAAATTCAAGCGCCGTCTGCGAGCCAAAGCCGTAGATCAAATCCAGGCCCCAGTTGTCAAAAGGAGATTGCGCCAGCCGCTCGGGCAGACTACGATAGGATTCGGCATCAAAATAGCGGTTCAAGTCTGTCAGACGCCGGGCATCGCGGGTCTGATAACCGACATGCAAGCGGTTAAAGCCGGCCGCAAACCAGGCCTGCAACTGTTGTGGACTGGTATTTTCCGGATTCGCTTCCAGGGTGATTTCACAATCTTCATCCAGGGACAGCCGGCTTTGAATCAATTCGAGTACGCTGGCCAAAACCCGGGGACGCAGGAGCGAGGCCGTTCCACCGCCCAGATAGATCGTATTGACAGTCCGCCCTGAAAATTGCGTATCCAGACGCTGATCCAGCTCCTGCTCGAGAGCCTTAAGCCAGGGTTCGGCCAGCGCCCGGGGCACGCGGGCTATTCTATTTTGATCAAAGGCATCACTGCCTAAAGGCAGTGAAAAGAAATCACAATAGTCGCATTTCTGCACACACCAGGGCACATGGATATAAATGCCCAGTTTGTCTGCCTGTCGCAGCCGGTGCAGTCTAAGGCTCCGATTGCAGGGCTGTCAGCTGCAAATCTGCCGCTGGAATTTGATCGGCGGTCTCCAATTGATAGACCAGCGCCCGGCGCGAGAATACCGTCGGTGAGAAGGAAGCCAAAAGACAGCCCTGAGCAGGATAACGTAATGTAAGAAAAGGATTGCCGGTATATAGCCCGACCAGGTGCAGCTGTGAATCTGGACGGTGATCCAGGCTGGCCACCATTCGGTTCCACTCCGGAATATTGTGTTCGTGGAGTTCCACAACCACTGTGCCGGCGGTCATAGCGGCAATGCCCCGTAACTGCCGGCTGCCCGTCAGGCGCACCAGCTCCGTTGGTACCTGCCAGCCGCGCAGACGGGCCTCGTCATACATAATCCCGCTTTGGTAATAAAACCGACGTTGTCTGGAATGAGACGTGCGGTGTTGGTCTGAGGGATCCTGACGCAGCCGGGCGACATTACAGGACTGCCCTAAGGAGCGAATTGATTTACGCGACAATTGCTGATTGATATAATCCGGCCCGTGGACTGCAGCCGAACCCAGCATTTGCAGTCGCTGCCACTCGGACTGTCGCCGTTCGCCATTCGCCTTGTAATCCTGTTCCAGACGGGCCAGGGCAACCGGACTCGTCTCGCGCCTGATTAAATCCTGGTTCCAGCGCCACAGTATGCCCTTGCGTAATTTGAGATCCAGCTGCCGGGCCACTGCCAGATTCAAATCCGCCTGGGACAGGCTGCCATTCTTGAACGCGCGCAGCAAGGCCTGGTGCATGCGACCGATAATCGGACCATCACTGGTCAACAGGATCACATCCACACCGGCAGCAAAGGCCTTAACCGCTGCCTCTCCCTGGCCATAACGGCGGGCGACGGCTTTCATCTCCATGGCATCGCTCATGATTAGTCCGCTAAAGCCAAGGCGCCTCCGCAACAGGCCTTTCAGTATTTTGGGCGACAGAGTAGCCGGATCATCGGGATCCAGCTCTGGAAAAAGAATATGCGCCGTCATGACTACATCAGCACCGGACGCGATTGCCTGTTGAAAGGGTTTCAATTCCAGCGCGCTCAATTCAGCGGCCGTTTTACGAATCACGGGCAAATCCAGGTGCGAATCAATGCTGGTATCACCATGTCCAGGGAAATGCTTGATCACCGGAGTGGAACCGGCCATTTGCAAGCCGCGCATCCAGGCGATGCCGCTCGTTTCTACTTGCTCAAGCCGCATACCAAAGGAACGGGTCTGAATGACCGGATTGGCCGGATTATTATTCACATCCAGTACCGGCGCCAAGGGCAAATTGATGCCCAGATCCAGCAGCTGACGGCCCATCACAAAGGCCGCCTGACGGGAGAGCCCGGGATCAGCGGCCTGACCGGTAGCCATAGCGCCCGGGAACTGAGTTGTGCCCTGCGGTCCAACCCGCACCACCCGACCACCTTCCTGGTCGGTGCTGATAAACAACGGAATCGGGCCGGCTTTGATGGCAGCGTATTGCAGGTCGCGATTCATCTGCCGAATAGTGTCCGCGCTGCCATAGTTGTGAGCGAAATGAATCACCCCACCGGGATAATAGCGGTTTATATCACTAACCACCCCGCGCTCAGCACCCTTGCCCCGCATGCCGATATGCAGCAGCTGCCCTACCTTTTGCTCAAGAGTCATTCGCTCCAGCAGACGGGCCACCAGCGCTACACGGTCGCTCCGTACCAGATTCTGCGGCCGCTCAGGACGATGACTACGGCCCCACAAGAGAGCCGAAACCACAACGCACTGTAAAAATAATAATACTAAACCGATCAACAGGAGACGTTTCGACATGGCAGGGGGGATGATCAGGCGCGGCTCGCCTTTGGCAAGCCTTTCGTTTCGCCGGGTGTCTTAATAAGACTCGCGCAGAATGCTATCCAATTGAGCCTTGCGCCGTTCGTTATCAATGTGCACATTCCATTGCAGCCGCATTTCCAGCCGCTTCAATAAATCCAGATACTTGCGCACCACTCGTAGTCGCTCCTCCGGTTCGCGCAGGTAAATTGTGCCCAATGTGATTTTTTTGCCGTTGATTTCCACCTGATCATGCTGTTTGTCAAAGACCTTGTTGCTCTCGGCAAAGGCAAAGCGCGCCAGCGTGCCCTTGCCGGTTGGCAGGACCTCGTTGATGACCAGACCCATCGGCGGTTTGGTTTCATCGACCGATTTGGCATCGCCAGCGATCGAATTGCCATAAAAGAGGCGGTGCAGGGTGTGATCATTGCCCAGATAGCCCTTGCGAGTTTCAAAGAAATACTCTACAATTTTTGTGCCCTGCCAGCGAAAGTAGGCCATTTCATTGTACATCATTTTTTCGCGGCGGCCATACAGGCTGACTTTCGTTGCCTGGAGCGGCACCCAGGTCACATTGTCCTCCGGGATGGTATAGTATTGGCAATAAATCTTCTCACCGCCGTGATGCAGCAGACAATCGTCCTCGCCATTTCGTTTCAGGTGTTCATAATAGGATTCGATTTTAGTCTGCACCAGAGCAATCTGCCCAATTAGCGAGTCATAACGCTCTTTTTGCCCCTGACTGAAGGGTCGCACCTGGATGTATTCATCCAGCTCGGAAGGTGCGGCCGGGTCCGTCGCGCTTTTTTCTTGAGACTGGATGCCAACCAGCGCAACAAACAGGGCTCCGATGAAAAGCCGCCGGCTTGACAGTTGTAATAAAAGATGAAAACGCATAATAAACCTCAAAACGATTCCGCAGGGTATATATCGGCCGCCAGGGTAGCGAGATTTGAATCCGGACGGCCAAATTCTTTAGCCGCGCTGCCTGAAAAATGGTCCTATGCCCAAATCTGGAGCACATTACTGATTTCTGCATTCAGGCCGCTGATCTCGATCGGTTTGGTAATAAAGCCATTCATTCCGGCCTCCAGACAGGCCTCGCGCACATCCGCGAGCACATGGGCCGTCATGGCAATGATCGGTATCCGCCGTTTTTGTTCTCCGGCACCACCGTTACGGATCTGACGAGTGGCCTGGATGCCGTCCATTACCGGCATTTCAATGTCCATCAGAATCAGGTCGTATTCCCCGGCTTGCAGCAATTCCAGCACTTCTGCACCGCTTTGGGCGACGTCAACCCGGTGCCGGGCTTTCTCCAGCACCGTTTTGGCCAAAAAGGCATTGATGTGGATGTCTTCGGCCAAAAGAATTCTGAGTTCCGCAAACTCTTTTTGGCCAACAGGCAAGGTCTTTGGTACCGGCACGGGGGTCGCTGGGGGCAATGCAATCGAAAAATGAAACCGGCTACCCTGGCCGGGCTCGCTCTCCAATTCAATCCGGCCACCCATCAGGGCGACCAGGCTTTGGGAGATAAACAGTCCCAGACCAGAGCCAGACTCATCGCGCACAAAACTGTCATTTTTCTTGTTTACCTGGGTGAACTTGCCAAAGATGGACTCCTGGTATTCCGGTGCAATCCCCTTGCCCGTATCAGTGATCCTGAATGTATAACGGTCTTGACTGTCTGCTCTGATCGCCAGGCGCAC
>JAGRNA010000096.1 GCA_020441005.1 Leptospiraceae bacterium
GATTTTAGCATCGCTCCTTATTCAGTCGCGATGTATGCGAAAATAACTTTGCTTATGGCAAAGTATTTGGGAGCACGCCCCCAAACCCCCGTTGATTACTTGCGACAAACCAAGCGGCACGGATGCCACGCTCATTCAATCGCTGGTTTTGTCTCAGGATAAGACAATCGCAAGCGGGCATTCTTTTGCTTCTTTCTTGAGCCCAAGAAAAGAAGGATATCCCTTGATCCAGTCGCTTGTCGGATGGGCGATAACATTGATATGCAGCAATTCCCGGCGATGATGAGGAATGACAAAAAAGCAGTATAACGGGGAAAAGCCCCAGCGTTTCAGGGTAAAGAAATCGATGGCTGCAATATCCAGCGCGTGTAACTTAAGAAACTGCTTCCATTGTAATACCTTCAAGGGATCGGGATCGCGTCTGGGCCAGTATTTGCGGACCGTATCGCGATGGATGCGCCGTCCGGTAAGCTGATAGAACTGGCAAGTTATTTTTTAGCTTTATTTCTGGTAAATCTCATGCCCTCGAATATTGTTGTGGCTACTCTATCTGGAAAATCCGGCGGCAATTTGGTCTGAATGGCATCGATGACTTTATCAAGAGTATCACAGATAAGCTCAATAAAAGTCGATACATCCGCAGGATTGATACCACAAAAGGATGCTGTAGATAGCCAGTGTCTGCTCGAAATCTGATGCCAGTTGTAGTGCCTGTTTTTCCCTATTACAGCCATAGCCATTTTTAGCTTTTGCCTGTGAAAATTCCCGGTTTCCAGCGGCCAGGCCGAGAGGACATCGTATACCGGTGTCAAACAAAATCGACCACCTTTTAAATGAAATATACTGAAGTTTTTAGCATGACCATCGATGGCCAATAGAAACCAGAATAAAATTTGAGTTTTTATAAATATCAATTGATCAGAATAGGATTTGGCCGAGGAGGCCAGAATGTCCATGATCGCTTTAATTCCAGGTCCTCCTTCGTTTTCATATTTTCTGTTAGAAGAGATTCCATAGACCTGGCAGAAATCTTCCTGCGGTACCCGAGCGAGCCAAAGACCATTTTCTTTCCAGCTGCGATCAAACCGTTTTACAACCAAAACTCTTTGATCCTCAAAATCAGAGATGCTGCAATTGGCGATCGGAATTTCAAAGGCTTTGAATATCAGATGGCAAAGATATTCGTTTTCTACGGTTAAAGTCAGATCAGCACCCATGAATTGGTTAAAATCAGTTTCGATTTGCTGTTTGAATATATGACTGGTTGGAGTGAAGCCTAGTGGTATGTGCCATTTATTCTTTAGTTTTAAAAAAGCTGTTTTGGTTTGCACACCAGCCAACGAAATCCGAAAGTCTTCATTGGCTTGCATTCCGAGTGGATTGATTCTAAGGTTGCGCAACCGATCAGCAATTTTGGCCGGGCTGATCGTTTGCGACTTGATTTTCTTTATGTCTGGTCGACGAGCCTCGGGCAATAATTGCAGCGCACCGACACAGTCAGCTCCGGTCGTTGACAATAAGTCAAAAACATGTTCAGATTTGGCCTGGGTAATGGAAGCAATACGCCCTCTAATTGCTATGTTATCTGGTAACAGATTGTCAAAATAATTTTCAACAATGCTGCCGCTATAGGTTTTCGTTTGCAAGGGCAGTGAAAGAGATAATGGCAAAGCGTCTGGATCCGAAAGCCAATCCGGATCATAAGTGTATTCCAAACGCCCACTTTTGTGAAAGGAAAGAACTCCAGTGAGAGATTCATTCAGATATACATTCAGTCTTTCCAGGGATCTACCTCCGGAACTACCTGGATCAGGATTTCAAGTCCGAGTACGCCACATATACGGGCAACAGTATCAAATCTGAAGTTCTTGGTCCCGGATTCCAGAGCAACGATGGTAGAGGGATCAAAACCGGATCTGGTACCGAGCTCGATCTGGGTTAAGCCCTGCTTTTTACGAGCATCCCGAATGACCGCGCCTAAAGTAATCCTGCTGGTAATAACTCGTTTTTGCATAATCTTGACAATAAGCCAGAAATGAAAAATATTGCCTATAGCCCATATAGACATAATCTTGCCTTTAGTCAAGAAATTAATCCTGCACTGCCGAAAATTATAAAACTTTACCAAATTCCCGTCATGCAGCCTCCCTCCACTCGTATTTGTGATACAGCCCTCCCAGGATGGGAGTGAAGTGTTCGAGTCCATGGCATTGCTCCCTGATCGCACAGGACAGCACTCGCTTTGCGACCACTATGCCGGAGTCTGGCAGCTTATGGTCAGCAAAGCTGGCCTGGGCCGCGTAGTCTAAAAAAAGACTTGCAGTACTTTGATTGGCTGCCATTTTTTTCAAATGCCGACAGTTTTGCGCATTGGCTCATTGCGGCTTCATTTTTACTCAAACGAAGGGTTGAAGCCTGGGCATATCCATGTCGCCAATTATGACGGTAAATGCTAGTTTTGGCTACATCCGATTCGATTGTCTGGCAATAGAGGAATCAAACCGGCTGATTTGCGCAAAATAGAACAACTGGTTTACGAAAACCAGGAATTTTTAATGGAGAAGTATTATGAGTTCCACCGCCGCTAAAGAGCAAACCACAGAACCGGCCGCAGTCAGGGCCTGGGCAGAGGGACGTATGATCTTTTGTGAGCTGACGGATTCACGCATTATTGGATTTCCGGCCAGTCGTTTCAAAATTTTAAAATCGGCATCTGATGCAGAACTTCAGGCTGTTGAACTGCGCTTGAACGGATATACACTGCGCTGGGAAAACCTGGACGAGGACATCACTGTGCCCGGTATTGTAGAAGGATGATTTCAATTGCCCTGAGTTGAATCCTGGGGCTCAGAATAGATAAAACAAGCCGGTGTCGGTCCATAACCCGCACGACAAGTGCATCAAGGATGTGCTGTCAGAAAGAACACAGGCCGTTGAATTGTTGCAAGAGATTGTGCCAGTCCAGATTTCGAGCCTGTTGGACTGGCAGACTCCGCAGGCCGAACCGGACGGCTTTGTAGACGAAGAGCAGCGGGAGCTTTTTGCGGATGAAACACAGGATAAATGATTGTGTATACAAGCAGTGGCAATGAAATCTGTGTTTGCTGCTCGCCAAGCACAGGAAGTTTGAATTCATCACGCAATGTGGTGAATTCAAGCGGCACGGACGCCGCGGAGAGAATTGGCCCGGCGACAGGAGTCTGAGTTATGGAGCCGCGATAGACTGGAGTTCCGTCATGTGTTTGAGAACGAGGGACTGAGAATATACTTCCCCAAGTATATCATACCACAGGGGTGTGACAAGGATTCGCATTTTTCGAAAATTTTGAGCAGCCAAAAAAATCTTGACAGAATGCCCGTCGCATGATAAGTGGGTCAAGTGCCCGACCAGGGCGGGCTGACGGGGCCTGCTTTTTCAGGCGGATATTTGGAGCCCAGCCGCCTTACCTCCCGCCCTCACACTCGGGGGTTCAGATCTGGCCTGAGGTTGCCTGGATGGCCCACTAGCCTCAGTCGGGAAGCTCAAGGGCGCGGCCCCTCGGTTTACTCCGTGGCCTCTGTGGTAAAAAATTGAACCACAGAGATCGCAGAGACCACAGAGTTTTGCCTGGTGAGCTTCCCGGTTTCTCCGGACAAGCGTAGTCTGTGAGCTTAACTTGACAGGATCCAAAAGTTGCCGGCTACCAGCTGGGGTGGCACTTGAATTATTCACGCAGCAAAGGCAACTTCACTTGCAGTATGACCCGCGTCAGCGACCGACGTGTCTACGAGTGAGCACAAGCGAACAAGTAAGCCGGAGGGCGCGGTGCCGGCCGGATAACTGGACAATCGCATTGTCTTGTTAACAGAGCAGGATTGGGCAGCCATTGGAAAACTCCCGTTCCCCAAATGCGCCAGCGTTTGGCCGCCTGATGATAGTGCGGGCAGATGTAGTGAAGCAATTGCGCTCACCTGGCAAGCGACACTTCGACAACGCTCAGTGTTCGCAGGAGTGCGCAGCCACCGGACGCTTAAAACAGGACGTTTTACGCGTCCGGCCAGGTTGAGTGCAATTGCGGAGCAAGAGCTACAGCCGCGCTTCATCAGGCGGGTTTCTCCCCGGCCGGCAGGCGCCCGGCACCAAAGAACGCTAAAACCTGGTGACCGGGCCGCAGCACTTGCCAGACTGGCTTGATGCCTGATCCATACGCGGACTTTGAGCGTCAAAAAAAGCTGGTGCGAAAACTCTATCCGCGGATGGCCCGGCGCTACGGCCAACCGGTTTGTCCCTTGCATTACGACCCGACCAGGCCCTGGCAGCTAGTGATCGCGGTGATTCTGTCGGCCCAGTGCACTGATGAACGGGTCAACCAGGTGACGCCCGCCTTGTTTGCTGAGTTCACAGAGCTGCCGCAATTCTATCAAAAACCAATCCAGCTGCTGGAAGAAAAAATCTACTCGACCGGTTTTTACAAAAACAAGGCCAAAAGTATCCAGGGCTTTGCTCGCAAACTGGATCAGGACCTACAGGACTCGATTCCGACGGATTTAAAAACCCTGCAAAGTCTGCCGGGTGTCGGCCGTAAGACGGCCAATGTGGTTCAAAACGAGCTATTCAAGACAGCCGAAGGGGTTGTTGTGGATACCCATGTGGCCCGGATTAGCCGTCTGTGGGGACTCAGCCAGGCGCCCAAGGCGAACGCTATTCAAATTGAGCGTGATCTCATGCAGATATTGCCGCGTCAGTATTGGCTGTATTGGTCGCTCTATTTGATTTTTTTGGGCCGGGAGTTCTGTAAGGCCCGCAAGCCCGACTGTGCGGGCTGCTATCTGAACACGGTCTGTCCCGCCGCTGCGAGCTGAGCGCATTTGTTCGCCCGGCTGGATCTAAAGTACCTCGACAGTCGCTGCGCGATTTTAATATGATACCAACTTTCACTGATCATGTCACCGAATCGATCCAAAGAGCCTCCCAAAAAATACAAGCGCCTTTTCCGGAATACCTACCGGCTCACCCTGGTGTTGATCCCGCTGGTTATGGCTCTTTGGCTGCTTTCCCTTGCGTACCCCGGCTTCTATCAAATTCTATTTCCAGGCATGCGTAGCAATACTGTACTGCACTTGCGCAACGTCTTTTTCTTTGCCTTGTTTGTACTGATCTTTTTCGCCATTTTTTACATGCTTTACAAGCAGCGCTTTTTTATGAAAGGCAAGGCCAGCGGCCGTTTTTTGGGTCATGTGGCCAGCATTCCGGAACGACCCAAAGACAAAGAGCTGGTCATGCAGTTAATGGCTGATCGCAGCGGCGAATCCTTTTTCGAGTGGCAGCTTCTGGCCCGTTTGTACATGGTCATTCATCACGATCGAAAGTGGCAGCCATTTGTGATTAGCGGCTTTCGGGTTGATCCGGATCGCACGGTCCAGCTGCTGGGCCACTGCGCTGAAATGCGGCGACCGGCCCCTCCTAAGAACGACCCGGTACATTTGAATCTCAATCCGGCTTTCATCGCGTCCGCGATTGATGTTTCGGAAAAGGTCATTCAGGGTTTCTTCGACCGCCTTTACAATCGCCTCGAGGAAGGGGTGGCGCATCTGGCTCCCCGCGATCAGCGTATGATCCTGGTCGGTGCCCAGATGGGATTATGGGCCGTGCTGGAAGATCCGGATATTGAAATCCTGTCCTTGATGTTCAAGGAATTCGAATACACCCGCGCTGATATTCATGAGCTGGTAGTGCTGGTGCTGGATGCCCTGCGGGACGCCGGCTACAATACTAAAAAAATGTCACTATTTCGCGATTTGCAGTACATTCAATTGTCCAACCCGCATCTGGAAGCGCTACGGCTTGACATCCTGAAAGAGCCGGCCAAAGCCGAAGAAGAATATCCGGTCGTCCCGGCCCCCTAAACTCAAGCCGGCTTGAATACCATCAAGGCCACGATCGCAAACATGGCCAGGAAGGCCGGTATGCCCAGGAGGACCCATAGCCTTACATAAGCATCGTAATGCGGCGGCAGGTCGGATCCGCTTTCCAGGGCCTGAGCCGTCAGATCACGCATGCGCAGCTGCAGCCAGACAGCGGGCAGCCAGCACACGCCGGCAATCACAAATAATACCAGGCTCACCAGAATCCAGGTGCTGCTCCAGGGCAGTCCCATCAGGTCGAATAGCCACAGCCCGGTGATCGGTTGCAACAGAACCGATGGGGTGGTAATCCATAAATCGGCCTTGACCACATGCCGGTTGATAAAGTGCCGAATACGCAGATTGGCTTGCCGATCGCTCATGAATTTTACGAGCGCGGTGGCTCCGCCGGCGCCAAACATCGCCACTGCACTCAGAATATGAATCGTTTTCAGTAGTAAATACAGTGTCATTGTGATTGCTGCTTCTGCCAGGCGTGCTCAAGCGCCCCCCAGACCAGAAAGGCGCTAATCAACGGCACGTTCTTGAGCACCGCACCGAAAGGATCGCCCCAGTATTCCGGCAAAGCCATACTGATCACCAGGGTGTACAGGCCGACCAGCAGGGTCTGTACCCAGGCCAGCGTGTAGGGCCGATAGCGTTTCAGGACCAACAGGCCCAGGCTGATGTCCAAAAGCGATGCGCCATAAAAAGCCAGGTCCATAAAAACACCGCCCAGTCCCACGCGCGCCAGTAGATGATAGCCCATCGCCCGCGCCCAAAAAAGCGAGACCAACCCGGATGCAATCCAGACCAAAGCCAGACTGAGGGTCAATAGATGCCGCCAGAGAAACAGGCCGCTGTTCAGCTTTTGCCAGGTGCTGGCGCTGTATGGAGCATAGTGATCCCTCAAGTCTCTAGCGGCAACTCCCAGCTCCTGCTCTAACGGACGGGCATCGGCCGCATTGCCAGCTTGCAGCATCTGCCAGGTTTCACGGTTAAACAATGCACCCGGGATCAGACTGCCGATTTGGGCCATCAGTGCCATAAACCAGTTGGGTATATGCAACAGACGCGCCTTGCGTTTGCCGTACCATAAACTCAGGGTCTGCAGCAGTTCATCAATGGTGAGCGGCCGGGCCCCGGTGACTGGCAAAGTCAGATTGTTTTTGGGCGGTTTTTGAACTGCTTGCAACACTGCGGCCGCCAGGTCGTATACATGGACGGGCTGGACCAATTGTTGACCGCTGCCCGGGACAGGTATCACCGGCATGGCAGCCAGGGCCTGAAACACAGGCATACTGTGATCGCCCGGACCGTATACAATAGAAGGTTGTAGAATCAAATGCCGTACCGAGCTTTGGCGCAAAGCGTCATCCGCCTGTTTTTTTGAAAGATGGTAGGCCGAGCGCGCCTTTTGATCCGCCCCCAGGGCCGAGATTTGAATCATTTGTTTGACTTTGCTGTTTTCAGCCGCTTGAAACAGGGCCATCGGGGCGCGCGCGTGCAGGTCCTGGAAACTCTGGTAGCGAGTTTCACTAATGATACCAACCGAGTTGATCACGATGGCAATATCTTTCAAGTACGGAGCCCATTGCTCGGGGGCATGCAGATTACTGAAATCGCCCGCCACCCATTCCAGATCGGCATGCTGGTACGGCAATATGCGGGTACTCTTGCGATGCACAGCGCGCACCCGGTAACCAGCGTCCAGCAGAGTCCGGCAGATATGCTCGCCAATAAAGCCGGTCGCCCCGGTGATCAGGATTGTGGATCGGGATGGGGATGGATGCGTTACCGTATCTGCCATAGAGCTAAGCAATTGGGCATGGTAGATATCGTAAATCAGAATAGTTATCAGTCAGCTTTTTCATGCGCCCTGGCATTCTGCACCGCCATCAGTCTTTGCCCGGCAGGGCGGACTTTTTGGGCAACAAAAAGCGATCACAGGCAGTCCAATCAATAATATCAATTATGATCAAGGCTTGTTCCAGATACTGCAACCAATCCGGCCGGTTTCTGCTGATTTTTATTTGCATGGCCTACGCTGCGACAATCCTGATCCAGCCGGTTCAATTGGGGCTGCAAGCAGATCCAGCCGAGCCAGCCGATTCGGATAACCTTACCCCGTCATCACAGATCAGTGACCGGCAAACAGCCGCCCAAACGCATCTGGATCAGGCTGACTATGATCCAGTTGAGCAGGAAAGGATCGAATCGACAATCTTGACGAATCAGTCCGATTCCATGGTCAGCACAATTTCCAGTCAAGCCGATCAGATCGACTGCGAAGGCGATCCAAATTGCCGGCAGCTTTACTTTCAATCAGACAAGATCGACGATCAATTGCATCAGTGGCTGGAAAAAGGCAGCGCCAGGCTTTTGATCGAGTTTCCGCAGGGCCGCTATCAAATGAGCGACGACAAGCTGGCTACGGTCGTCACCTGGTTGCGCGACACAGCCAAACGGGATGGTCAAGTTTCAATCGAGGCGGTGGCTTTCAATTACCGCGCTGATTCGACGCTTGCGCAACTGCCGCTGGCTGGCGATATTTTGCAAACCGGCTTTGACCTGTACAGCCGCATTCGCAACTATTTTACCTATTCAGCTGCGGCCAACTACCATGCCAAACTGCTTTATAATCCTTTCGATCAAAGCGTCATGTATGTGTATTTTGTGCATCGACGCTATGGTGATCTGTGTCAAAATCTGTACTCCCATTGTGATGTAATCGAGTATGTGGACGACGAGCTCTTTGATAAAACTCTGTCACAGCGCTTAAACCATGCGGCGAAGCACCGACAGGCTGTGCGGGTCGTGTTTCACAAAACAGAGGCCTTCTTGCCCGAGTTCGAGCTGACGCTAGATCGTTACAACAAAACAAGTGCCGCGCTGCGCTTGTATAAATGGTTTGTGGCCAGCGCCGATACAATAGAACGCACGACCAGCAAGGAGCGCTTCATTGGTCTTGAGACCGCGGTAGCGGCCATCAAGTACAGCCTGCAAGTCTACGATATTGTGCAAGCGATCGAATTGTACCAGCCAGCCCGTTCTATGCAGGCCGAGATTGTGTACTCACAGAACCTGAAGGGCAAGCAGATCCAGTCTGTTGTGTTTTATCCCTCCAAACCTTAGAAAGTTCACAATTCAACAGACTGCAATCTGCTTAGCGTGCAGCATGGTAAAAGACGTGTTCTACAAAGCCATTACGCTCCTTATGCAAATGCTTTACCCGCTTATTTTGCTTTGACTGCTTTACCAGTAACAGTTACGCACCAATACTGCAGAAAAGTCTGTCGATAGAATTCAATTTCAACATCCTTGATGCCTACAACACCGGGATTATCCGCAAGGGCAACATTCAGTGCATCTTCCACCGTCGAAGGTGTACGCATCGTGGAAAAATACTTACAATGCTTGCCCGCTACTACTTGTTCCGTTGCAACATTCCCTTTAGGAATGTCTGCTGATATCCGCTTTAAATTACCCCAATGCTGCGCGCAAGACGCGGCCACGATAAAAATTATAGTGTAAATGATAAGTTTTTTCATATTAATCTCCAGATAAATGCTTTTTGGTTACTTGGCAGTACCACGCAACTCAAGACAACCCTGCAATCCGGAAGGTTGCAATGTTAGTGTCGCGTTTTCGATGGTTTTCGACTTCTCAGCTGTTTTTTTCCATAAATCAGAAAAGAAATCATGGGTCATCATTGACGCACAGCTAGATGCAATAGGCGCTGAATCAGGATTCGCACCTGTTCCACCCGGTTCCATATAAGGAACAGGACCATATTTAAATGTGAAACAGCCAGTCAACAGCAAAAACGACAAAGCTATCAATTGTATTTTCAGGATATTTTTCATGTGAACATCAAATTCAGAGAAGTCGAAGCTGCAAGGAAAAAGCAATTATGATGTCTTTTTTTTAATAATACTATCTCATCATTTAAGCCTGGTTAAAATATATGCCGGTTTGAGAGTTTGGCAAATGATGTCGGCCCAGAAAGCAATACTCATAGCTTGTTAACAAATACCATACTCATCAAATCATATTCGATTTCGCCCCTTTTTCCGGCTTGGCAATAATCGATTCCATCGCCACATTGACCTGTGAGCACAGAGCATACGGACAACATGGAAATGGAACTGGTTGGCAGCAATGGCGAGGGGCCAATCATTGAAATGACCAAAGAGCAATACGCCGAGATCAAGCTGCCGGGCCTGTTTCAGGAAGTCTGGGATGATGCCGATGGCCTGGCCAGTCTGATCTTGCAAACCTTGCGCGACGGTCTGGCCGCGCATTGCGTGGAACCCTGTAAGCGTTTGCTCGAGATCGATGCGGATCCCGGTCGACCTCGACACTACTATGGCTTGACCCTGATGGAACTGGGCGAACTAGATCAGGCCGAGTCATTGATGCGCGAAACGGTCGCCATGATACCGTCCGATATTCGCCAGCAGTTTGTACTGGGCCAGATATTAAAAAAAGCCAACAAAAATGAAGAGGCCCTGGCGCTGCTCAATACCTGTGTGGGCAAGGATCCCACCAACTACGACTACTTGCGCGTTTGGGCGCCGCTCTATTTTGATACCTATGGCGACGCCGAGTTTCGCCGCCAAATGCGTGAGCTCATTGATGGAACCGGCGATCCCAATCCACTCTACGCCCTGGCAGTGCATGAGCTGGAACACGGTCACTTTGAGTCGCTGGCTGCGTTACTTGTTTCCCTGTTCAAGCTCATTTCTCCGCAAACAAGCGGATTGGATGAGTTTATCGCCGCCATGGGCAAGCAGGGTCAGTTGGAGCTCATCACCGGCCCGATTCAGGCGGCCTATCAGCCAGCCAAAGACAGCCTTTCAACCGGTCTGCATATCCTCGAGGCCTATGCCCGCAGCGCCGAGCCGACCCGTGGCCAGGATCTGCTGCAAGCCATACAGACCAGCGCGCCAGAGCGAGATGACTATCAAGAGGCCTTGCAACTCTTTGCCGAGCGCTTGCGCTAGCGCTCGGCTGCGGTAATCCGTATTTATTTTAAGAGCCGGCCAGCAGCGCAGTTGGTCGGTCTGTTTTTTCATCACCTTTGCCGGCGGTCTTTAAACGAAGGTCGCTGCCCCGAAAATGATATTGCCGGATTCAGGACTTTTTTGTTCCTTGCTATTGACTGACCCTTGTCCGCCGGGCAGCCCTGCTACCTTAAAATCAGCGGAGGTACACACGATGAAAACAGCTATCGCATCTGACGATCAAAGCACGCTGGCCCGCCACTTTGGCCGCACCAAAGGCTTTGTCATCATTGAAACGCATCAGGGAGCCGAGGTCTCGCGCGTATACCGGCCCAACACATTTACTCATCATGCCCATTCCGGCCATCAACACGAGGGCGGGCACGATCACAGTCATGCCGGCATCCTGGAAGCCCTGTCCGATTGCGCCGTCGTGGTTGCCGGCGGCATGGGCCGGCGTCTCTATGATGAGCTGCGTTCCGCGGACAAGCAGGTCTACCTGAGTAAATCCGGGTCTGTCGATGAGGCCCTGGCGGATTTATTAAGCGGAACCCTGGATGATAACGCGAACGAGGCCTGCCTGCACTAAGACCAGAGGGATGGTCAGGCAGACTCGCCCATCAGTCGCCGGTGCGCCGCAGGGCGAAAAAGAAGGGCGCATCCATATGCTTGAAATCCATATAGCCCAGGACTGTGTTTGGATCGACGCGCCGAAAACAATCATGAATCGGCAGGTCGTCGTAACACATGGTCGCGGAAACTTTACCGCGCAACTCGGTCATGCGCAGACGCGCTTTGGTTTGCGCGGTAGTCAGCAGAAAACGGAATAATCGAAACAGACCGCGCATAAAGGGCCGCTTGAGCCATTGTTGGGTCAAGGCCAAACCCATTGGCATGCGGGCCGGGTTGACGATAAACAAACTGCCGGATGCATTGGTAAACAGCAGGGGATGCACATGATCGGCATCAATGAACTCCTTGCCAAACCAGGCATAATTCTCGAGCAGGCCGTCCATCGGGTGGTCCGTATGAATCCCGGATCCCTGCCAGCGGCCGATCATGAAATCCAGATCAACAATCGGCAATGCATCAAAAATCCGCAGGGCCTCGGCGGGGGTGCTTTGCCCGGCCATGATGACGTCCTTTGCCTGACGAGCGATGGCAGAGCTGCCCGTTTTTTTGGGCTGCTCGCGTTGCACAGCCTTTGCACCAGATCTGGTGGCGGATTTCTTCTGACTGGTTTTTACGGCGACGGCCATGCCCTGACCGAAAGGCACCATGCTCTTTTGTCAAGCAATTTGAGGGGCATTGGACGCAATCGCTTGGCTCAAGAACCCGGCGGAATAGCTTCTGACGAAACGATGACTACAACAGCGGACAAAATCAGTGATGATCTTTTGTAACAGCCTATTCGTGGATTGCCTTTTGTCAGGATGTAATTTTTTTTGTTTGCACCATGAATGCATGCCATAGTCATGAATACAATCATGCTTTCTTCAGATTTATCTTGTAAACTTAGGGTCGCAATCCTGCTGCTCCTCCCTTTTTCACAGTGCACTTCCTGGAGTATCACTATCCCGGACCAGGGGCAACCAATAATACTGGCAGCCGCTGATGCGGAATGCGAATCGGCACAATCATATCGACAATGGTACGCCTTGTATGGATCCATACCATTGACAGATTTTCAGTCCCAGGGGCTGTTTGCGAAGCACAATGCCAGCTGGAAAATAACCGAAAAGGCAACCTTGACAGACGTTGCAATCTCAGGGCTTGGTGGCCTCTTTTTGTCGGTAACAAGCAAGACGATTGAAATACAGCAATGCGCAGCCCCGACAGGAATTATGAGCCCGACCGCCATAAAAGACCTGATGGAGCAGGAACATGCCAGGGCAAAAGCGGAATGTGAAGCCGAATTCGAGAAGCAAGCGGATCAAAATGCTGAAAATCAGCCCGGCACAAACGAGACGGCCGCTCCGCAGGCAGAATCAACAGCAACGCCAACCAGCACAGAAAAATAGATTCAAATCCTGAATTTCGAATTCAGAATATCAAGCTATTTGCCCGGTATTGAGTTGCCTCGTATAAGACAAAAACCAGCGCCATCCCGGGCGACTGGCCGCTTCCGTCTCATCAAAACGCGGCCATTTTTGGCTGTGCCTCTAGAGCAGCATGACTGGAATAGTTCTAGAAAGGCAGGCAGTAATGGCGAAGCATCCTCTAATCAAAAACGTAATCCTCTACAAACACGGCATGGGCTATTTCGAATGCCTGGGCCAGGTCACTGATGCGGACAGCCTGGAGCTGGAATTCAAAAAGGAAGAGATGAACGATGTGCTGAAATCATTGGCCGTGTATGATACCGGCGGCGGTACGATTCAGAGCATCTCTTGCGATGCGGGGCGCAGCGCGGCCGATGAATTGGCTGCAATCGCCCTTGAAATTCCCCAAACAGATTCGCTCTCCGGTTTATTGCAATCATTGCGCGGCACTCCTGTTCAGGTGGCTCTAATGGATGCTTCGCCGCCGATCAGCGGCGCTGTGATTGGTCTGGAGCAGAATCAACAAGGCCAGGGAGAGGTTGCAATCGACATCAAGCGACTGGTGCTCTGGACCGCCGATGGTGCGCTCCGGCATATCCCGCTCATTGAAATCAAGGGCATTGAAATCCTGGATGAGAAGGCTCGCGCAGATCTACAAAAAATACTGGAAACCATTCCCTATTGGAAGGGGCGCGATCTAAAAAAATTAACAATTTTTACCCGCGGGGCGGGGCAACGCCAGATTCAGCTGAGTTACAGTATTCCGGCCCCCGTCTGGAAAACGTCCTATCGCATCCTGCTGAAAGAAGACGGCACCCCCTACTTGCAGGGTTGGGCCCATGTGGACAACACCGGTGAAACAGACTGGCAAGATGTGCAGCTTTCGCTGGTAGCCGGATTGCCGGTGTCTTTTATCCATGATCTATACTCGCCGCGCTATCGTCAGCGACCCGAGATTGAAATTGTGGAAGAGGCCGCCTATGGCGCCCCGGTTGTGCAGCAGGGAGTCTACCCGGAAGCGGAAATGGACCTGATGATAGGCGACATGCCGGTACCGGCTCCCGCAGCCGAAGCGGCGGCGGGATTTAGCAAGGCCAAACAGGCCCCGTCACGCTCGCGCGCCATGCAGCTCGAAATGCGACCCGGGGAACGCATGGATCTGGAATCGGCGATGGGTCAGCAAAACCAGGTCAGTCGCCACAAAATGGAGATGGCCGATTTGTACATGTACACCATCGAGAATCCGGTCACAGTGAAACGGGGCCAATCAGCCATGGTTCCCATCCTGGGCAGCGATCTCAAGGGAGAGCAGCTGGCATTGTATAATCAAAAGCTGCGAGCTGGTAATCCGATGACGGTTTTGCGCCTGGAAAACAATACGGAGCTGGTCCTCGAGGGCGGTCCGGTCACACTCTATAAAAGCGGCGAGTACCTGGGCGAAGCTATGCTGGACACCCTGAAATCCGGACAAAAGGCTTTGCTACCCTACGCAGTGGAACTGGCCTGCCGCATCAATATCGATCATAAATCGCGCGAACGCGGTGTGTATCGAATTCAAATCTACGCCGGAACCCTGCATTTAAGTTGGCGTACAGAAAAGAAAACAATCTATACGATTAATAATCAAAACGGCGAACGGCCGCTGAAACTGCTGCTGGATCATCCGATCACCAAAACCTGGGACCTGGACAAGGAGATGCCCCAACCGGTGGAAACAACCGATGATTATTATCGCTTTGAATTGCAAATTCCAGCCGGCAAGGCCTTTGCCTTCCCCATCGTGGAACTGGGCTCCCGAAGTTCGCAGACCCAGGTGCTGGATCTGGACGGGGACGATTTGCGCCGTTACTTCCAGCTGAATTACTTTACAGACGGGATCAAGACGAGCTTGCAGGCAATTCAGGACATCCAGCTTCAATTGGAAAAATTGACCGGTGAAAAGGCCGTCCTGGACGAGGATTACAACGAGCTCTTTGAGAATCAAAAGCGCATTCGTGAAAATCTAAAAGCCCTGGGCGAAAGAGCTGAAGAACTGGAACTACGCAAAAAATACCTGGCTCAATTGCATCAGGACGAGGAAAAACTGGCTGCCATTAAAGATCGCCAAAAAGAAACCCGCCAGCAACACGAATCCCTGCAACAGGAGCGCGACCTGGCCCTGGAACAACTCAGCTGGCAAAGCGATCTGGCCTGAATGTCCGGTAGCAGGGCGTCGCGCGCCACAATCCTGATTAAAATTGATTGACCGTACCTTTCCCGGCTTATAGACTGGGCCCTCGAGAAATCGCCCGCACAGCGGCCCTGGCTGGCTGACAAATTGGGCGAATACTTAGGAAAAAATGTAACCATGAAGCAATGCAACCCAAAGACAGCGCTGCTGGCGCTGATCACCATTACGATAACCTCCGGCTACGCAGCCTGCGGCGGCGGATCCTCCGCGCGCATGGATGACATCAACCCGGATCAATGCTACTCCGGTCAAATTGTGGTCAACGGCGAGGCCCCGATTTACACATCCATGGACACCTCGCGCGATAAAGCCAAAACCAGCGCCTGCCGCATTGCGGTAGAAAAGTGCATTGGACAGCAAGTGGCGGCTGCCTCCGGTGTTGCGGACGGCGAATCGATTGGCAATGAAATCTTTTCCAAATCGCAGGGCATTTGCCGCAACGACAAAATTCTGGATGAAAAAACATACATGCTTGATACCATCAAGATGTTGCGCATGACCGTGCAGTTCAATGTCAATATTGCCCAGTTATCGGATCAGATTGATACCATGAAGCAGCTGGCCGGTAATCCGCGGGCCATGATCCTGATCCGGGAAGAAATGAATACGCCGGCCAAAATTGTACACGGCTTTACCGATCCGCAGTCCAACGCGACATCCAAGTTGAAAAACTTCCTGATCAAGAAGGGCTACACGATTATTGATGGCAGCAAAATCACCCGCTTTATCAGCAACGAGAGCCAGCTAGCGCAAAACCCCGGTCAGGTTTCGGAGCAGATCAAGGACCTGGCAGCCCAGGCCGGCGCCGATATTTTAATCCTTGGTTCCGTATCCACCTATCCCCAGGAAATTGCAACCACCGGACCCTTTAAATCAGTCAATGTGCAGGGTGTTGTGCAGGTCCACGCCTTGTGGGGCGACGGCCGGGTGATTGGCACGTATGACGAGCGCGCAACCGGAGCGCAGGTCAACGCAATCGGAGCCGCGAAATTTGGAATCAATAAATTTGTAATGGGCACCTACTATCCAAACGATCCCGATGAGGAACTGGGCGGCTTGGCCGTGTGGACCCATGAGCTCTTGATGAATGAGTGGGCCATCATTACCCGCAGCAACAAGATCAAGATGGTCGTCAGCGGACTGGACAAGAGAAACATGGCCCTGTTCCATGATGATCTGAAACAAGCCACCGCTGTGAAACAAATTGATGAACGCGGTTACAACGGCGATACAGCGGAATGGGAAGTCACCTATCCAGGTCGCGCATTTGCCCTCGCCGATACGCTCAGTTTTTACGGCGATAATCCAAAGGTGTTTGCGGCCGTACGGGAAAGCGGCAAGAAAATCAAGGTAGAAACCGTAAAGCGCGGTGAAGTCCGCGTTCAATTTAACTAACACTTGCGACTACTCATACAGCGTGTTAGCTCGGCCAGCGTAGCGGTGGCCGGGCGAAGCTCTGGATCCATTCAGCGCGGTTTGCTAGTCCTGATGGCTGCCGGCCCCGACGACGACCGACTGGTTGTGGAACGGATTTTACAGAAGGTGATCAAACTGCGTATCTTTGCGGATCAGGACGGCAAGATGAACTTGTCCGTCAAAGATGTGCAAGGCGGGCTGCTGCTAGTTTCCCAGTTCACGCTCTTTGCAGACACTCGTAAAGGTAATCGGCCCTCTTTTACAGCAGCCGCGCCGCCGCAACTAGCTGAAAGTTTATATGACTACGCTCTGGAATATCTGCAGTCTCAGGCCGGTGTTCCGGTCGCCAGCGGTCAGTTCGGGGCCGACATGCAAGTCAAACTGGTCAATGACGGACCGGTCACTATCTGGATGGATTCGGATGGCTAGAACCAGGATGCACATGCAACCACGGCCGCAATCTGGCCCTGGCCGACTGCTTGTGCCGCTCTTGTGCATTACTCTGTTTGCTTGCGAAAACTCGGACGATGTCAATCCATGGCTGGCTGCCATCTTGCTACTGCAAGCGCCCTCGAACGGATTGATCAATAATTGCAACCAGGCAGCCGATCAAAATCGAAGCGACCCGGGCGTATCCTTTTCTGATTACCGTATGCGTATACAGTCCAATGCAGAAAATCAATATGTCTTATTAGAGTCATCAAAAGGGAATCTGGAATCTATTGTCGCCCAATACCCTCGCTTGCAGGCCGATCAAAAAAATGGCAACATTCAATCGATTGGCCATTTCACGAAAGCCGACAGCCAAATTATTCGAGTTCGTTCCGATTTGACTGCTGCACTAACCCGGTCCCGCTCAGGAAGCAACCAAACCTGGCGTTATTTGCAGCCCGATTATGCATACACCATAGCGGTGGCGCCCAATGACCCGGATTACACACGCCAATGGGGCCACAAAAACACCGGCCAAACTGTCGCCGGTCAGACGGGCATCTCCGGTATAGACAGCAAGGTGGAGGAAGCCTGGAGCGTGCGCACAGGTTGCATAGAGGCAGTTGTCGCTGTGATCGATACCGGCATCGATTTGACTCATATCGATTTGGCCGCAAATCTATGGACCAATACCGGTGAAATCCCTGGCAACGGAATTGATGATGATGCAAACGGTTATGTAGACGACATCCACGGATGGGATTTTGTAAAAAATGATAGTGATCCGACAGACGAACATGGTCATGGAACGCACGTTGCCGGGATCATCGGCGGCGTTGGAAACAATGCGAGCGGTGTCAGCGGCGTCTGTCAAAGCGCCCGCATCATGCCTGTCAGAGCCCTGGGGGAAACGGGCATTGGATTTACGTCATCGATTGTGCAAGCGATTGACTATGCCATCCAGAATCATGCCAATGTAATCAACCTGAGCTTGTCCGGTCTGGAAGGTTCCGACGGGGATCTATTGTACCAGGCAATCGATCGAGCCCGAACCAATAATATTCTAGTTATCGCTGCGGCCGGTAACAGCCACAAAAATAATGATCTAGAATCGGTCTACCCTGCATCCTATAACCTGGCCAATATCATTGCTGTCGCGGCGGTGGATAATTCCGGCAACCTGGCTTCCTTTTCTAATTATGGCTCAACGACCGTTGATATTGCAGCACCGGGCAGCAACATTTATTCAACGTGGCCCTATTCAACAAGCGGCCAAATCAGCGACACCTACATCAATAATCCTGAGCAGTGGCAGGCTGCTGGCACTCCCGGTATGTGGCTCATTGAAACAATGAACGATTCGGGCCGCTACTGCGTTTTGTCAGATCCCAGCGGTGATGCGGCTGAGTATGGCCCCGGCTGGAACACAACCGCCTATACGACGGTCCCTGCTCAAAGTGCGGCTGCTGTGCATTATCGATTCGATATGAAACTGAATGTGCATAGTCCCACGGACAGCATGGCCATCGTGGCCGGTACTGAGGGTCAAATCCCGGACAGCCTGTTTTTACGTTTTTCGGGTGATTACTTTGGTCAATCCGGTTGGGTGACTATTTCCTCTGCTTTCACCAATCCTTATGTTGGCAAGCATACGCCCTTCGGCTTTCAACTGCTATCGGACTCTGCCAATCAGGCAAACGGTTTGTCTGTACGTAACCTGAATATCAAGTTGTATTCCAACAGCGACTCCAGCTTTCTGAACGCTTCTGGCACTTCCATGGCGGCTCCCT
Organism: Leptospiraceae bacterium; assembly: GCA_020441005.1. Classification (GTDB taxonomy): domain Bacteria; phylum Spirochaetota; class Leptospiria; order Leptospirales; family Leptonemataceae; genus JAGRNA01. The sequence continues at coordinate 18,800 of JAGRNA010000096.1, forward strand.
ATGTAGCCGCTGCAGCCACACTGCTCCAGGCACATAACGTGGCCAATAGTCGCGGTTGTAGCATGCTTGATATTAAAGCCAAAATTTTAGGGCATAGCACCAGCCTGGCATCCCTTGCCGGTCTGATTGGCAGTGGCCGAATGCTCAATGTTAAAGATGCCCTGGATAACCTGACTTGTCCCTGAGTATTTATACTGCAGTCGTCCCAAAACCATCCGTGGTATTTGGGACAGCCTCATTATCGCTTTTCCAGCTTGAACGTCAGCATCTTCCCAGGGCAACAAAAAACCCGGCCAGAGCCGGGCTTTCGCTTAATCAATTACTGGCCTGCGTTCAGTAGCTGATTGTATAGTTGTAGTTCACATCGACTGCATTGCCACCCACGGTGCCTTTCGCGTTATACAAACCATTGCCAGAACCTGTCAAACTGGTGGAACCGCAGCTAGGATACGTGCCCCCGCCACTGTATGCGCTTGTAAAAGTGCTTGTTCCATTATTATTGATGGTCAAATTCATGGCTCCGTTATTCAGCAAAGTGGATGAACCAGACTGGATCGTCAGGCCGCTTGAAGTAACTGTTCCGGCAACCGATGAAGTTCCGGATATAGTGGCCGAATAGGAACAAGTACCCGCCGTTCCGGTAGAGGAACCGGTCAAATTGATTTTATTCGTGGTCTTTTGTGCCATGGCACCGGTGATGGTCAGGCTCACAACCGGCAAAGTGGTGCTGCCCGTCCATGTACTCAGCTGACTATAATCAAGGCCTTGCAACTGACAGGCCGAGAAAGTGACCGTTACATCATTGGTTACGTCCATGGTGACATTAAACGCGTTAGCCGAAGTGTATGAACCTGTAATTGTTCCACTGATTACAATCGAGCCTTTACCTTGATCGGTAGTATACAACAAAGCAGTTCCGTTACAATATACTGTCGTATTCACACTTTGACCGCTCCAGGTAGCGCTGCTGCCATAGGCGTCCAGGATCGCGTTAGCTGCCGCGGTGGCCTGAGAGGCGGCGGAAGCAGCGGACGAGACACCACCCGCAGATTGTAAATCGCTGGTAGACCCGACCACTGTTTTGGCTGGGCTGGTACTGGACAAAGCCAGCAAGCCCAGGATTGTCATATCATCACTATTATCATCCTTTTCCTGACATGTAGAAAAAATCGCCAGACTGATCGTTAGTAGCAAAGTCACCAGTGCTATTCTTTTCATTAAATTCATTGTTCCCCTCTTGTTAAAACGAACTTTAGCATATGAAATGTTAAATTTGAATTATACAAGTCAAGCTTTTTTTTGACAGTTTGGGCTGTTTTATGCAAATCAATGAGTATTATGTCTCATTACAAGCCCAATAAGACAGTCCAACTGGTCAATGACGGTCCGGTCACCATCTGGATGTATTCGGATGGCTAGAACCGGCCAGGAATGTGCCCGACAGTATTGAAAGCGAAATGTCAAAATGCGGCCACGTTATTGTAATATTACCAGGTGCGATAGTAGCTGATTTTTTTAAGGCCTACCAAGACTTGACCTGCTGGCGATATTGCGTGGGCGTAAGGCCGGTACTTTTTTTAAAGGCGCTATTGAATGCTGATTTGGACTGAAACCCGGCCGCATAACAAATTGAAAGCAGTGTAGTCTCTTTGTGGTCCGGATCCGCCATCAGACGCCTGGCTTCGGCCACGCGGTAGTCGGCTAGAAAGCTAAAAAAATTCTGGCCCAGATCGCGATTGATAATAATGGAGAGATGATGGGCCGGTATTTGTGTCAGGCGGGCCAGCTCTTTGAGGCTCAGGTCTTCTTTCAGCCAGGGACGCTCGGCTTCCATGTACGCCAGCAGGTGCAAACGGTATTGCCGGGCATCAGATTCCGACAGGCTTTGTCGGGTGTACTTGGATGGGTTACCGGCCGGAAGTTGTAACAGAACCGGTTTACGAAACAAGTAGTACAAAATCAGAAAAACCAGCACAGCATTGTAGGCCACTTCGAACAAATGAAACGGGCTGCGCAAAAAAGCAAAGAAGCTCAACAAAGCGCTACCCGCATAAATCAGATAATTTAACAATAAAACCGCGTCTAACAGAATCAGCCAGCGGATCAGCTCACGAGATGAGCCGCTTTGGCTGGCATCGGAACTGCCTGACTGCTGTTTGTGCCATAGACGCAGCACAAACCAGCTCGTTAGCAGAATAAAAGCCTGAAACGAAGAAACAACTGCGATATGCACAGCCGAGTACAGGCCGATAATGCCGCCCTGATTCTGTATCAAGTCATGATTGCTGAATTCAGGCAATCGGAATACCAGGGCCAGATGAATGCTGCCACTCAGCATGGCGCACAGCATCAGAATGTATTTAAGTCGCGGCCACATGGAGGCCTTCCCCAGACACAGTTCCAGATAGCGCAGGTACAACAATCCCTGGAACCATATCAACGGGAAAACCAGCACTGGTAAATAGGGCAGTAAAACGGATTGAATATAAAACAGATAGCGGGCCCCGAATGCAAGCGCTGAAACCAGCATGATACCGGCCAGATATACATTCCTTTTATCATGCACCGCATGAGAGTAAACCGCGAGCGTCAGCAATGCACTGACTACAGTAGTCAAGAGACATAATTGTTGATACAGACTACTTACCACCATCGGCAGAACCTCCGGATCTGGCTTGCATGTTACAGTTGTTCATCTGGATGCAGAATAAATGCATTGGGTTTAATAAAATCGGCCTTGCTTGCAAGCCAGGTCGACTAGCTAGCATATTTCTGATAAAGTGCAACGTGAGTTCATTCACAAAAATGTATACAATTGATCGTAACACCTATCGCGTCAGCTTTCCCAATGCATTTTTGCAGGGGATCATTCAAGTGTCAATGCGGACATTGGTAATCCTCCTGGCCAGTGCATCTGCCTTTGCATGCGCTGGCAGTTTTCCAGAAACGAACTGGGAGCAGATTTATATCGCAAACCTTGTTACTTTAGAACCGACCAGGTCGGACACTGCGCCGCCTGTCTCGCAGCAAACACCGGACAGTGTATCCAGTCTGGCGTTTTGGTACAAGGCTGACGCATTGGGTCTGGCTAACAACAGTGCTGTTGGCTCCTGGACGGATGCCAGCGGTAACGGTCGGCATGCAGTGAACGCCACCGGAGCCGAGCAGCCCGTGTACCAAACCGGCATCCTGAACGCCAAGCCGGCCCTGTACTTTGACGGGACAGACGATTATTTGCAGAATAATGACGTGGCCTACACGCAAATGACCTATGTAGCGGTGGCCAAAATGACGACCAGCTGGAATCCGGCCTGGGGCACCTTTGGCTACCGTATGAATGTGCTGGCTCAGTATGGTGATAATCCCCAGAATGCATCGCAGGTTTACTTTAACTGGGCCGAAGTGAGCGGTGCAGGCAAGTCTACTGTCACTTTGCGCACAACGGTCGAGGGCTACTCCGCTATTTATGCCGGCAGTGAAATCAATCAGAATCAGTGGTATCTTTTGATCGGCACTTATGACGGGCAGTATTCCCGCTTCTTTCTGGACGGTACTTTGACCAAAGAGTCGGATTTGACTCCAGGCAGCGTGCGCAATGCGTCGATCGGTTTTTCGATTGGTCGTCACACCGCTACCAGCGGCAATACACACCAGCACCGCTTTCAAGGCTACATTCCTGAAATTCTGTTTTATACCAAAGCGCTTTCCACCGCAGAGCGTCAAGGCCTGGAGTGCTATTTGAGCCTTAAATATAATTTAACAGTACCCCAGGGCTGCTACTAATCCCCGGATTTTTACAGCGCTCACATTGAAGTGTAGATCAGCACGCTGTTGCAGGGCTCGATGCGGTTTTGCAATTGTCGTTATCAAAAAAAAGGGAATGCAATCGTCCCGGTTTCAGGGTACCGTTGTCTGTGAGCCGCACAAAGGAACCCGCCTTACCACTGTAGTCCCAGGGCCCGCTGTTCCATGATTGTATTGTCGAAAACACATTGCGCCGGTCCACCCCCCAGGCCATAACATACAAAAAGCGGCAGCAGATGTTCTGCGCGCGGGTGACACAGACGGGCATAAGGCGCCTGGCTCCAACGGCACAACTCGGCCTGCCGGTCGGCTTCATTGATCTCGGTATCGGTAGTGGTTTGCAGCAGCCAGGATTGAAACTGTTCATTGGCATTCTGGCTGACTGCTTCCGGCCGCAGCAATGCCGGCAGGTTGTGAAAAGAAAAGCCGCTGCCTAAAATCATGATGTTGCGGTCCCTTAAAAAGCGCAGTGCCTGGCCAATGGCAATATGTTGCTCTGGATCCAGGCCCGGATGTAGTGCTAGTTGCAGCGCTGGAATGCCGCCGGCCGGGTACAACAGCATGGCGGGGATGAAAACACCGTGATCAAGGTCACGCTCCCAATCAAGTTCGCAGTCTATTCCCGCAGCACGCATAGCGGTGTGCATATCCCGGGCCAGCTCTGGCGCACCCTTTAGGCGGTAGTCCAGATGATAGGATTCCGGCGGAAAGCCATAATAATCGTATAGTAATTCTGGCTCAGCCCCGGCTGTAATCCGGATTGGATCCGCCTCCCAGTGTGCGCTGATGACAACCAGGGCTTCGGGGGTCGGTCTGGATGCTGCAAATTGGGTCAGAAAGCGGACCATGGTCGCGTGACCGGGATCATTCAGGATTGGCAAGGGCCCGCCGCCGTGCGGGATAAAGATATTCGTGGCCTTTGCGGTCTGCATAAGTTTACCTTGCATGCCTGAGCGAATCCCCAGGGGGAGTGTTCAGGGACCGCGGCGCAAGTTCGCCGCGGTTAAAGCTGCTAAACGCTTTGGGCCAAGAAAGCAGGATTTGGAATGACCGGCCACCGAATAATTGACCATGCTGCAATGGCAGGCAATTTTTATCGGCAGCCTGTCCCGCTTACCGCTGCCGGCTGGCAGGGTTTCGTCCCGGCTTTCGGGCCGCAATATCCGGGAAAGGACTCCGTTATCCCGGGGCACGAATTATATTCCGGCGCCGTTCGTCATTTCGCTTGACTGCCGGTAGCCGCCAATAAGGCTTTCGTTATGCAACAGATGTCACGGCCAATTGCCGCTCTTGTGATTCTGATTCTAATCAATATTACTACCGGGCCGGCGCATCTGCTGGCCCAGGAAGTCCAGGAGCAGCGAATCAGTGATCAGGAACAGTACGAGCGTATGCAGACTCGCCGCAGCATGCTGGAATGGCATCAAATCACAGGGCTGCTTACCTGGGGATTGTGGTTGGCCACCAATCTGGAAGGTGAGCGGATTGCTAAAACGCACCAGCGGGTTGGGGAGCAAGAGATGCAGCTTTTATGGCTGTCGAATCCGGATGCCTATACTCCCTTGTATTTATTATACCGTGAAAACGCGGAATGGAAAACGACGGCCGATAGCAGTACTCACAAGTCTCTGGCCGCAGCCACAGCCGGTATGTATGCCCTGACGGCTGTACTGGCCCTCTGTGCGCCGCCGCTGTATGATGAACAGGGTTCAGATTTATGGGACAGTTCCTGGTGGCACCGCGCTCTGGCCTTTGTGCACCTGGCCGCCATGCTGTCGCTACCGGCGCTCGGTCATCAGGCAGAGGAAGGCCCGGATGGGCTGCAAAAAATGCGCAATGTCGGCTGGGCCGGCTTCGGGGTCTACAGTGTAGCCATCGGCGTATTTTATTTTTAGCGCAATACCGCGATAAAGATGTCGTCTATGACGTGCGAAAAAGGTTTTTTCAGAAAAGGGATATAAACAATGAGAGTACAAATGCAATGCTGGCTGCCCTGGAGCTTTACGGAAATCAAACACGGAGCGTCTGTAAATGCTGGTATCCCATTTTCCAGGACCTGCCAAAGTGCTGTGTTGTTTTATCTGGCAGGCTTGATTTATATTTTGGCTGCGACCAGCGGCCTGTCGGCTCAGGCAGCGGGTGGCACGATCACTTTTACAGTGAATCACCCTATGAAAACAGTCAATGGTACAGTACGCAATTTCAGCTGGCCGGTTCCGGAAATCAAGAATGATGACTGTCCCATCCTGGCGGCTCCCTTGCAATTCACAATCCCGGCCACCAGTTTGTTTACAGACAACCGTAACCGGGATTCGCATCTGTTGGAGGTTTTAAAGTATCCGATTCACAAGTTGATTCTAGTCAAACTGACTGCCAGCACCTGCAGTGCGCAATCCAAAACCAGTGCTCAGGCAGAAATTCAGGGCAGCGTTCAGATTGCCGGAATCACCCGGTCCTTCCGCAGTGCTGCTGTTTTACAGCGCCAGACTGTCGATCAACCATGGAAAGCTGCCGGCCAACTCAACCTTTCCTTGCAGGCTTTTGATCTCAAGGCCCCGGAGTTGCTATTTATGCCCATAGAGGATGCGGTGCATATCAACTGGCAGCTGCCGCTTGACCAATAGCCGGCTAAGCTCGGACTTTATCGTAACCAAAACAAGTTGCACCGGTCGGATTTCCTGGCGTCAATCGACGCTGGCAACCAATTGACCCTATAAACCGGTTGCAGATCTCTGCCACGGTGTACCGCTCAGGAAGGCCCGATCTCTGACTAGCTTGAGCTGGACGGGCACTGCTTGCAACTGTCAAAGATCTTTTTTATAGCGGTGCATTTAATATTAAGATGACAATGTGCTCTAGCTGGCTTATTTTAGGTCACTATGGAAAGTGCTGATCTCCCCAAACTGCAGACGATTGCGCGGCAGCTGCGAATCGAAACAATGCAACGGCACATCTTCCTTTGCTGCGATCAACGTAAAGCCAAATGCTGCGATCTGGAAACCGGTCTTGAGGCCTGGCAGTATTTAAAAAATCGCCTGAAGGAACTCAAGCTGGACGGGGCCGGCGGGATCTTTCGCACAAAGACGAATTGTCTGCGCATCTGCGCCAATGGGCCGATCGCGGTGGTCTATCCAGAGGGGACCTGGTATCATTCGTGCACCCCGGCCGTCCTGGAAGAAATCATACAACGCCATCTTGTCCGGGGTGAAATTTGTCCGGAATTTCTGATTGTGCAAAGATCCCTTGATGATTCCGGTAGCCAACAGAGTAACGGTGCGGAGATCTGATTTATGGCCACAAACGAAATACAACCTGTGCCGGCCGACACTGCACTTGGCCCTCTATTGAAAGACACCTTGCATTATTGCTTTCTGGGCAGCCTCTGCCCCTTGATCCCGCTGCCTTTTCTGGACGACTGGGCACTCAATTTTATGCAGCGCAAACTGATTTTAAAAGCCGGGCAACGCCGATCTGTGCCGCTCAGCGAGACGGATTTGAAACTGTTGACCCAGGGATATGAAGAACCGCACGGCTGTCTGTTGAACCTGATACTGATGCCGGTCAATATGATCGGCATTATGATTATCCGGCCTAGTAAACGCCTGTTACGAAAATTTACTATTGTTTTAGCGGTCAAAGAAGCTGCCGATATGTTCAGCCGTTTTTTGCATCACGCTGTGTTGACGGACTACGCGGCCCACAAAGGCTATCTGGACCCGCCCATTGAGGCCACAAGCAGTGATGCCCGGACTGCTGCCAAAAATCGGCAGGAGCAATTGCTGCGGGTCTCACGAGCAGTGAATATCGCTTGTAACCGGATGGATACGCGACCGATCAACCAGGCGATCCGGCGCGTGCTGGCCGGCAGCCGGACTTTGATCGCCGTCAGCCTGACCGCTTTTACCGGCTGGATCCGCAAAGCCCGGCGGGCGATGCAAAAAGGCCAGCGTTTTGATGAAGAGTTTGATCAGCGGATCAGCGCCGGGGATCAAAAACTGGAGTTCCTGATCCAGCAGTTGACCGCAGAGCTGGTCCTACGGGCCGATTATTTTGATCAGGTACTGCGCAGCTTTGAAACTCAATACGCGGCCCAAAATCAGGAATAGTTATTTTTGGGATAATCAAAGCTAAAGCTGTCCAGAAAGGCAGGATCCAGATGGTTCCATTCCTCCATATCAAAGCGCATGGTGAGTATTCCGCAGGTGGGGACATTAGCGATATATTCTGGACTGAACACATTGGCCAGATCAGTTATGCCGTTATTGTGACCGACTAGCACGATGCGGGAGTGCTGATTTGGTAGTGAGCGGGCCACAGCCAGGATTTCGCTGCTGCTGGCCAGGTATAGATTTTGTTCGATCCGGATTTGATCGGCGGGGTAATCGATTGCACCGGCAATTAGCTGTGCTGTTTGTCGGGCCCGTAAGGCATGGCTGCTGACGATCAAATCAAAGCGTGTGGCCTTCTGGCGCAGCCGCTGTCCCATTTCTGGCGAATTTTGCAAGCCGCGCTTGTTCAAGGGTCGATCGTGATCCGACAATCCCGGTTCCGCCCAACTGGATTTGGCATGTCTGATGATGGTTAGTTCTTTCATTTTAGTCGCTTTGCTCAGGGCGCTGCCAGGTATCGAAACGCAGCATCGCCTTGCTCTTTTGACAGTCACCGGCCCTGTTCAACAGTGCATTGGACGCAGTAATCTGGTTCATGGATCGTTCTTCTATGAATTGCTAGATAATTTTGCGGCAAGGTTTTTGCACGGGACAAGCCGAACAAGCCGGATTTTTCTTTTTGCAGTACTGATTGCCCAGCACCACAATCAAGGCGTGCAATTCATTAAAAATTTGTACTAGTTCGGCTCCCTGGGCTACGGCATCAAAGTGACTATGCACCCAGGTTTGAATGGCCGCGTATTTTAGCTCAGGAAGCTGTGGCCATCCCAGGCGCGAAAGGATACGCACGGTATAGGCATCGACCACAAACCAGGGCTTGTCGAGAGCGTAGCACAATATCGAATCGGCGGTTTCCGGTCCGATCCCGCGCACCTGCAAGAGCTCGTTTCGTAAGACTGCTTGTCTCTTCACTGCCCCATAGCGCCGGTGCACATTTTGCCGCTTATAATCATAGCCTGCAAACCAGTCCAGTAAAGCGTGCAGCTTGATCGCTTTTTGATTATAGTAACCCGAGCTGCGAATAAAAGGGGCCAGCTCGGCCGGGGGACAATGATGCATCGCTTGGGGATCGAGCAGATTTGCCTGCCGGAGTGTGGCAATGGCCTTTTCAACATTACGCCAATTCGTGTTCTGGGTCAGCACCGCCCCGACCATGACCTCAAATACCGACTCGGCCGGCCACCAGTCGCGCGGACCAAAATGCGCAAACAAGGTCTGAAACAGGCCGTCAAGGCCGACTTGGTGATTCGCAAATTTTGGCATGTAGCTAATAGTGATTCATGTTCATCAAAAATATCTGCAGGGCGCAGCTATCAGTCAAGCTGGAGTCTGGAGATGATTTCATTGCCCATGAATTGCGGGAGTCCTTTCAAATACCAGGCACAGTCCCATTCGGCACGCTCGCTCCTTTTCTATGCCAATACAACCACCAGCCTAAAGCCTGGGGCAAAACAATGACCGAAATCTGGATCATCAGCATCGGATCCATCCAGTGCTGATAATAGTTCAGGGCATAGAGCCCAACTTGCAGCGCCAATACCAACAGACTGAGCATGATGGGCATCTCTGTGGCAGTGACCTTTTGCGCGATCATGCGAAAGGCCAATTGCCGACCGCTAGATCGCAGGCAAGTCATCAGGACTAACAAGTATTTGAGCGCAAACCAGATATGAAATGTAAAGTACAGTAAGAGCATGGCGGCCAGAACTACACGGGCCAGATTCAGCCAATCACTGGAATTATCATTTAAGAACACAAAGGCTCGCGGCAGCTCCATTAGCGCTAGCAGCATCAAGGTGTACAGAAACCAGCCGTAGATGAATAGCCGGGCCCAACTGCCCGGCTGTCGGCTCCAGCTGAGCGTAAAGGCAATCAGGTTCACTGCAATCGTTGTATAAAATAGAATCGGATAATAACGGGCCGGCGATGTCGGCAGAACAAGGACTGAATACCAGAAGACAACTGTTAGCAGCCATACACTGCTGCGGTTTACCACTTGCAACAGCCGGTTTTCAAAAAAGCCGTAAAACGGAAACACGTACAGGTACATAAAAATCGCACCGATCACGACTTCGCCGGGGTAGTAGGGACCGGCGCGCAGGCCGATCCGGGCAGCCAGCCAAAAAACAAGTTCAATCAAAACTGAACCCAGCAGCCAGACTGCGCTGCCGCCAATTACGCGCCATGCTCGTTTACGATCGAGATTTTCCCGCGCTAGCAGCACGACCTGCAGCAAGAAACCGATACAAATTGCTATAGAAAATAAAATATCACTCATGATCCAGGCTGTACAGAATTGCAGGGTCAAAAATCACCAACACTGCACCCAAAAGAAGCAGGACGGACGGGAAGATAAAATGTGTCCAGTCGCGGGGCACCGACGGCATACCATCCTTCAAGATAACATCTTGAGTATTCCGGGGATCAAAATAGATCTCAACAGGCTGACCGCTTTGCAGCCGATCCCAGTGCCAGCGAGATAGATAACCGGCACTGGTGGCCCGAACCTGTTTTCCGGCGAAAACGTATTGCAACTGAATGGCATAGAGCGGCGGAAGAAACTCCTGAAACAGACTATCCACCGGCAGCTGCACTTTTTTGAGAACCACTGCCTGGCTTGTTTGGCCTTCAAACTTGAGGTGATGGGCCAGCGGATCGTATTCCATAACCATTACAAACTGTAAGAGCACGCCAATGAATACAAAAAACATTCCCACAAAACCCAGGCCGTTGACCCCGGGTTTAGAATTGGCCTTTTTGTCCGGATTGATTGTGGTAGCTATATTCATAAACAAACGAAATATTTAATCACCGGAACCGGCCTGGTTTTGCAAGGTCTTTTCCAGACCCGTGTCGCATGAGCCCGGACAAAGAGCCCCAAACACACTGATGATCGAGGCGGAACAGCAATGAGCAGCAGCTAACTTTACGCGAACTGGCGAATCTATTTTTTACAGCAAAACAGGATGTACTTTCTATCGGTGCCATCCTTGCCCCGAATGCCGCGTTTGCGCCAGAAATCATCATAATTGCCGCCCAGCTCCCGTTTGCAGCGATCTTTGGCTTCATCCTCGCTCCAGCCGGCAACACTGGCACCCGGTTCCATTGTGTTGCCTTCCCGGTGCCACATTAAAAAAGCCTTATCATGCAGATTGCAGCTTGGTACGCTTTTGGCTCCTTCCTGGTTGATGGCAAAATCCTTCCATACTACTGCATACAGAAATTTGGGATTACTCTCAACAACCATCCAGGCCTTATCGCTCAGATCCGGTGCCTCTTTTGAGCCGCCATAGCGCGGGCTGCAACATTTCCAATAAGCGCCATCCTGATAGGTACCGCAGGTTTTTTCCCGGTGGGTATGCTGTCTGCAATTACGGGCAGCGGTAGTGGCCCCCTTGAGAGCCTGGCCGGTTCCGCAAGTGCTGCCCTTGTGGCGGTTCCCAAACGCGTACGCCCGGGAACCATTCTGGCAGTCACTGACATGGTAAAAGACGCGAATCTGGCAGGTCTGATTGCAATTATCTGTGTATTTATAATGATCTATACCGTACAATCCTTGATCGGCTTGCACATTTCTTTAACACTATCACTCATAGCCATGCAGGGTACGGTGGTGCATCTGGATTTGAAGCCGGAGTGCTGGGCCATAAACTCATAAATATCCTGCGCTGTTGAATTGGCACTGGTGCCGTTAATGTGCGGTCTGTAATAGGCTTTCTTTGGAATTCCAGGCAGGGGGTCTGTGCCGAACCATTGGTTGCTGATTGTGATGCGGCCTGGTTCTTTGGTTTTGAATTCCCATTTACCATTGGCTCCATAGGCAATATCCGACTGGTAATCCAGTGTAACTGTCTGGCCCTCGGTCCCAAGGTACTTGAATCCTTCCGGAATACCGTTTTCTGCAACCAGAGATGAATGCAACACAACAGTAAGCAGGAGCAAACCGGTGCAGGCCGCCAAAACGCTGAGCAAATTGCAGCGTTCGAGTAAACCTGCCTGCTGGAGAAAGTTTATTTTGCTTAATAATCATTACACGGCCTTTAATAAAATTAATACATTATAACCAGGTGGCTGGTCATTGAAAATGAATTAAAAAAGAGCAGAATCGCAATTCTATGTCAAGGAAAAGTTTAAACAGTCACTATGTAACCCGGGGAGATATGTGA
>JAGRNA010000097.1 GCA_020441005.1 Leptospiraceae bacterium
CGTTCATCCTTGACCTCGTAATGATAGGCAAAGCGGGCGTGAGAGAAAATGTGCACGAAAAGCCTGCCACCCGGCCGCAGCAGCGCGTAAATCATTTGAAAAAGCTGCGGATAGTTTTTCATATGCTCGAACATTTCAACCGATACAACACGGTCAAATTGCTGATCTAGCTGCAAATCGTTCATATCGCAGGTGATCACTTCTACATTGCGCAGCTGTTCATTGGCCAGCCGTTCCTGAATAAATTTCCGCTGTGGGTTTGAATTAGAGACGGCCGTGATGTGTGCCTGGGGAAAACGGCGGGCCATGGCCAGTGTCAGAGATCCCCAGCCACAACCCAGTTCCAGGATGGACTGGTGATCCTGTAAATCAGCACGCTCCATGGTCATTTGTAGCATGCGTTCCTCTGAAAGATCAAGAGTGTTGGCCTGCTGATCCCAATACCCGCAGCTGTATTTCAAGTGGCGGCCCAGAACAAGCTCAAAGAAACGCGGCGGTAGCTCATAGTGTTGTTCATTGGCGTCCTGGGTGTTGATCGCAATGGGCATGCTGTACAATTCAGCAATAAAACTCATTAAATGAGCCTGATTGGCTTCCACTGATCCTCGGTCCTCTTCTCGCAGACGCTGCCGATTCAAGCGCCGTATGCCGATCCGCAACAGCCAGTCGGGCAACATTCCACTTTCTAATAATTTGTCCATTTCTGAATCTCCTGATTTTGATAATGAGTGCAGCGGCTGTATGGAGTAAAACTGTCAGTTTGAACAGCTGCCTGTTCCGGGTTTCGTTTTGATTCGATTCTTTAGTTGTATGAGAAAACTATGCGAACCTTATAGCTTTTACCGTCGGCATTGTTTATATTCGAGATGCCCTGGTACAGATACAACTGGCGGGTATCCGTATAATACCAAACATCAATATCCTCCGCTAAAAGACGCAATACCTGATTGGCCAGCTGAAGCCGTAGTTTAAGGACCGGCCTTTGATTGACCTGCCCGGTTCCGGTTTTGAAGATGCGGAAGGCAAAGGCATCCTGCCTGGCAGGGGCCACAAAGTTGAGACTCAGGGTCCGTCCTTGCTCCAGTGCGTTGAAATTCTGGCGGATAAAATAATCGAATCCGGCATCCACAACCATATTACTGGCCGCGGTTACTTTGGCTGTCTTTACCGGCTGCGACTTGCCCTCCCGTAATGACACAGTATAGGATTGGCCCTGCTTGACTGCGGATTCCTGATAGCCGGTCCTGTAATCTGTCAAGCTAAAGTCTGGATCACTTTTCCCTTTGGTGTAATTGACATTCTTGACAGCGAATACGCGGTCGTCCGGCCAGGTATACCGAATTTGTGACCGGCGGTGCTCTTTTGCGGCCCAGAATTCTGTGTGTTTTTCGATATAGGCCAGCTTGCCTGTTTTTAGATCCCAGGCGCGTGACATGTACTGTACTTTCGTCTGGGCTGCCGCCGGCATACTGTACAAGCTGATCCCCAGAACCATTATTCCTGCTTGAACTGTTTTAGACATGAGCAAAGCTCCTGTTCGGGGAATGAAAGTTATGCATACGGGAGTTCTGCGGGTGGGCGAAAAGGAGCTGCACAGTATTGATGTAGTTGGCCGCAAAACCGATTTCGCAGTACACCAGATAGTAGTACCACATGCGTACAAAGCGCTCGTCAAAACCGAGCTGCATAATGCGGGAGCTGTTTTTTTGAAAGCGCTGCTGCCATAACCAGAGAGTTTTGGCGTAGTGCTGGCCGATGCTTTCCAGATCTTGTAATACCAGGTCGCCGGTTTTTTTGACTGCTTCCAGTACTGCGCTGGTGGCAGCCAGTTCTCCGCCAGGAAAAATGTGCTTTTGAATAAAATCCACATTTTGCAGGTAATGGCGGTAGTCCGAATCCGGAAAAGTGATACACTGCAGTGCGAGAAGACCATCCGGGTTGAGCAGTTCCTGGCATTTACGGAAAAATACCGGAAAGTACTTATGGCCGACGGCCTCAAGCATCTCAATGGACACAATCTTGTCGTATTGACCCTTGATATCACGATAATCCTGCAACCGGATTTCGATTTGGTCCTGCAGACCGGCAACTTCGATCCGCCTGCGAGCAAAATGATACTGTTCCTTTGAGATGGTAACTGTCGTGACCTTGCAGCCAAAATGATAAGCAGCGTGCATGGCCATGCCGCCCCAGCCGCTGCCAATCTCCAGCAGATGGTCGCCGGGCTGCAAGTCCAGTTTCTGGCATAAGAGCCGGTATTTATTGAACTGCGCCTGAGCCAGGGAATCATTGTCCTGCAGAAAGACTCCGGCAGAATAGGTCATGGAATCATCCAGCATCAATTCAAAAAAGCTGTTCGATAGATCATAGTGGCGGGCAATGTTATCCCGGGCCTGTTTCTTGCTGTTGGGTCGTAGCAGGTGCCCGATACGGTTGATAAATGTCAGGCTGTTGATCACAATTGTTTTCAGGCGGGCCGATGAAAATCCGGGCATTGTTTGCGAATTGTTCACAAACCAGGTGAGTACGCTGTGCAGATTTTCGCTGTCCCACCAGCCCATAAACCAGGCCTCGCCAAAACCGATCTCGCCGTAAAGAACAACATGCTTGAAAAAACGCTGGTCGTGAACTACGATCGTGCCGCTGTGAGCGCTGCCATCACCGATACTACGCTCCACGCCGCTGTTCTGGTAGTGCAGACGCAGCGTGCCGTGCTGGCAATGGCGCAGGCCATAATAGAATAGTCTTTCAAAAAATGTGGGCCGCACTTCCCGCACCAACGGCTGGTCGGAGCTGCGCTCTTGTTCGACGGTCTGCAAGGGATCAGGTTGGCTCATAGTTTTTCTCCAGTGTTTGCTTTGATTGGATCAATTCGTCGCTGGCCGCTTTGGCAAACCAGGGAACTCTTTTTAGTAACAGGCGCAGTGCCTGGTAGTGAATCAGCGTTATTACCTTGACTGTATGCAGGGGATACTGCCAAAAAAGACGGAAAAGGCTCGTTCTTGCCCAGGGCTGAAATTTGGTCTGAATCCAGGCACTCAAAACAACATCCTTTTCTGTAAGGGAAACAACGCTCAGATGTAAACGATCGGCCGGTTCGGGAATACTGAGCATTAACTCACAGTCGGGAGCGATAAAAGGCGAAACATAAAAATTCTTATCAATTGTCAGGCGATTGACCGGCTCGGTGGCCTTGATCAAAATGGGACTTTGCTCGCCGAATGTGTTATTGACTTCGACCAGTATATATCGCAAAACATTGGAGTGGTCATAACAAAAATAAAAGGATACCGGGTTGAAAACATAGCCCAATATACGCACTGCTGTCAACAAGCGGACAGAATGCACGTCCGCTTGCGGATCGCGTTCCTGGATGTATTGCAGGACATTCGTTTTTAAGGACCGCTTTGCCTTTGCGGATAAAAATTTGAAATGATCCTTTTCGTGAAAGGCGAACAAATTAAAGCGGTTGACCGAAAAAAGACGGCGCTGCTGCAACAGCTCCAGCTCATCCAGATCGAGCCAGAAGAAAAACAGTTTGTACACAAACTGGTTTATGCTGGGCCGCAGGCGTTTATGGCCCGTAACACCGCGGTAGATACCGGAATGCAGTTCAGTCATCGAGCAGTCTCCGCGCCACTGATTTGGCAGACCAAAGCGCATCCTCATGAAATCCATAGCGGAAATAGCTGCCGCAGAAGTAGATGGGTCCTTGTTTGTTTAAGTGGGCCAGATTTTTTTGCGCGTGCCACGTTTCGGCATTGAAGAGCGGGTGTTCGTAGCGGATTGTACGGTGAACCAAATCTGGATCCAGATCCTGGAATTCATTTATGGAAACAAAGAAGGGTTGCTTGCCGGGCAGATCCTGGAGTCGGTTCATATCGTACACCGTGGCGCTTTCCGAGCTGCCGTCGGCGTTGGTGCGGCTCTTGGTGTTCCACGCGGCCCAAATGCGCTGATTGGTCGGCATCACCGAGGTATCGCTGTGCAGGCAGGCCATATTGACTTCGTAGCGAAACGGACTGAGCAGCTCGGCCTGCTCTCTATCGGGAGATTCCAGCATAGCGAGAGCCTCATCTGCATGAGCCGCTATGATTACGCGATCAAAGCGGCGGCGTTCACTGCCAATTTGCAGTTCCACGCCCTGATCAATTTCACGTACCTGATTCACCCGCTGCGAGACCCGTTGTTCCCCAGGCAATGCAGCCCTGATCTTGTCCATGTAGTTGCGCGCTCCGTTTTTCACCGTCCACCATTGATAGTGAGTATTCATGCCCAAAAGTCCATGGTTGCGAAAGAAAAGGATCATCGCTTTGACAGGGAACTGCAGCATTTTATGCACCGGGGTGGACCAGATCGCACCGGCCATCGGGACGATATAATTTTGCGTAAAGTACTCTGTGTGACCCCGTTCCTGCAGATACTGCTGCAGGGTCATTTGATCATTCAGATGTTCAAGGGCGGCTGGAGCCTCCTTGTTGAAACGATTCGCTTCCGATAGAAAGGACCAGTACTGACGGCTGAAGATATTGCGGCGTTGGGCAAAGAGTTGATTGTAGGAGCTGCCACACCATTGGAGTCCGGTGTCCTGGTTCCAGACACTAAAGGACATATTGCTCCGGATGGTTTCTACGCCGAGTTCATCAAAGAGCTCGATCAAATTGGGATAGGTATTCAGATTATAGACAATGAAGCCGGTATCGACTTGTATTTTGTGTTCGGCAGTCTGGATATCGAGGGTATTTGTATGCCCGCCGATATAGTCATTTTTCTCAAAGACCGTGATCTGATATTTATCCTTTAAATACCAGGCTGCGCCCATTCCGGCGATACCAGATCCAATGATAGCAAGTGTTGGTTTCATATTTCTTTTCTTTTCGCAGGAGTCTGATTTGCGGCACAATCCTCGTAAGGTTGATAACCGGATCCGCCGAATGCTATGGTTAATTCGGGAAAAACCTGCTGGATTTTTTTACTGTAGCGCTCCAATTCCATTGCGCTGCGCGGAATGACCATCGAAACAGCCAGCTCTTTGTAGTGACCGCTGCGTAATTCCTGAATAACTTCCCTGACTGGCAGATTGCCGCAAAAGCGGCTCGGTCTTTTTTGATGCAGCAGGATTCCGTGGTACAGCAGCGCTCCCAGTTCATGATGGTCGTCCGGGTAGACTACGATCAGGACTTCCGGTTCCTTATTGGTTATCTGCGACTGGATTTGGTTGTAGAAAAAGGCGCCAAACCAGCGACTAAAAGCATGCTCATCGGCAATGCTGAGGTAACCCAATTCCCAGGCCTTGCCAACGGTTTTCAATCGGCCGGTGAGAAATTTCTGAATCCATTTTTTAAAGGGCTGGGCTTGTAATTCTTTTAAAAAATTCTTTTCAATGCTGCGATACCTGGACTGGGCAACTTGTTTGATGAATTGCATTTCGGCCGCGTCAAACTGGGCACCAAGCTCGCTGCGCAGAATCCCGGCGCGGTTGCGATTGGCCGCGAATGAAATCTTGTTGCCCGCCTCCAGTTGTTTTTTAATGGAGTTGAGTATAAACAAATCCTCATTGGAATAATAATGATAGCCGTTTTCTGCAGTGGCCGGCTTCAGAATATTGAAGCGTTGCTGCCATTTGCGAATCCGGGCCGGACTCAGTCCGGTGATGCGCGCTAGATCTTTGATTAAATACTTCATATTGTCTTTCTTTCCCGGTGCTGCAGAACCTTCTGAATCCGATCGTGGAACGAGCCCTGCCAGGGACTCAAGCTCAGCATCAAAGCCGCCGCTACAAAAAACAGACCGACACCCGGGCCAAAAACCCATGCCAAACTGTCCGCAGTTGCGCGGGATTGGACGGGACTGGACTGATCATAGCCGATCCAGCTGAGCACAGCGCCGGCCAAAGCGACTCCCAGCGCCTGGGAGGCCTTGGCTGACATACGCCAGTAACCGAAATAAAGACCTTCCCGTCGTTGGCCGCTTTTCCATTGGTCGTAGTCGGTGATATCGGCGACAAGGGCATCGAAGAGCAGGATAGATCCGGCCAGAAAACCGCCGATCACTGCCGCGCCTATGGGGCCGCTAAGGCTGCCTGGCTGGAAATTCGGGTAGGCCAGTGCGGTGCCGACTCCTAATAGAAGGATGCCCACAAAGCCCGGCCATTTTTTCCCGTAGCGGTTCGCTGCCAGCACCCAAAACAATATCGAGATGCAGATACTCACAGCAAAGACGCCCAGCACCTGCACAACCACCGTTGTCTCATTCAGTAGTAAAAAGTCTGTATAGTAGTACAAGGCGATTGCCGAGTTCAGGCTGCGACCGAGCCCGGCAATAAAGTAGGCCAAAAGTAGCGGCATAAAAAAAGGATTCAGCAAAACAGCGCGGGTGGCGTGCCAGACTGCCTGCAGGGTCTGGCCTGGCCTGGACCCGGTTCGGGCGGGAGGCGAACGGTCGTAGCCCCGGGTCGTCCAGTATACCAAAAGAGTGCCCGGCACAAGCATAAACGCGATCCACAGGGAGGCCTCCGATTTACTGACAGCACTGGCCTGCGGCGTAGTGGCATACAGCTGCAACAGTACGCCCGGTATGACCGTGCCGGCGATCAAGCCCAGGTTGCCAAACAAAAGCCGGAAGGCATAAGCCCGGGTGCGTTCCCGCGGGTCGCGGGCCAGCTCACCGCCCAGGGCTGCGTGGGGGACAGAAATAATCGTCATGGCAGTTTTCACGGCGATATAGCTGATGCACAGAAAGACGAACTTCGCGGACTGAGTTGCCAGCGCCGGCGGATGAAACAAGAGTGGAAACACTGCGGCCAGGAGCAGTCCACCGGCAAGGATCCAGGGTCGTCGGCGTCCCTGGGCAGACTGGCTGCGGTCAGAGATGAAACCCATTGCGGGATCGCTGATGGCATCCCAGGCGATGGCAATAGCGAGCGCTAGGCCGGCCCATAAAGGATCCAGGCCGACATGGCTGACGTAGAACTGCAACAAGTAGAGCTGCAGCATGATCTCTACCGCCGTTAAGCCGCTTTCCGAGCTGCCATAACCGGCATGCACATAGAGCGGCACCGCATTCCTTTTGTCCTTGCTTGACATAAACCATGGACATAAAAGGCATTCCTGTGTTTGTGTCCATAGTTTTTTAATTCATTAGACAAAAGAATCTGACTGTCGGCCTCTGCTGCGACAACTGATGATCAGACAAGCGCCATCGGGCGTCGGGTGCTGCCTGTCTGTCCAGACCCGGACGGGCCGCGTGCCGGAAGATGTCGGCCCGCGCGGCTAGCCTGCTTTGCTCAGGTTTGATCCGGCCTTGTTTGCACCGCTGAGAGGCTGGCCCGTTCGAGCATGGACAGCAGTCGTGTTTTGTGGACCGGCTTTTCCAGGATGCTCCAGGCTCCATGGCGCAGTAAATTCTGACCGGCATCCAGATCGGCGGTGAAAGCAATCGCGCGTGGTGCCAGGTCTGGACTGGTGAATCTGGCTTGTAGCTGATCGAGCAGCTCCAGGCCGTTCATATCCGGCAGGTTATAATCAAGCAGGATGATATCAGGATTGAATTGTGCTATGGAGCTGAGAGCTCGCTGTCCGGTATCGGCCGAATCCAGGCGGTAATTGTGATCCCGCAAAAAGTGGCGGATCAGATCAACAATGGCCGGATTATCGTCGATTAACAGGACTTTTATGGCTTTCGTGTGCGTGGATTGAATTTCAATGCTGCTGGCCTTGCATTTTTCAATATAGAATACCGGAACCGGATCCTGCGGACTTTTGATGTGGATTTGTTCAAAGAGCTTGAGCGCATCCAGGTGCTCTTTGCCGCGGTGCATATAAAGGGCCCGTAAAAAATCCCCGCGCGTCGCTTTCTTGGTCTCTTGCAGATCGCTGGACTCGCCGCCGAAGTATTCATAAATTGTGATCCGCTGTCGGCGGCCCTTGACCCGCACCACAGCAATCTCCCGACTTAAATCCTGCTCTTGTTCCGCCAGGGCTTTCTGGACCTCATCTGTAATAATCACCGAAACGTGGAATTTACGCGTCAGACCCTCCAGACGGGCAGCCAAATTAACAACGTCGCCTAGCACGGTGGTGCTCAACCTGCCGCCGCCGCCAACGGTGCCGATGCTGAGGGGGCCGGTATGAATTCCAACGCCGATCTGAATCGGGGGCCGGTTCATCTCCTCCGCCATGGTATTGTAGCTATACAGGGACTGCGTCAGTTCGCCGGCTGCCCTTACCGCGTCCGCCGGGCTGTCGGGAAAAATGGCCATGATGGAATCGCCGATATATTTATCGATAAATCCGTTGTGCTTTTGAAAGATCGGACTAACCCATTCCAGGTAATCGCGCAGGATCGCAAAAATTTGGGTCGGTTCCATTTGTTCCGATAGCCCGGTAAAGCCCTGGATATCACTGAATAAAATCGTCATTTCCAGATTGGCATGGTCACCGGCCTTGACCTGGCGCACATCTTCCTTCTTTAGCAGGGTGATGAAACGGCGGGGGTAAAAACGTTCGAAGGCGGTGACGAGCGTGCTTGAGTCTTGCAGCAGTCTTTGATTGGCTGATTTCGAGCGGCCAATAAATAGCATTAAAAGCCCGAGTATCACCGGCGCTGTCGAGATCAAATAAAAGAGGGGATTACGAAGCAGGCTGGCAGTGCAGGACCAGAAACTGATAGGACCAGGCTGAGCAAAATAGTGCAACAGTATGGCGAGAATAATAAAACCGGTACCGGCGGTGACTCCCACAAGAGCGTAACGCAGAGTAAACATTTCTGGCGCTCGATTCTGTTGGGGTTTCAGCATGATTTGACCGGCGGATCCAGTGTCTGAATCTGCAACGCTGGGTCCGGGAGCACGGGATAGTTTTTTTCTTTGTCCAGGCTACGCAATGAAAAAACGGGTAGCAGATTTCACCGGTAGTCACCGGCATTTATGCAATTGCTTGCTCTTTTGTATCGAATTGCTGCTATGGTACATTATGACTGCGGTCGTTCACCTCCAGAGTTTGCATAAAACATACGCCTCCGGCGAGCAGGCCTTGCGGGATGTGTCCCTGGAGATCCAGCGTGGCGAAATTTTTGCACTGCTGGGACCGAATGGCGCCGGCAAGACCACCTTGATCAGCATTGTCTGCGGCATCGTCAAGGCCGATCCTGGCAGCGAGATCATGGTGAACGGTCTCGATTTTAAGAAGCAGTCCCGCATCATCCGCAAACAAATTGGCCTGGTGCCCCAGGAATTATCCACGGATGCATTTGAAAGTGTTCTGGCGACTGTGAATTTCAGCCGCGGTTTGTTTGGTTGTCCGCCCAATGCCGCATTTGTGGAGCAATTGTTAAAAGACCTCAGCCTGTGGGACAAAAAAGACGCGCGTATCATGACTTTATCCGGCGGCATGAAGCGGCGGGTAATGATTGCCAAGGCTCTGGCTCACGAACCGGAGATTTTGTTTTTAGATGAACCGACTGCCGGTGTTGATGTAGCCCTGCGGCGCGATATGTGGCAGATGGTGCGTCAGCTGCAATCCCGGGGAGTCACCATCGTTCTCACGACTCACTACATTGAAGAAGCCGAAGAGATGGCTGATCGGATCGGCGTAATCCGCAAAGGGCAGCTGATTGTGGTGGAAGCCAAAAAAGCCCTGATGCAGAAGCTGGGCCAAAAAAAGCTGATTTTACAACTGCAATCCCCGCTGCCGGCCATTCCGGACAGCCTGCGCCGTTTTCATCTGGAATTGATGGATTCCGGCAATCAGCTCACCTTTCATTTTGATACACAAGCCAGCGAGACCGGTATTACCGATGTTATTCGCGCCCTGCATCAAGAGGGGATCGATTTCAAGGATCTGCATACCAGCGAGAGTTCGCTGGAAGAAATTTTTATTAATCTGCTCGAGGAGTCGGCAACATGAATATCTACGCGATCCGCGCAATTTACTACTTTGAAATGGCCCGCATGGGACGGACCCTGCTGCAAAGCATCGCCGCTCCGGTAATTTCGACGGCCCTGTATTTTGTGGTGTTTGGATCTGCAATCGGCAATCGTATGGGGGCAGTGGAGGGGATCAGCTACGGGGCCTTTATCGTGCCCGGATTGATCATGCTGGCTGTTTTAACAGAAAGTGTTTCCAACGCCTCTTTCGGGATTTATATGCCGCAATTCACCGGTACGATCTATGAGCTGCTTTCGGCTCCGATTGCCTGGTTTGAAATTCTGGCCGGTTTTGTCGGTGCGGCTGCCAGCAAGTCCGTCATCCTTGGAATCATTATTCTGGCAACAGCCCGGATCTTTGTAGCCTATGAAATTGCGCATCCCTTCTGGATGATGGCTTTTTTGCTGTTAACAGCGGTTGGTTTCAGCATGCTTGGTTTTTTAATCGGTGTCTGGGCTGACGGTTTTGAAAAGCTGCAGATCATACCGCTCTTGATCATCACGCCGCTCACTTTTCTGGGCGGCAGCTTTTACTCCATTCAGATGCTGCCTCCCTTTTGGCAGACCTTTTCACTGGCGAATCCGATCGTTTACCTGATCAGCTGTTTTCGCTGGAGTTTTTTCGGGGTCGCCGATGTGAATTTAGCTTTAAGCATTGGCATGATTGTCCTGTTTGTGCTGGTGTGCACAGCTTTGGCTGCTGTTGTTCTGAAAACGGGCTATCGACTGCGGCAATAGCAGTATTCGAGGCAGCCAGGCCGGAGTTGCTGCAGCTAACAGATCGACGGGAAATGACTGGCTAGAAATGCCAGGTGCCAGGATGATGTACCGTTGCCTGGCCCGGAACGAGCACGGCTGGAGCAGCCTGCGCCATAGCACCTCAAATGAAAAAGCTGATTATTATTCTATTTTTATCTACCGCAGCCATTACTTGCGCTGGCTGCGGAATTGCTGACGCCCTGCAAACCGGGTCTGGCTACAAGCCCTGCCCGGCAGATCTTCCGACAGATATGGCTTGTGTCCCCGGCGGTTTTTTTTGGCGGGGCAGCAACGACTCCCAATGGAAAGATGAACGGCCAGCGATGCAAATTGAATTGTCCACATTTTTAATCGATAAATACGAAGTAACCGTCCGCAAATACCAGGAGTGTGTCAAAAGCGGTGCATGTCAACTAGTGCAATCGAATTATCTGCATATGCGTAAACCGGATTTTCCGCAGTTGAAAGCCAACTGGTTTCAGGCGCGCGACTATTGTAAGGCGCAGGGCAAGCGGCTGCCAACCGAAGCGGAATTCGAGAAAGCCAGCCGCGGCCCGGATGGTGAGTTGTATTCCTGGGGCAATCAGGCAGCAGATTGCAGCCTGGCGGTCATCAAGGACAAGCGCGGCAAGCGTGGCTGTGTGGGCGGTTTTATACATGATACCGGCACAGTGGCCAACGTGGGCAGCCGGCCGGCTGGCC
The DNA here is from genome assembly GCA_020441005.1 of Leptospiraceae bacterium. GTDB lineage: Bacteria > Spirochaetota > Leptospiria > Leptospirales > Leptonemataceae > JAGRNA01. The sequence continues at coordinate 11,387 of JAGRNA010000097.1, forward strand.
GTTACGGCCTCTTTGATATGACCGGCAATGCCCATGAATGGGTTGCCGACTGGTATCATCCGGATTACCAAAAGTGCGGAGTGGACTGCAATGGCCGGGATCCGCAGGGGCCTTGTGCCGGACGAGACACCTGTCCTGGATTTGGGCACAAGGTGATCAAGGGCGGATCCTGGTATTGGGATGCCGACTGGGCCCGGGCGGCCAAGCGGCGGGATTGGCAGCCATCAAATGAGCCGCCGCATCACTTTGGTTTCCGCTGTGCAAAGAGCCTTTAGAGTCCGTCCGTAACTTGCGCACATCCATTCACGTTACGGATGAAATGCATTGCTATTTTTCAGAAACTGCTGCAATTCTTGCAGCACCAGCTGCTGTTCGCTCCAGATAAAGAAATGGTCTATAGCTGGCAGCCGCTTGATTTGCAGCGAGCCAGACGCCAGATGCTGGAGTTTTTTTTCCAGATAATCCGCATTGGCGGCGGGCACCAGGCGGTCGCTGGTGCCCTGCAGGATCAATACCGGCAGGTGCAGAGCTGCATAACGGATACTGACCTCGTCTAACTCGGAGCGCAGCGGTTTTAGTTCCGTGTTGCTGGTTAACCAGTCCACAGGCAGCAGGAAATTTCCAGGGATGCTGTCCGCAAATTGATTCAACCAGGTCCATTCTTCCAGCGCCGGATCGGCCGGGGATGCCAAAAGTACCATGGATTGCAACTCAGCCGGATAATCCATGGCATAGCGGATGACTACCGGGCCGCCATAGGAGTGACCGACCAGGACCAGTGGGCTGGCAGCCGTGTGGTTATCATTCAACTGGCGGCTGCGCATTTGGCGAACCATGGCATGCACTGCCTGAGCCTGGACTGCTAGTTGTCCCTGCGCAGCGCCGCGTTGACTGCCGCCGTAGCCCGGGCGGTCCAAAGCGGCCAGCCAGTATGTTTCGGCCAGGGCCGGATTGGTTAAATACGGGAGCCAGTCTCCCCATCCTCCCGGAGAGCCATGGATAAAGATGAGGAGAGGGCCGGCTGAATTACCGGCGGTGTAAAAGCGCAGCGGGCCATGCTGCCACTGGATTACATGCCGTTCATAAGGCAGTGTGCCGAATTGCTCAGCAGCCCGGGCGGGACTGGTGTCAAAACTGCAATACTGGGTAATCGAAAGCAGGGTCAAAATCAGTCCTGGAACACGGGAACGCGTCAGGGCACGCGATAAACCAGCGCTCATCAGTCGGACTTCTGATGCGCTTGCATCTCAAACCAGTGTAGCCATTGCGCTGGA
>JAGRNA010000098.1 GCA_020441005.1 Leptospiraceae bacterium
TACCAGTTCCGCCACCTGGGCTTGGCATTTATTGAGGCATGATTCTGACAAGCGCCGGCTTGTCCAGTCAAAAGAATCTATCCGTTATAGGTATGCCCGAAATATTCGTAGTTCTTTCGGATGTAGTCCTTCCATTTGGCCGGGACTTCATCTTCAGCAAAAATTGCCTGGGGCGGACATACCGGCTCACAGGCTCCACAGTCGATGCACTCCTCCGGGTCAATGTACAGCATCTTGCCTTCGAGCTTGCCTTCTTCGTATCCTTTTTCCGCCCATGCTTCCTTGGTAGGATGGATACAATCGACCGGACAAACCTCGACGCAGGCGGTATCACAAGTGCCAACACACGGTTCCGCAATAATATAAGGCATAGTTATCTCCTTTATGGTATTCAGCCGTAAACACTACGACTACAGGCCTCTTACCACAGATGGAACTCAGCTTTTGGGATCTACTTTTTTTTCTATGGCAGTCACCTTTTTGCGCATTTCTATCAGCTGCCCCATAGCAGTACTGTTTTTCAGATAGCTTGTCAGGGGCATCAGCGGCAACCAGGCATACAATCCCGACTGCTTGACATCCCTGGTCACCCCGGCTCGGTGCAGCAGAATCACATCATCTGTAATGTTCAAATGGTCCAGAATTCCGGTTTGGCCGCTCATAATGACTCTTTTGCCAATCTTTGTCGAGCCGGCCACGACCGAGTGTGCCATCACGATACAATCCTCACCAACCTCGACGCCATGGGCCATATGACAATGGGCATCAAAAACTGCACCAGCCTTGATTCGGGTCTCTGTGTAGGCCGCCCGCTCAATGGTACACAAGGCTCCAATAACCACCCGGTCTTCAATCACAACCCGACCGACTTGCGGAATGCGATGATTATGCCTGGCTTCATCCTGGGCAAAACCAAAGCCCTCCGATCCGATCACCGCTCCTTGCTTGATCATGACATTGTCTCCAATTTGTGTATTGTAGCCAATGACCGCCCGCGGATGAATCACACACTTTTTGCCGATCTCGACGCCGCTTTCGATAACCGCATGGGACAGGATTACGGAATCAGCGTCGATTTTCACTCCCCGGGCAATGCTTGCCAGAGGACCGATACGTACGTTCTGGCCGATTTGAGCACTTTCATGAATAATCGCGGAGGGGTGAATCCTGGGCCAACCCTCGGTATCATAATCACGATCGGTGTATTTCTGTTTCAACAGGGCCTGGGCCAGATTCACATTGGGTGCCAGCAGGCAGGGAATGCCCAGCTTTTGAACTGCGTCCAGTGAATCAGCTGACACAACCGCCGCCCCTGGACGCTGATCCCCGAGCTGCTTGAGGTATTTCACATCACCTAAAAACACCAGATCCCGGGAGGTGCATTGTTCCACCGGAGCGATACCGCTGACAGTCACATCGGTACCGTGTAATGCACTCAGAATTTGCTCTGATTGAAATTCCTGTAAGATAGCTGATAATAAAATCGATTCCATGCCTTCCAGATAAAGATCCTGCTTTCTGGTGTATACAGCAAAATTCATGAATTATTGGTTGCAAAGCTTGCGCAACCTCTGACAATGATGCTCGGGGACAGAATCAAAACAGACAAAACAGTTGCTTTTGCCATGTCCGCCAAACAGACTATTTAATCGATCAAGAGGAGTAATAATATGAGCAAAGTGCTTGATGTAGTGAAACCAGGAGTATTAAGCGGCGAGGATGTTGGCAAGGTACTTAAAATTGCTAAAGAAAATGAATTCGCCATGCCGGCTGTGAATGTTGTCGGCACGGACTCGGTAAACGGAGTTTTGGAAGCGGCGGCCGCAGTCAAATCGCCGGTAATGATTCAGTTCTCTAATGGCGGCGCCCAATTTTATGCCGGTAAAGGCCTGAAGGCCGATGGACAACAGGCCCAAATTCTGGGGGGCATATCCGGAGCGCATCATGTGCATATGATGGCCGAGGCCTACGGTGTTCCGGTCATCCTGCACACCGATCATGCGGCTAAAAAGCTGCTACCCTGGATCGATGGATTACTGGATGCCGGAGAAAAGCACTTCGCAACCCATGGCAAGCCGCTCTTTTCATCGCATATGTTGGACCTTTCCGAGGAAAGCCTGGATGAGAATTTGAGTATTTGCGAAAAGTACCTGACCCGGATGTCAAAAATCGGTATGACGCTCGAAATAGAGTTAGGAGTCACCGGCGGCGAGGAAGACGGAGTGGATAACAGCGGTGTCGACAGCTCCAAATTATACACCCAGCCTGCGGAGGTTTGCGAGGCATATGAGCGCTTGAGCAAAATCAGTCCCAATTTTACCATTGCCGCCTCCTTTGGCAATGTGCACGGCGTTTACAAACCCGGCAACGTGAAACTGACCCCGTCCATTCTACGAGACTCGCAAAAGTATATCGAAGACAAACTGAAAACGGGACCGAAGCCAGTCAATTTTGTCTTTCACGGCGGGTCCGGTTCCAGCCCGGCTGAAATCCGGGAAGCGATCTCCTACGGCGTAATCAAAATGAATATTGATACAGATACGCAATGGGCGACCTGGGAAGGGGTGATGAAATTCTACAAGGCCAATGAGGGGTATCTACAGGGTCAAATCGGCAACCCGGAAGGAGACGACAAGCCAAACAAGAAATTCTATGATCCTCGCAAATGGCTACGGGAGGGTCAGGTCACCTTTGTCGATCGAGTCAAGCAGGCCTTTAGCGATTTGAATTGTATTGATCGCAACTAGAAGTTTAGCAATCGCGTGTGCCCGGAAGCCTCCGCCCTGCCAGGGTGGAGGCTTCTGTTTTATCAACTGATCAACCTGTGGTATGTCGTTTGCCAGCAATCCTGGCAAAAATCATTTTCCGGCGGGATCTTGTGCTGGCCCCCGCCCCCGCCTTTTTCAGGACATTCCCGCCAACAAACCACCCTGGTAAACCAGCATGGCCAATCCATACGCCAGGATCGTCATATATCCGAACATGAATAAAACCCATTTTAGACTTTTCAGTTCCCGATAAGCGGTAGCCAGGGTACTCATACACTGGCTACACAAGGCAAAGAATATCATGAGACTGATGGCCACCAGCGGAGTGAATACCGGCCGCCCGTCCGCGTGGCGGTCTTGCAACATGCGCTGGCGCAGGTTCAGATCGTTTTCGTCCGTGTCACCGACATTATAAATGATTCCAAGTGTGGATATGATCAATTCACGGGCCGGAAAGGAAGCTAAAATACCGACCGTTATTTTCCAGTCAAAGCCCAATGGTGCAAAGAGCGGTTGCAAGCCGATTCCGAATTGGCCCAGATAGCTTTGCTGCAGTTGCGCTGAGGCCAGGGTATGGTCCCGCCGGGCTTCCAGTTCAGTCAGATCTGGATCGGTTCCGGCTGCCTGCGCTTTGGACTGCAAAAGCTGTATCTGCTGGTCATATTGATTTTGAATCGCAGCCAGACGGCTTTCATCCCTGGGGAAGAAAGACAGGGCCCAGATAATAATGGACATCGCCAGAATGATGGCACCGGTTTGCAAGACAAAGCGCTTGCCCGCATCAAATACCTTGAAAAACACGGTTCGCAATTCGGGTAAATGATAAGGCGGTAGCTCTAACAAGAAGGGGGTTGCCGGTGTCTTTAAAATACCACGATTGAGGACAAAAGCGACCGGCAGGGCGATTACCAGACCCAATAAATGAAATCCAAACAGAGCCACGGCCGCCCACAAACTGCCCCAGGCTGGCTCAATCAATGCACCAATCATAAGCACATAGACGGGTAAGCGAGCGGAACAGGAAACCAGCGGAGAAACCAGAATGGTTGTCAAGCGGGCCCGCGGATTGGTCATCACCCTTGCAGCCATGATTGCCGGCACAGCGCAGGCATAACTGGACAACATGGGGATAAAAGCCCGGCCATTCAAACCAGCCCAGGCTAGCATTCGATCGACCAGGAAAGCCGCGCGGGCCATGTAGCCGCTGTCTTCCAGTATGGCGATAAACAAGAATAGAATCAGGATCTGGGGCAAAAAGATCAAAACCGATCCCAGGCCGCCAATCACACCATCCGCAATCAAACTGCTCAACAGAGGCATATCAATCAGCAGCCCTTCAACAACGCCTTGCAGGGCGCCAAACAAGGCATCAATACCATCCATCAATGGCGATGCCCAGGTATATATGGATGTGAACACAAAAAACATGATCAAGGCGAACACAGCCAGGCCCAGCAAGCGATGGGTCAGTATGGCATCCAGGCGACTGCTCAGTCCCGGACCGCCAGATCCGCTTTGAAATACCTTGCGGTAGACCTGCTCAATCCACCGGTAGCGGCGGCTGGTCATCGTTGCCGGGTGGTAATCGGGCAGACCCTGCAATTCAGTGCGAACCTGGTCCAGGTGCTGGCGCAACTGACCATGCAGATGTTCAAAGCGGCCTTGCGCAAGATAAGATAGAGCAAATTCCGGTTTCCATTCGGCTACCCTGGTGTCTGCCGGCAGCCGGTCGATCAGGTCATACCATGTTGCGGGAAACTGGACCAGCGGATGTGGTATGGAGGCTTGTAAGGCTGTATCAATAATCTGTTCGCGCAGTTCTACGATGCTTTCCGGCTTACGAGCATTGAGCGCTACGAGTGGTACTTGCAACTCGGCACTCAGTTGCTTTAAATCCAGTTTTTGTCCGCGGCGATGAAGAACATCTGCCATACTGAGCACTACCATCATCGGAATACCCAGCTCACACAATTGGGTCAGCAATAACAGATTGCGTTTCAGATTCGTGGCATCAATCACGCAGACTATCGCGTCGATTTTTTCAATACCCAGCACGCTCTTATATAATACGTCCAGGGCAATGCGTTCATCTATTGAAGTGGCCTGCAAGCTATAAAGACCAGGCAGATCAATCAGCGCCCAGGATTGCCCCTGGAAACCAAAGTAACCCCGTTTCAGGTCAATGGTCGCCCCCGGGTAATTGGCCGTTTTTTGACGATACCCACAGATGGCATTGAAAAGGGTCGTCTTGCCGGCATTCGGATTGCCGATCAAGGCAATCTGGGGCACCCGGACAGCCGCTTTCATGGAACGACCGGGGATCAGATTATAATGGCTTGCTGCTTTCATTCGCTACGCCTCTGCGGTTATAATCTCAACCTCGACCTGCGAGGCCTGTTCGGAACGCAGACACAATTGATAGCCTAAAAGCTCTATTTGAATCGGATCACCAAGCGGGGCTCTTTTAATCACCCGAATTTGATGCCCGTCCACCAGGCCCATTTCCGCCATTCGCAGCGCTTCCGGTTCACTTTCCTCAGCATGATGGTTATGGATGGCAATGATCCGTAACAATTGGTTATAGGGCGCTTCTTTTAGTGTCATCCAGTTCTACAGACCGATTATTTTATACTCGAACAATGATTACAATTGTGACTTGTTTGCTTTGTTGCCGTACTGCGCAGCTTTTTTCCAGGGAACGCGATGAGCCGCATTGATACTATTATATATACCGCGGCACCGAGGCAAATCAATGCTACCAAAACTAAATCCAGCCAGGCCATGCGCTAATAAAAAACGCTCTTCTTTATCGTCAAGCTTATTGCGACACATTCTCAAAATAAATCCGCCTGGAGCAGAGCGCATTTGCCATGCGCTACCAGTACGGGAAAAACCGATCTCAGGACTCCCAAAAGAAAAGGATTTACGTTAGGGGCATACACAGTATTCTGTCAGCCTTCGTTGGATATGCCAGTGAATTCATCAACCAAACCAATGCGTGCCGCTGTAATCCGTTTTTGCGGAGACTCCGGTGATGGCATGCAGTTGACCGGGGACC
>JAGRNA010000099.1 GCA_020441005.1 Leptospiraceae bacterium
CTGAATAAGGAGCGATGCTAAAATCGGGCTCCCCCTGTTGTGGCATGGAACAAAGCCGCGATCTATAACTCAGACTCCTGTCGCCGGGCCAATTCACCACATTGCGTGATGAATTCAATATTCCTGTGCCTGGCAACCAGCCAAAGCAAAATCTATCGCCACTGCTGGTTTACACAACCGTTTTTCCTGCGTTTCATCTGCAAAAAGCTCCCGCAGCTCTTCGTCTCCAAAGCTGTCCGGTTCGGTCTGCAGGGTCTGCCAGTCCAACAGGCCCGCAATCTCGACCGGCACAATTTCCGGCAGCAATTCAACTGCCTGTGTTCTTTCTGACAGCACTTCCTTGATGAACTTGTCGTGCGGGTTATTGACAGACACCGGCTTGGTTTTCTTCGAGGGGCTGCCCCCTCGAGCTCCCCCTTTTGTTGCATGGACCAGCAGGTGTCAGGTCAATACTGTTACTGTGCAACCTGTAATACGCGTTTGGTGCATTATTACACCATTTACCTCACCTCCATGGACGTGAAGCCTTCAGTCTATCCAGACAAATCTCCTCCGTATATACATTTTCAAATTTGCAAGCTGCATTGTCATGTTCAGATAAATACATACAGTTAATATAGTTTTCGCCGGGAAAAGCTTCACCTAAAGATTCTGCATATCCATTGCTGTAGCTGCCGGGTTTCCATTTGTTGCCTTTCTTTGTCATATGGTATGTTGTCAGAGCTACAACCGCTTTATTCCTAAAAAAAACATAGAAACGAATATAGTCACTATGTACTCTGCTAAATTGCTTCCTTCCATCTGAACCCTGCGATATTGTGTCTTTTTTGCGGTAATCTTTGTACATTATATATTTATCAAACCTGAAAGACTTATCCCTGAATTTCAAAACGCGATCTTTTTTAAAGCTGTATATCCTTGCAGGATACCATTCTTTTGGGTACATACCCAGCAGTTCTTGTTCAGTAGTTTTGCCAATCGTAGGCATTGGAACCGGCGGATATTCGAATTTGCTCCAATCATGATTGATAACATCGTTTTTGTAGAATAAATCGGGTGCACATTTATTGCTGCTTTGCCTGGCTGGCTCTGATTTATTGCATTGTATAAAGGGCAATATCAAGAGTATGGTAATTAGGACTGATTTACTCATTTGCTCTGACCCTGTCAAAAAACCTGTCAACACTCCACTGATAATTTCTGTATTCATGCGCTTCGTCTGTAAAGCTATCGAAACCATCAGCTTCATTCTCATAGCTGTCCTCCCCAAAGATTCGTCTTGCAGTATTGTTTCTATCTTGATCATCGAATGGCGTATTTAGCCCGCTACTCAAGACGTCGGCATTAGCACTGATACGATCATGCTCGTTGTAAGTTAAATGCAAATCTATGCCCTGCGGCAGTTGGTAGATATTCCGTTCCGATTGTGCTCCACCCATGCTTGTCCACTGAATGCCCTCAAAAGCGGCCGCATTATTTGCAATTGCTTCCTGATTTCTACTTATTCGTCCCAAAGCGAATGCCACATTAACGCTGCCTTGACTATGGCTCAAAATGTTTTTTACATTGCCCGCTTGAAGCATCCTCTCCAGGGTTCTAATCGAAGGCTCATCAGCAACATCATTTTGCTCAACATTTGATTCGAGGTCGTTTTGATCTACATGAGTATTTTGCCGTTCTACATCGTTTAATCCTTCATCATCCTGAGCATATATTCCTTGTCTATTATTATTCGCACTAGCTGCATCTTCAATCAACCCTTGGTCAAGGTTCATAATCATGTAGACAGGTTTGTTAGACAACCTGCCGCCGGCAAATAGCGAATCGGTATAGTTCATAAATTGTTTCTGATCTACATTCATACCATTCATAAAAACAGTAGCGCCTTCTGTATCCGGTATGCCTGGCTGATTAGTAACCACTAATTCTCCATTTGTTGTAATCTCCATCACATCACCATCATCTAAATCCACACCATTTACCTGGAATTTATTGTACCGCTCATGGTCAGCCATATCGACCGGATAATCAATTCTGATTTTGTTGCTAAAATGACTCCCCGTTAATGTTTTTTCATATGTTCGAATTATCTGCTTGGGCTTCTCAGGATTGGCCTTACTATAAATAACCCTTACAATATCCTCTGGTTCAACTTTTTTTCCATTTACCATACGACTATATTCGGCAAATAAATATTTTGAAAATTTGCTCCCATAATAAGGTCCACCTTTAAAAATAAATTCTTCTTCCTTGCCCTCTTCACAATCCGTGCAAGAACCGTTGATAACAATTTTTGCACCATCCTTAAAACAAGCTCGATTTGCCTTTCCTAAACAATCGGGTTCTAGTTCGTAATTGCGCTCCCGTGCTTGTGGGCCCAGAATTTGAACTAATTCTTCTGAACTGATTTCTTCATAGTTCTCGCCATTCTCGCCGCCGTCTACCGTCGCCATGTCGGTGTCATTCGGCTGCTCTTGCTCATCGTCGCCAAACAGGTCGTCCCAGAGATCGGTGGCGCCGTCGGTGACCGTGTTCCACAAATCCTCGCTCACTGCCAGGGCGTCGTCGAGGCTTGGCACGGACCAGTTGCCGTTCTCGTCGGTTTCGCTGACCGTGTTGCCATTATGGCTGACACTGCCGTTTACGTTGCCGTTGTTGTCGCCGTCCCCCTTACTTTCTTTTGGCTAAAAGTAAGCAAAGAAAAGCCCGCCGCGGTGATTTCCATCCGGGAAATCAAGCGGCGGTGGTTTGCGGCGACCTCCTGTCGCCGGGCCAATCCAGTCCGTGGCGTCCGTGCCGCCCCAATTCACCACATTGCGTGGTGAATTCATTATTCCTGCGCTTGGCGACCAAATTGGGCAAAGCATCTTGCTACAGGTGGAATCGGCAAACTCTTTACTTGAGGGGTTGCGCTCATATAAAGTAGTAGTAGCTCTATCGATCTTCTGCACTCTGATCTCTGTCATCTAAAAACGCGACATCTTGCTGTTCGATTTGATTACTTACCCATTCATATACAGACTGAGCAATGGAAACTGATTCATCGTATTCTTCTTCCGTCACAGGCTCGGACAGCCCGGGATATCTGGCTTCGACTGCATATTCTGTTAGTATGGTTGCCCTGCGAATAAACACAGGAACTTCAAAACCGGCTCCCAATAGATTTGTAATTAATTCAGCCAAATCATGTACATACCTGAAATTGATTCCTTTACAGATCAGTAGAGCTTTCAGTGATTTCTCACAGCATTGTTGCGCGTCAAAGCAAAGATCTTCAAACAAGACACCGTCGGGGACAGGCTGTCTGGCTCTGAGCAGGTTGCTATTAGCCCGTCGTAACCAGCCTTTAGCCTGATCCACAGCGTGGCTTTCAGGCTGCATACAACTGGCGTCCTTCTGTCAAAGCGGTATGTATAATAAGATTCGTATTCTCTCTATGTTTCAGAACATCGGCTTCAGTTACGACAACCAGATCGACAGCATGACCGAAACCGACTAGATTTTCATATATTTTTTGGGCTGTTTTTCTACGATGCTGATGGTTTTCGATGACGATCAGCAAATCAAAATCGCTATGATCGTTTGCTTTGCCGGATACGGTCGACCCAAACAGAAAGATTTTTTTAGGTTGAACAGTATCCTTTATAATTTCGACTGCTTTTTCCAGTAATTCCAGTTGAGAATCCATAATGCAAACCTACACCGATTCTTTTGGACCAATTCCAACATGTCAACATAATTCAGAAGAAGCTTAACTGCGCTTGCAATATCAGCCACAGGTTAAAACTCTGCGATTCAATTTTTTTACCACAGAGGACACGGAGTAAACCGAGGGGCCGTGCCTCTTGGGCTTCACGACTGCGGTCAGTCGGCCATCCAGCTGACCTCAGGCCAGACCTGAACCCCCGAGTGCGAGGGCGGGGAGGTACGGCGGCTGGGCTCCAAATAACCGCGTGAAAAGGCAGGGCCCCACGCGGCCCGCCCTGGCTGGCTTCACGGCCACGTAACATGCGACGGGTATTCTGTCAAGAGAAAAAATTGCGCTGCAAATTTTCGAAAAATGCGAATTAGTGCCACACCGTCCCCCTTACTTTCTTTTGGCTATAAGAAAGTAAGCAAAGAAAAGTGCACTTTATTTTCGAGGAGCAAGCCCCTCGAGCTCCCCAAAGTTATCTAACATATTAGCTTGGAAATGTCAGCTCCATCGAGAAGATTTCAAATCCTTGAATAATCCAAATGCTGCATTATGTACTTTAAATCTGATTTACTCTTTATCCCTGAGAGGTAATAGCTTATCTCTGGTGTTGCAATAAGCAACTCATATTCCTCTGGATTGTTGGCACTATATGCACTAGTAGATGGTGTATCACGATAACCAAGAATATATACATTTTCTGGCAGATAAAAAAAGAACTCGGAATCAAAGGCATTCCTAGATCGAAGTCCAGTTGTTATCCACTCTTTCACCTTGCTATCAAGCTCACCTATGTCACCAAGAGTGTACTTTTGAAGCTTGTCGATACAATCAACATTGAATCTTGCTAGCCATTTACAAAAGCCGGGCCGATTTATAGTTATATAAACAGGATAACCTCTTTCAAAGTCGCATTTGTATATAAATAGCGCATTGTTGAGCTGGTCGCGGAATTCGCATTTGCCAAAATTTGTTTCTAATACATTCTTTTTTTCTGAGATAAACCATTTTTTTTGCTCGGCTGGTTCGATTTTTTCAACATTTTGTAAGGGTTTACAGCTTGCAGTGACTGTTACTAAAATTGCCGCCAAGTGTAATAAACCGCACCTAGTATCCACTTATATCCCTCTTTCTGATTGCGATACTTTCAGTGTTGTTTACCCCAAAAAGCCGTAAGTAGTCACTGGTATATTTTGCCTTTTGTGTAAATTCTTTAGCACTGGCTTTGACCTGTCTTTCATAGCTTCTGATATTGATGCCAAATTCTTCCATCTCGTCCATTAAATTACTAAAATAAAAGTCCTCATTCAGTATTCTCAAATGAGATCCACGTAACGAGCCAAAAGTTACCATGCTCGGCTGTTTAGAATTGTCTGTATAGATCTCTGTTACATCCTGCCCAAAACCACTAGTGCCAAGTTTAATATTCAATACGTATTCAAATACAACTTTTTCTTTGGGACTTAGCTGACTATAAACTGAATACAGCTTCATTTGTGGATAATAAAAAGCCATATTTGTCGCTTTATCTGCCACATCATTAATTTGACTCATATCACCGACTGCAGAAATAGTATCTCCAAGCGCTTTACTGGTTAGTTGCAACGCTATTTTACCTGTAGCTTCTCCAATTTGTTCCACACCCTCCAGAGTATTAATTACTACTTCCACGCCTGTATCAAAGATGCTATGGTCCTCATCTCTGATACCAAAACTTTCAAACATCTCTTGAGTGACAGTAGGCCAATCGTTGTTTCCAAAGTTTTTTTCAAAAAAACCAGGAAGGTCTGGATCGGGATATCCACTAATTTTTTGATGCTGAGTTATATGTTCCAATTCCTCAAACCCCCAATCTACTAACTCTCCATTGTCTCTGTCTGTGATTGCTTGCTCATAATAACTGTTTAAAACTTCATCACGTTTGTCAGTGTCGTAGCGCCGGTTGGCCACTTTAGTTTCATCTTTTTCTTAGTTCTGCTTCTTTGAGTTTGCCGACTGATTATCATTACTTATAACCTCATCAGTGTCTTCCCCGCTATCTGTAGTCGCTACTTCCGGTTGCCCTTCCTCATCCTCGCCAAACAGGTCGTCCCAGAGGTCGCTGGCACCGTCGGTGACCGTGTTCCACAGATCTTCGCCTACAGCCAGGGCGTCGTCGAGGCTGGGCACGGACCAGTTGCCGTCGAATAACCCGGTTCCCGAGCCTGGTCGAAGGACGCTGACCGTGTTGCCATTATGGCTGACACTGCCGTTTACGTTGCCGTTGTTGTCGCCGTCCGCTTACTTTCTTTTGGCTAAAAGAAAGTAAGCAAAGAAAAGCCCGCCAGAGTGTTCTTCCATCCGGGAAATCAAGCGGCAGTGGTTTGCGGCGACCTCCTGTCGCCGGGCTCGCGGTCGTTATTCTGCCTGGGCTGCTCAAAATGAAATGGCGGGTCCTGAAGAAATAACCCGCGCCAGTGACCGAAGAGTCTACGAGCATTCTGGATTGGACAGAATGCGAGTAAGCCTGAGGGCACGGTGCCGATAATACTTGTCATCCAATACATTTATCCACAGCCCGGGGTCAGTTTGGCAGATAGCTTTCGGCAGGCGCCAAAAACTCCTCCCCCAAAAATCGCCAGCGTTTGGCCGCACAAGCCGAGGGCGTTGGCAAGTGCATAGTGACGCATCTGAGTGGGTCTGACCCGGCCCGTTAATCTTGTTTAAGGGCCGGGCAGGTGCATCTCAGGGTGGCGCGCTTTTCGAGCAGCGCTCCATCAGGCGGGTTACTTATCTTCAGGTTGCCTAAATCGCTTTCATTGCTCCAGCTCAGTCCGTTGCCCGGGTTGTAGCCGATGTCGCCGTAACCGCTGTCGATGGACAGGCTCAGGCCATCACTGGAATTCAACTTCAGCTTGAGCCTGTCTGCATGCCGGCGACCATGCGAGGCTCCCCAAAAATCGGAGCTACTGTCTGGATTTAGTTTTTTTGCTCTCGACCAGGCATTGCTTGACAGGAGTGCAGGCCGGTAAATATTGTCGACGAGCCTGTTGTGAAATGCAGCGGGCGGGCATTTAACACTCCCCTGTAGCTCAGTCGGTAGAGCAGTTGACTGTTAATCAATTGGTCGTTGGTTCGAGTCCAACCGGGGGAGCACTGCCAATCATTGCTGCCATCTACTCCGGACTCTCACAAAAAGCCACTTTTCCCGACCGTTCGCAGTGGCCAGGACTGGCTATTCAGCTGCATAACCCACCTGGAGCAGATTCCCGCTGACAAAATAATGGATCCAGCTGGAAAGCACCGGTTTATCGGTGGCGGCTTCCAGCATCGTTATGTAGGCATACAACTGACTGGCGTATTGTAATGCGTGCGTCTTTAATTGCGCATGACTGCCGGGAAAGGATTTATGATCGATCAGCACCCAGCCAGAGCTGGTGTCCAGTAGCAGATCGGGCTGCCCTTTCAGGAGCTGACCATTCGGTAATTTGTGGTATAACGGCCACTCGGTGTACAACCGGTGATCGGGCCATTCTTGCGCTAGCATGGTAAAGAAGGCCGCGGCTTGAGACAGGACCGGATCTATTTCCAGATGGGCTGCGGTTTTAGCGGACTCCAGAATTCTTTTGAGGCGCCTGGACCGGTTTGCGGCAGTCTCTTCGAGATCATCGGCTGCTAAAAAAAGATGCAAGCTATTGCCAACCTGATCCATTTGCGGCTGGCCATGGACCGGGATACGTTGACCGTAGTTTAGCTCGCTTGCCAGGTGTGCTGACACATTCGCGGGCAGATCCACCAGGGATGGGTTTATTGTTGCTGGCAGATGCAGTTGTGCTCCAGCACCCGGCCGGGGATAGTTGTTCGAGATTTTTTGGCCTATAAAACTGATTTCCGGGCGAACAAAGCGATGCCGGAAAGGAATCGCGGTATCACGCGATTGCCAAACTTGGAGCCCCTCTGTTTCTACTGCGGTAATTCGCTCTGTGCTGCCGGCATCAAATAGCAGGTCTAACCAGGTGTTCTTTTTTGAACTGAATAGTATCAGGCGATCGCGAGCCCGGGTCAGGCCCACATACAAAACCCGCAGTGCCTCTGTATTCTCGCGATCTTGAGCGCGTTCGATTCGTTCGGCTAGACTGTCGCTAAATCCAGGGATCTTGCTGCGCAGGCCAAATGGATTCAGCCAAAACCGCAGTCGCCGTCCCCGGAGCGGATCATCCAGGTCGATTTTATCCGGCGCTTCCATATAGCTGCCAAATACATGGCCACTATAAGATTTGTTCAAACTGGCGCAAATCACGACCGGCCACTCGAGTCCCTTGGCGCCATGATAGGTTGAAATCCGTACAGCGTGCGGGCTGTGGCTTTCACCCCGGGTATCGTTGTTATTGGATTGCCGGTCTTCAAACCATAAAATAAATCCATGCAGGGTGGAGGCCAGCTTCAGACGCTCGCAGTGGGCTTCGTATTCGCGGGTATAGGAGCGCAGCTGTTCCAGGTTTGCCAGGCGCTCTTCTATTTTACCCCAGGCTACCACATAATTGCGGATTTGTAGTGTAGCGATTACGTGATCTAGAATCAATGCCGGTCCCATGCGCGTTTGCAGTTCGTTCATTTGATCAATGGCTGCAATCAGCGGATGTTCGCTGTGCCAATCGTGATGATCTGCCGAGTTTGAAACATACTGCAATCTGTCGGCTAGCAGCTCGGCTACATCGGGTTTTTCCGTAGTTAATAGTAAAATTTCGGCAACTGCCAGGGTATCCCTGTTTGACAGCAAACGCCGCAATATGGCCAATACCAGTCTTGCTTCCGGTGTATGGAAAAGACCGGCCCTGGAGCGCGAGCTGTCGATGCCGACCAGGGCCAGCGCCTGGGAGAGAGCCTCGCATTCCTGATTGCTGCGTAAAAGAACTGCGATATCGCCGGCTTGTATATTGCGCAGCTGTTGGGTTGCGGGATCTTCGATTTGCTGATCTGTTTGCAGTAATTCGGCTATGCCGCTGGCAAGGCACTGTGTGCGATCCGTTTCATTTTCCCGGGTTTTTTGAGGGTTGCTGCCGGTCCAGCGTTCCAGGCATACCTCGTTCTCGAGGGATTGACGTTTGGCTTGCAGGGCAACCTGCGCGGCCGGGTACTGCCTGGCCAGGGCCGGTACATACAATTGATTTACAAAACGTACCAAATCAGGTCGGGAGCGGTAGGAGTCAGATAAAATATCACTTTGATCCGGTTGACCAATAGCGTGCAATACGGCTTCCATCAGTTCCGGGTCCGTTCCGCGAAAACCATAAATGGCCTGCTTGGGGTCACCCACAAAAATAGAGTATCGCGCAATTTTAGAAAGCTTCAGGAAAAGCTGAAGCTGGATCGGACTGGTATCCTGAAACTCGTCCACAACCAGCAGCTGCAGTTCGTCCTGCAATTCAGATTGAATCTGGGGCATGTCCAATAGCTGCAGGCTCAGACTTTCCTGGTCTATAAAGTCGATCAAGCCGCGTTCTTTTTTAAATTGGGCGTATGCCTGCAGGGCATCGGATGCAATAGCAAAAAGAAGTCTTGTGTATGTAGCAATGTCCTGGTGTAATAGCGGATGAGATAAAATTTTGTTGGCCAGCATTTGCAAATCACCGACGAGCGCGCGGCTTTTCGCTCCCGGAGCTGACTGTAAGCCAATCCATTCCGACCAGGTAAGCTGGCCGCCTGTACGGATGTGATTGGCAAGCAGTTCCAGATAATCTAAAAATTCTTTACTGGTTTTTGTTGAGTCATGCCCGTCATCGATGTTGCTTTTGAGTGCTCGAATCGTTTTATGCAAAACTTGCAGCAGATTCTGGTCTGCAAAGGGTTCCCAATTGATCGCTGGCTCGAGGTGGGCTAGCAGGCTGCTCACGGAAAGCTCTCTGGACTCATCGATGTCTGTTTGACTCAGGTTGTTGCTGCGAATTTTGGCCAGCATGGTATTCAAGTCTGATCGCCAGTCGCCGGACATGTCCGTATGTTTGTTTTTGATACGCTGCGCGATGGTCTCAAATTGAGCGAGAATTTCGTCATCCAGTACACCGGCAATCGCCTGATTAAAGAATAAACGCTGGTCATCCTCGCTGATCACTTCGAGGTCCGGGGATAAACCCATCGGAAAGGCAAAGCGGCTCAGCAATCGGCCACAAATACTGTTTACAGTGCCAATCAAGGCCGAGTCCAGTCCCATTGCCTGGCTGGTAAACCCCTGCGCATACAAATCCGTTTGAATCCGCTGGCGTAGTTCGGCAGCCGCTTTGGTTGTAAACGTTGTGGCCATAATTTGCCATGGTTCTGCCGCTGTGGGCGAGTTTTTGAAGAAATCTGTAATCTCCTTACAGATACGCCAGGTTTTGCCGGAACCGGCTCCGGCACTGATTATGCGAATCCGGTGTCTGGTGTTTTCAGCGGTGGAGCTTTTTATTGTTGCACTCATAACCTTCAGCCCTCCAGTCCGAACAGTACAGCATAATCTTCGGCCGGGTACACTTTTTCAAACACGCTGAAGCAGTTATCCGGCAGAGTGCTTTCAGGGGTGACTAGTTCGATGAGTCCCTGCTGCAGTTGCTGCGTGCGGTATTCCCAGGTGGAGCGAAAGCGATCTAGTAAGTCAGTATAATTTCCATTCTCTGAATCAATGACCACCGCATCCTGAATAATATTTGCATCCGGGGCAATCCAGCTGGCGTTGCTGATGATAAAATAGCAATAATCGGCTGCTTGCTGATCACCAAATAGACTGGCATACAAAGCCAGCTGCAAAGGCCGATTTTCCTTAAACTCGGCAATTTTATACTGCTTGCCGGACCATTTCAAGTCAACGACGCATTTGCGCCCGGGCTTCTGCAGGGCCAGGTCAATAAAACCTGTCACAGGGACTGTTTCTACCGGGCCCGCTACCTTGCGTTCGATACCGTCCACTTGCCAACCGGAATTCCTGATCCCGCCCAGGAAACTATGGGCCGCACGGCTCACATTGCTGTGCAGTCGACGGTGTTCCAGTTCCTTGCCTGGCAGTAAATAGATCAGACCCTCCTGCTCGATGAATTGCTCCAGATTTTTATGCGTCCATTGATCTATCTCTTGCTCGCTGGCATGGTACAAATCGTTTTGCTGAATCAATTGCTGCAGCAAGGCATGGGCCAGGCTGCCATCCAGACGGCTGTCTTCGGTGATATTCAGGAGGGCATCGTGTCGTAGCTGCAGTGCATATTCCAAAAACCAGAACTGGGGAGCGAAAAAGAGTTTGTTTAAACTGGAAAAAGATTCTTGCGGTCTGGTTGGGACAGCCTGGTTTAGATGCCAGGCTTCGGTCGCCGACGGCAATAATTTGCTCTTGATCGGTGCGGTGATCTGGATCTGCTCTTTTTTTGCAATCCAGTCACTCCATTGTGCTGGATTCATTTTGATTGGTTGCAGATTGGCAAAAGCAGCTTCCAGGCGGGCAATAAAGAAATGCGCCGATGTGGACTGGCCTTGAATGGACTCTGGCCAAAAGAGCAGCAGGCGGTCAGCGGCATGCAGGGCGGCCTGGATTGCATGGGTCTGGTACTCGGCCAATGCCTGTTGATTGCTTTTCAGGTATACTTTTTGGCTGACCAAATACTCGATCTCTTTTTGAGACCAAAAACGTTCCATCGGAGGCAGATTGTCACCAGTGCAGTTCCACCAGATTAAGTCGGCTACACTTTTGTTGTTTATCGCTGCCGGGTGTGTGATTGTGGACCATGAGTCCAGCTCGGCATCTGCCCTTAGGGGGACGCCGCTAGCATGGATCAGTCGGGTTAGTCGATCCAGATCCAGTCGTTTCAGTTGACCGGACGTATGCCCGATCAGACTCAAGAGGTGTTCGCAGCTTTGCAATAGAGTTAGCAGTTCCGGCTGCAATGGATCAGCATCGGCCAACGAGTGCGCTCTTTTCTGCGACCATTGTCCCAGGTAGTTGATTACACGTCGCAACTCTGCGGCCGGTATGCCGGTTTCGGCATCATAACGCTGGCGATCAATCAGGATTTTTACCGGCTCGATATATTGTGCGTGGCTTTTGTGGCCAAAGCGTTCATGGCAAAACCCGGCCTGCTTTTGTAAGACGCAATTCCAGTCTGGATTGCCGATGCCAGGCTTTTTGGCAAAAGAGCGCGCCAGTGCGTTGGCAATGATGCGATTGATCGGGCTGACTGGCAGTCCCAGAAACTCCAGAATATGCCGGGGATGGACCGGTTTCCACAACAACTCTAAAGCCAGGGTTAAAATACCGGAAACCGGCGATTGGGCGGACTGGTACTTGAATGCGGATGTGGGGTTCCCCCTGACACGTAAAGCCCCCTGAAGCTGCAGGTCATTATCCGGTATGAGTAACAGAGTGTCTGATTTGCGCTCCGGCCGTTGCTGCAGATAGCTGGCCAGATAATCCGCGGCCACGCTTTCGTTCGGGCTATGAATCAAAACAAGGCTGCCATCTCCCCGCAAAGGGGGACGCGTTTTTGAGTCCAAAGCAGCGTCGGTGAGTAGCCGCTGGAATTGTCCCAGATCTGTATTTGCCGGGGCCAGCGCTGTTGGAACAGCCGCAGTGCACTGCCAGTTGATTACTGCCCCCGATTTACTAATGAAATGAAACAATTTTTGCCATAATGGCTCCAGTTCGTCCTGGCTACTGATACAATCAATGTGCCAGGTATGCAATCGACCGGAGGGCAAATTGTCCATGACAGCCTGCAGGCGCTCGGGAGTTCCCGGCGGTAATTCCGGCGCGGCTCTTTCAATGGACGCCAGATCTGCCAAACGAAGCTGTGAGCGCTCACTGGCCTGCCAGCCGGCCAGTACCAATTCATCGCGTTTGCGCAGTAAAAAAGCGGCACTGCCCGGCGCGTCCTGATGAAAGGAAGCGCTATAAAAGCGCCTGCCGTTATCAGCACTGCGCATCTTTTGCATCCAGGCTGCCACTCGTTCCGGGAAACTGGCGCTGGAAACTGGCAGCCCCAATGTGGTTTCCAAAAGCGAGACCAGAGTCATGGGTCCGGCATAGGTCTCCCCAAAGGCGGCTGGCTTTATATCCGCCAGGGCCGGGAAAACCGGTGAGTCAAAATGGGTGCCAAATGTAATTTTCATTGTGTTTCTACCTGCTTGCAGCAGCGCTGAACCTTATGGTTCGTTATCGGGCTTATGTTGCCTGTCTGCCATGCCTGGCCGGTAATGCTCCTGCAATTCGGCCAGTTTCTTGTTAAAGGTCTGCACGAGCGATGCGGGCTCGAGCAGTTTGCACCAGATACCGTAATCAAACATGATCGCTTTGACAAAGCGTTCATTGGTTGATTCGAATTCGATCTCGACAAATTCATTATCGTTATCCTGATCATTGATTGTATACTGCACATTATGGGTATTACGAAAATGATGAAAAGAATTGCCGGATAATCGGAGCACATAGCGCTGGCTTTCCCGCTGGAGGCGGGCATTTGGCGATTCGCGCTCAAATTTCTTCTGCACGCTGTCCGAAAGTGCGCTGTCTTGAATTTCACGTTGCAGATCCGTTGCTGGATTGGCAGCCTTTTCCAGCTCCGCTGGGGGAACTTCCAGGAGTTCGGCCGGGTCCATTTGCAGATAATACAAAAAGTCGATCATGGCCGCGGAGTCCTGAGCCGTCGGACTCAGGCCGGCTCCGGCTGGCGGGCGGGCGTACAGCACATAAAGACTGGCCAGTGCCAGCTGCTCGATTCCCAAATGCAATTGTTGCGCTGGTGTCAAATTTTGCCGATTGCCGTTAACCATTGGATTCAGTCTCATAGTCACGCTCATCCTGACAAGCCTCTTCCTCTGCATCGAGCAAAGACCAGCCATCTGCCAGCAGATCATCAATGGAGCCATACACACCGATCAAGCGGCCCATATCGGTCGCTACGCCCGGTTTTTCTGGCTGGCGGTGAACATGAATCGATCGGCCATCTGATACCTTGCCATTGATTACGGCGCTTTCAATGCCGGGCCCATAAGTCAGCTGCGCGGGTAAAATTCGACGGAGCGCGAACCGGCCTTTGCCGGCGCTCAGTCTTTGCCGCAGACTGATGCGCTGGTGTTGCAGCTTGCATTGGTGTAGTTGTTTGGTTGTTCTTTCTGGCATACCTGGATCCGAACACCCCGGTCACACCAGGATACACCAGAATACCCCTAACCCGGCGATTGATTCGAAAAAGAATTTCGGATATGGTCTTTTTTTATCAAAAAGCCGGCATACCTGGCCGGGCGTGTTGCATACCGCAAGGCGGCAAAAAACCCGGCTTGGGAAAACGTCTTTCAGCTCGAAGGCTTGACCATCGGCGATATTCGGGTTGTATGGAATCAGTATCGATTTACTCCAGGCACTGATTTGGCGGCCAGCAGGGAGCATAGTATCCAGCAGCTGCAAAAAGAAGTACTCTTCCGTAATAAGTCACAGACCAAAAGCGTTGGCTTTCAGGTGCAGGCAGTCTTGATACCGGAGAGGGTTTTGATTAGTAGAATACGACTTGTTATGCCGGAGCGATTGTTTATCAGTATGCTAGTGCTGCTGCTGTCAGTGGCTTGTATTCATAGCGGCCGCATCATCACAGTCCCTGACCTAACAGAGTACAAGCGCGCCGAATTTGGTGCCTGGCAGGATAGCGACGGCGACTGTCAAAATACGCGCCATGAGGTGCTGATTCGGGATAGTCTGCTACCGGTTACTTTTTATACGCCGCGCCAGTGCATGGTCAAGACCGGCAAGTGGATTTCACCATACACCGCTCAGCTGCATTTTGAATCCAGGCATCTGGATATCGATCATGTGGTGCCTTTAAAAGAAGCCTGGATTTCGGGTGCCAGCGCGTGGAGCCAGGAGCGACGCCGGCAGTTTGCCAATGACATGCGGCCCGGTCATCTGCTGGTTGTGGAACGCGGTTTAAACCGCTCCAAGAGTGACCAGGATCCAGCCGCCTGGCTGCCGCCCATCGGGCAATGCGAGTATATCCAGAATTGGACGGCAGTGAAGCGGCGTTACGAGCTGGCGATGGACGCAGCCGAGGCCAGAGTCGTTGCTGATTACAGCGCAAAGTGCGCCCTGGAATAAAGTGCCCGGAAGGATCCGGTCGTAATCGGTCAATTTTCCCGGTTTCGGTTCTCATCCGAAACTCTTTTTCCAAATAAAACTCCTGGGGTGTGCTATTCTGGCAGCATGGCGAGATCAGGGTCTCAGTGAACTAGAGATTCGAAGGAGATTGTATATTCAGGAACTACCAGTTCTAATGCAGAACTAGCGGTAGCCTTTAAGGACTGCTAGAGTATGGGATTCCCGGAAGTGCAGCGCGAGCTAACGTAAGGAGTATAGTAAATGATATTTGTAGATGAAAACTGCGTAATTTGCGGTGGATATAATGATGATACCCTGTTGCGTTTGAATGATGACGACTTCTTTGAGTGCCCACTTTGCCATGCGCAATACGGATTTGCGTCCATTCCATTGGTGGCCTTGCTGCCGTTTCGGGGCAAGGGCAGTTTTCGGCCAGGCGAGAGCAGAGTCCCGCTGGATTTGCAAGGCTTTATGCTGGCTCGGTCGCAGCCCGAGCAGGTGGTGCTGGCGGATAAAAACGGCATTTTTACGAGCCGTGATGAAATTCAGGCTTATCTGGCGGTCGTAAAAGACTGATCATCTTACAAGACGACTGAGCTGGATTCGTAATTGCAGTTTTATCACTATAATGCGGATGAAGAACAGCTATTGGCAGGCGGACGGGCAGCTGTCCAGAATTTGTTGTATGTGCTTTTGGACTATATGGGCGAAAAAGTAATCCGGCGAATGTCGGCGATTGGCGCGCCGGGCAGGGTAGCAACGATGATCAGATACTATTGGTTGAGTGCGGCGGGTTCAGCTCTGGCGGCTGGATTGCGGTATCCAGGGCACGGTTTGGCCTTGCTTAAACATCACAGTGGCGCCGACGGTGGCCCGGGTCAGGGCCACAAAAATAGAATTGGCTAATTGGGGATTCTTGAAATCGTCCACCCCGCACAGGATAACCCACGCACATTCCAGTCCCTTGAAGCGGCGGATCTCTGCAAATCCAACCTTGTCCAGGGTCGGCTGTCCCGTTTCAATCAGCTTGATGGAATACTCACCGACGCTGCGCCTGGCGCCGATTGGCGGCGTATGCATTTTCCGATAGGGCGAAAGAATCACAATCTCATGGGGCTTGAGTCCCACATCGTGTATCGCGTAGTTGAGGGCGCGTTGCAAGGCCAGCAGGCCATCGCGTTCATCTTTCCAGCTGACAAACTGCAGTCCCGTTACATCATCGAGCCGCGCATCGACTTGTACGCTCGCATTGACAAAGGAGCTGGCATAGTGGAAGATTTCGGCCGGGGTGCGAATATTATGGCTGAGAGTGGTGTCAACTGCCGCCTGACTGCGCAGATAATCGAGCCCGGCCTGTATGGGTCCATACAGGCTTTGAGAGGGGTCATAGCATAAAAGCCAGTTCCCACGCTGAAAGCCGCCGCTAACCAGTTCGTTTAGAATCAGCATTTCATTTTCACTCAGCAAATCCTGGCCCTCATCGATGAGCAGCAATTCATAGGGCGATTGCAAGACGTCGTTGGTATAGGCGGTTACAAATTCGAGTGTTTTGGAGGGCAACACCTCCTTGAGATACTGCATTTCCGACAGACGGACCTGACGGGAGGGCTCGCGAGCATCGCGATTCCGCTGGGCAAAGTCAGCTTCAAAGTGCCGAATGATCTCCAGGCAAAGGGAGCTCATTGTGGTGACGCGCACATGCTCAAAATCCGCGCTGGCTCGATCCAGAAAAGCCGTCAGGTTACTGGAATGGCAGACGATCAAAGTCCGCCTTGCCTTCTTGTTCGCTCTACGGGCCGCCTCCAGGATGACAAGTGTCTTGCCGCTGCCTGCCGGTCCTTGCAACAGCAAGCGGCCGCCCTGGTCAACAATGTATAGATTGCGATACTGCTGGCGTGTGAGCGCCATCATGTGCTTTCGGTGATCCGATTGTCGTACGTTGAAGCTGGTAACATAATTCAGGTTTAACTCTATTAATCGCTGTAAGTCATGTACTTTTGCTGGCTCAACAGGTACAAGTTGGTGGCTGCGGATGCATGCGTCGATAATCTGCCGCAGGGAAATACGGCGCTGTCGCAGTGTCTGACGAAAAATGCAATGGCCGGCTTCGTTTGGATGCATTTGCAAGACGGTGTATTGTCGGTCGTCTTCTGGCTGGTGTTGGTCCAGAGCCTGGGCAACTGGATCTGGTGATCCGTGATTCTTGAGCAGAAAACAAAGCCACAAAACAGACGGCTGCCCAATTAGCTGTTTGCCCTGATTGTGGTTTTGGATGAAATTGAGTAGTTGTTCCAAAGCGGTCCGCGATTGCTCCAGGGGGCTGTGATAGGCTGCCTTGGCATACGGCTCCCATGCCTTGTGCAGCCGGTTAAAGAATTCCCATTGTGGCGGGGCGTGTACAGGGTCGCTTTTGGCCAGCGATGGTTCCGTCAGGCGAAACTGGCTGTTTTTTAATTCAATCGCAATTATGCCGGCTGGTCCGGTAAGGACGAAATCCAGTTCACGCAGGGGCGTGTCGGGAGTGATCAGTTTTAAAGAATAATAAATCGTCCAGTCTGCATCCAGTTCGTCGCGCAGTCGGCGATAGAATAGCTCTTCCTTGCTGTAGGGATTGAAGCGATTGGCCGGAATATGCGCGGGGTAGATGGTTGCTGACATGTTGTAGATGGATGGCGCTGACTCTCATCCCAGGCTGCAATCCGGTAAATGTACGGCAAGTTTTTTCACTATGCCAGGCTCCGGGCCAACCCGGCAAGGCACCTTGCGTCTCAGTGGTAATGCGATCGTATGGGAATTTGCGGGTCCTTGTAGCGGCAGCACCGGCAGTTAAAAAAAGAACTACGCTGTCTATCTCTGTTGCGATCGGCAGTATTCAGCTGTAGACACAGGAGGTTCTTATGTCAAACCAGAAGTATTGCTGTGGATGGTCAAAATCAGTGCACCCGCTGGTGCTGCTCGAGCAGCGGGCCGGGCGGTCAGTTCCAGGCATGGGGTTGCGCGAGAGGGTCCGGCAAAGAATTGCAGCGCGGCGAGCCAGGTCAGTTGCCAGAATCCCCTGGCGGTCGTTCCGATGTCTGGCGGGATTGATATTGATCACCGGTTTTTTGGCCTGTAATCTGGACCTGAGCAGTCTGGCCAATTCAGAGGATTCGGATGACGGTAAAATGTTGATGGATCTGTTGAGCCATCTGGCGGCGTTGCCGCCGGTCTTGACAGCCGAACTCATGGACGTGCATGGGGCCGGTGCGCAGCGTAGCGATCCCAAGAGCGGATCAGCCGGTGATTACCCCCAGGGTCATGGACCCCAGGGGGATGTGGTGTACGTGCATAATTTTGCGCGTTGTGTGCGCGGATCCAGTTCGAGCGCTCGCAGCTACGCGGTAGTGGATACCGGTCAGAGCAATTGCTACGGAATTGACGGCAGCGGGGCTATTAGCTGCCCGGGCAGTGGTAGTGCTTACGGCGGCCAGGATGCATCCTATACGGGACTGGCAGCCAGTTATACGGATAATGGCAATGGCACAGTTACTGATCATCAAACCGGGCTGATGTGGCAAAAGTCATTTCAACGTCTCAGCTGGGAAGATGCCATGAATGCGGCTGCCAGTGATACAACCGGCGGCTACACCGACTGGCGGGTGCCGACCATCAAGGAGCTGTATTCCTTAATGAATTTTGACGGCGTGACCGGTACGGCCGATCCATCCAGCAGTAGCGCCCCGGCCGACGCAGTGGCATATCTGGACACAAGTGTCTTTGATTTTGAATATCCATCGGATGCACGCTACATTGATGCGCAGTATATCAGCGCCACCAGCTATACCAGCACCGTATTCAACGGCCAGGCCGCTTTTTTTGGCGTGAACTTTGCCGATGGCCGCATCAAGGG
>JAGRNA010000100.1 GCA_020441005.1 Leptospiraceae bacterium
CGATAGTTGTGGTTGATATCACAAAAAGCGCATTCTTCGGTCTTGCCGAAATACTGGCAGTTGCGGAAGACAGTCAGGTAGATCAAATAGCCCCATTCGATTACGGGTGCGATCTCGCCGACCGCTTTGCCGCTTTTGGTTTTGTTTTGATAATAAGCGGGAATGGGCGGAAAATCTACAGCCCCCAGACTGGTGTCATTTAAAAAGAGCTCGATGCGATCTGCGGATCGTTTGACTTTATACGGCGATTCCGGGTTTATGCGTACGCTTACGATTGTGGGCCGTAAATCAAAGTGACCTCCCTGGATGCGGATTTCTTCCGGAGCCTTGAAGCGCACATCGCCGGATTGAGAATCCAGGGGTACATAATCAAAGGTAAAAATAAAATAGTCTTTTTGTTTGTAGTCTCCCTGGGACAAGGAGCCCTGATCAAAATCAATCCCCAGACGCAGAATGTCTTGCTTGAGTATCGCCTCAAAGGGGATCTGGCGAAACCGGCGCTCCAGAGCTTCTAATTCATCCAGGCTCGTCTTGTGAAATCGGATCGAATGCAGCGGCGCGCTCATTGCACCAGAATCCAGCCAGAAAGCGAGGCTTCAAGTGTAAAAGAATGCGCCTGTATGTAACCCGGGCAGATATGCGACACAGCGTTCCAGGAGAATTGAAGTAGAAAGCCCCGGGCTTGGTTTGGACAGATTCCCGGCAGCGGCCGGGAATTAAAAAGTACTTCACATTAGAGCTATTAAATTTTATAAAGGTATCAATAGATGAAAACAATGACCTGCAAACAATTGGGCGGCCCTTGCGACCTGGAATTTCGCGCTAATACCTTCGACGAAATCGCCGCGCTGAGCCAGCAGCATGGAATGGAAATGCTGCAAAAAAGCGACCCGGACCATCTGCAAGCCATGCAGGCTATGAAAGCGATTCTGACGGATCCAGCTGCAATGCAGACCTGGATGCAGAGCAGGCGACGCGAATTTGAGGAACTGACTGATTCATAAAATAATCAAGCTCACAAACTGGAAATAACCTATGACCGATGATTTGGAAATGGCAAAGGCTGACACCCGTAAGACGGAACGGCGAGCCCTGTGGGTGCTCTTTTGGGGGGGTGTATTTTTCGTGCTGGGACTTTTTAGCTATATATACGCCGAGTTCAGTTACAGCACTGGTATCGATGAGCTACGCCGCCTGCAAAATAAAGAGGTGGGCGCTTGTTTTGAGCGCAAGGCGGAGTTGGTGCGGGATTGCTACACTGATGTGAGTGTGGACCATTACAAAAAGCATCAAAGCCTGTTGGCCGATGTGCAGCCCTGGTCCTGGCACATTCCACTTTTGTGCATAACCCTGGCGACCACCCTGGGGTACTCGGGACTGATCTGGTGGGGTGTCTATCAACCGGCGTCACGACGTCCCATGGTTGCGATTTCAGCGATTGGTATTCTATTGCAAACGATTCTGTTTATCTGGCTTTTGGTATTACGTTTTGTCAGTTATTCGAGCTGAGAATGACTAACTGATGAATTCCTTTTTGATTGGCGCCGTCCAGCGCCTTTGCCACACTGCCTGGCTGTGCCCCATCGGTCAGCTGCACTGATTGATTACCTGCCAATCGCGAACAAAGTCGAGCGGTTCAAGGACATCAGCCATCAGATGCACGCCAGGTAATGGCGGATTCCGGTCGACACATACCAACAGCTTTTGTAGAATCTCGGCCGTGAATCCGTATTCTTCCTTGTGCCAGAGATCAAGAGACCAGCGTTTTTTACCGCCTTCGATAGCGATCACCTGCATAGCGACACCAAAGGGTGGCTTGGTAAAAGGCCGCAGCACACCATAATAAAGTATTTTAGCAAGCAAGCGCTGGATGTAACGACCACCAATCCATAAAAAGGGGACCATTAGCGGAATGGCCAGCCAGTTGGCGAGCAGGTTAAAGCCGCCCACCTGATAGCGAATTTGAGCAATCTGGGGGTGGCGTCGGGCAATTATTTCAATCTCGGGCAGGGCCACGGTGCTCAGGGTACACAGCCCGAAAGGCGGCGTCAGTCGCTGCCAGCGATAAGGAAAAAGCAAGGCCCACCAGTCCACTCGCCTTTGACCATGACGATACAAAGCGGGGGTCTGGCGAAAGCTGTCCATCAAATCAACCATGGAAGCTGGCATCGGCAGGTCGGGCGGTATCTTGATCTTTAGAAATGTGGAGAGGACTATCGTTTGGGCCGTCGGTTGAGCCTGGATAGCTGCCCGTAACAAAACTCCCGGCAAACCCGGTTGCAGACCCGCCTCGGTAATGGCGATCAAGCCGGCTGCCTGGAACGCGGAACGTCGTGACTGCCAGATGAAATCCTTTCCCGGGGTTATCGTTAGATCGAGGCAGTGCGTTCTGGCCAACAAGGCGGCCTCAATGCAAGGCTCGAGCAGCTTGGCGGAATCCAGGGCGAAAATCAGCCAATCCGCATGGTTTTTCCGGCAAGCGTCGGCCACTGCTGACGGATCCCGGGCATCGACTGGTTCACCTTTGACTCGCTCCTTTTTGAAATCGCTGCGGAAATTTTCCATGCACTGATACAGGGCATCGGCCCGGCGACCAAGCAGTAGCACGCTGCCATCGGTGCCAGTCAACCATACGCGCGCCAATTGTTGACCCATAATGCCATAGCCGCCCAGGATTGCAATGTTCACCTTTTACTCTCCAATGATCCAGACTGTAGTCCTTGTTATCTTTTTTGTCAAGGACCTTATGCATGATCTGATCCAGGCCCTGCTGCCCGGTATAACAGACAAAATGGAAGCAATTGCCTGCGCATTGCTCATCAGGCGCCTTTCTACTTGTAAGCAGGCCGGAAGCGCCGAGTGTCGGTCTATGAATCTGCATTTCAGAATCAAAAGCCGACAGTCCGTTGATATTTTCGAGGACGAGTTTGCCCGTATTGTAGTCAAAAGCGAGCGGACCCGGGCCCTGATTCTGGCCCTCTACGCCATTATTATCGGGCTGACGATTCTGGCCGGTTACCTGTTCAGCGCCCGCTACCTCGAAAACCAGCGCCAGGTTCTGCCGGTGTTCCGACTCGGCATTGGCTTGATGGCTTTTCTGTTCGTTTATGAGGGTGGACTGTATCTGCTATTGGATTATTATTTTCGCAAGCGTAAAAGCCTGCCGGAGCGTATCAGGATCATGAACTCGCTTTTTGAAGTTAGTCTGCCAACGCTCGGCATTTATATTATGAGCCGGCAAATGCCAGCCCCTTACGCCCTGCAATCTCCGGCCGTATTCGCCTATTTTATCTTCATTGTGCTTTCTGCCCTGCGATTGAACTGGCAACTGAGCCTGTGGACCGGATTTGTAGCGGCCCTCGAGCATTTGGGCCTGTCTTTGTATCTGATCGCCAACACCAGCAATCTGGAACAGTACATGGAAATGCTGACTTCGCCGGTGCAATATGTTGGGCGCACCGTGATCATTTTACTTGGCGGTGCGGCGACCGCATTTGTCAGCTATCTGATTAGCAAACGCATTCAGGAAACAATCAGCTACGTGGATGAGCGTAATCAGATCAAGGAAATGTTTGGCCAGTATGTGTCACCCGAGGTGGTCAACCGGCTGCTGGAACAAAAAGAAATGGAATCCGAAATGCGCCATGTAGCCATTATGTTTTTCGACATCCGCAATTTCACCAAATTTAGCGAATCACGCAGTCCAGTTGAAGTGGTTCGATTCCTGAATCAGATTTTCGAGGTCGTCGTAGAGCTGATCAATCAGCACCAGGGTATTATTAACAAGTTTTTAGGCGATGGTTTTATGGCTGTCTTTGGAGCGCCATTTAGCGACGGGCGCGAGTCTAATAATGCGGTGCGGGCGGCGCTGGCGATCGATGCTGAGCTGGCCGAAATGCAAAAAGCAGGCGCCCTGGAAGCGATGAGTTTCGGCATCGGTATTCATGCCGGTGAAGCCGTGACAGGGAATGTCGGCTCCAGGGTTCGCAAGGAATACACCATTATCGGCGACTCCGTCAATCTGGCCGCGCGTATTGAGCAACTGAACAAGCAGTACAAGACCCGCATACTGATTTCCAATGCCGTTTACCAGTCCCTACAGCTACGCTTGGGAGGGCCCAATCAGGATCTGCATGATTTGGATCCGGGCCGCTTCCAGAGCCTCGGAGCGGCGCAGGTAAAAGGCAAATCGCAGGCTGTCGAGATTTACAGTGTTGCCTGACGGGCGGATGAGTTAGAGGCTGTCCCCAAACAGCCTCTTGCAATACAGGACGTGTTGCCACCGGCGATTTTTTATCGAAATTGAGCCAGGTGTGAACAATTTGGGAGCTTTACTTTCAAATTGCGTTCTGCGTCCCAAATACCACGGATGGTTTTGGGACGATTTCTTAGTTGCGCACTTCCGTGATTACCGTATCGCGCCAGCGATTGCCTTTGTAGACGCTCAGGATTTCTATGGCAATCAAGCTGCGTCCCTGGATCGAGTGTTTTGGCAGCGGCAGTTCCTGAAAGCCGTTACGATCGGCCAGGGTGACCGTCTTTTGACCAACAATTTTAATGTCCGAGTAGATGAAGCCTGATTGGGTCGGGTTGCTATGCTGCGCATCCAGCACATATACCCGAATTTGACGAGGACGATTGTTGGCCGCAAACAAGGGATCGGATTTCCCCAGACCGCCCCAGATTTTTACCGGCCGTGTGGAATCCACTGGCACAATTACGATCTCGCCGATGCCATCACCAGCCACGCCTTCGGACCAACCGGAATGGCCCTCATTATCCTGAGCGCTAGAGGCGCTATACAGACAGCTCCAGGTGTGCTTGTCCAGTTCACCGTTCAGTTCCACATCATATTCCGCCTGGCGTTGCGGCATTGTGGCTGTGTTTTTTAATATTGATGAGCTCCAGTTGTTCCAGGCGCCCGTAGGACCGTCGGCCAGATGCAAGCCTGTCAGACTGCCGGCTTTAAACATAGACTTCAAGCCTGGATTGCCGCCTGTGCAGGCGTGGCCTTCATAGGCCTGGGCTGATAGTGCGGTTCCGGTACAAAATAGTCCGGTGATCAAGAGCACAGCCGCGTAACGCCGATTACAATAGAGACGGGATTTGATCCTGTTGAGCATGGTAGTAGCAGGCCTGGCCATTGATTCGTTCCGGTTGGTAGGTTATCTGAAAGCAAATTGTTGCCCGACAGATTGGCAAGTGCAAATTTCAGCTCAAGAATGGTACCGCGCTTTTTTGCTTTACTCTCCCCCCGGGAGAGCCTGTACCTTTGGGATATGAAATGGAATTGTAAACAAGCAGGCAGGGCAGTTATTGGCGGGCTAGTGGTCTGGGCGCTACCGTTTGGAATTTCGCTGGTCTTTTATGATCAGACCAGTACGCTGCTCATCGATATATTTGCCTTCAAGACTTTGATGATGATTGTTTCTGCCCTGGTGGGACTGACCCTTTTAGCCAGACAAATTCCGGCCATGTCACCACCATACAAGAGCAAGGCTACGCTTTTGACTTTGATTTGGCTGCTAATCAACTGGCTGCTCGATTTTGTCATCCTGCTGCCCCTGGCCGGTATGAATTCCAGGGACTACTTTCTATCAACGGGGCTGCGATATTTACAGATGCCTTTATCTGGTTTTTTTATGGGTCTTGCTCTGGACCGCCTGGTAAACCGGAAGCACAGTGGGCCTCTTAAAGATAATCAACTATAGGCAGGAGTTTTATATGATGTACAGCATTGGTCAGTTTTCATTGATTACCCGCATATCAGTGCGCACTTTGCGCAAATACCATCAAAGCGGGCTGTTGGAGCCGGATTATATTGATGAGGACTCTGGTTATCGCTATTATAAAGAGGGCGCAATTGAACGCGCCCAGGTGATCACCAGCTTGCGTGAGCTGAATTTTGCACTCAAGGATATCAAGGCTATACTGGCAAGCTGCGCGGAGGATGATGACATCCTGGACCGGTTGATCGAACAACAGGCCCTGATACAACAAGAACTCAGCCGAATGCATAATATCCAGACCGGTCTGGAACAAACAATTGCTCTGGTGCGGGAACGCCAACAGATCCCGGTTACCAGCAACCAGATTGTAATCCGGGAAGTGGACCCGGTCGCCGTCGGACTCATTCGGCAAACCGGTCCCTGGTCCGGAATTGGTGTACTTTTTCGGCAGGCCGGCCGACGGGCCGGTCGACAGATTGGCGGTCCGGCTCTGAGTCTATGCTATGATGGGGAGTACCGAGACGAAGCTGACTATGCGGCCGGCTTCATCCTGAAAAAAAAGACCAACATCAAGGGACTGCAGGTACTGCAATTAGCCAAAGAGAACTGCTTGTGTGTGATTCATAATGGTTCCTATCAAGCGATCGGCAGCAGCTACGAACGGGCGATGGCTGCTATTCAGGAGCAAAAATTATCGTGGAGCCCTCCCACTCGGGAAATCTATCACAAAGGTCCGGGGATGATCTTCAAAGGTAAGGCGCAAAAGTACGTCACCGAGATTCAAATACCGGTGCAATCAGTGACCTAGCTCAAAAAGCATGTCTTTCAGCGCTTGCGGCGAACCGCCGGCGTTGGCAAGATGATTGAGATCCTTGTAGGCGATACAGCGCTGAACAGCGCGCAGGCCCGAATTTTTGACCTGTAATCCCTTGAAGCAGGCGGCGAGCGAGAGTTGATAGTCGGCCAGTCCGTCGCCGTGCTGCATCGCCGCCCAGCTCATGCTCTCCAGATAGTTGCTATTGCGCACGGCTGGATCAAAAAAGCGCGGATCCTTCTTGAAATAGTAAAGACCTTTAGCAAAAACGGACTGATAACGACTGGCGTGCACCTGTCCCAGTGAGGCGCCGAAATTTTCACAAGCCCGGCCATGCGCGCTCCACCAGGAAAGCTGCGGATCGCAGCCATAGAGCCCCTGATCCGCATCTCCGCTGAAGTGAAAGTCCACTCCAGTGGCGGCAAAGTCGCCCTGAAACCAGCCACTGCGCATTAAAGTAATATTATTTACTTGATAAATAGGCCTGCCATCTTCCAGCGGCGCAGCCGGGCTCAGGTCCAGCCAAACCGGGTTTGTCACCCCGGGCACATAGGCCTGGTAAAAATCAGCTACCAGGTCTATTCCAAAACCGAGCACTTTCTGGAGGGTGTCCTGTTCGCCCTGCATCTGACCAATGTAGACTCCATAACCCAGAAAGCTGAGCATGGCCCCCTGGATGATGCCGGCCGCGGAGTAGACCTCGACCAGATGACGGCAGCCTCTGGCTTCCAGCAGGGATGTTTTTTGCATGCACCGGCGCGCCAGATTAAAGGCGACCGCTCCCCCTTTGGAGTGACCAATGAAGGCGCAAATGCGTCCCTCGTACTGGTCGCGCTCCGTATCATTCGCGCGGCAAACTTCATTTTTCAGGAATTCTTCCGTCCTTCGGGTCATTTCGAGGATGCTGCTTTGCACCGAGTCCTGGCGCACTACATAGACCGAGTCGCAGATCTGGGCCAAAAGTGCGCTTACTGTGTGCGGGCCAAAATAGATGGCTGTAAAACGATCCATGCCGATCAGATTACTTTCGACCAGACCCTGATTGACCCCGGCGCCGTGTTGCAAGTAACAGCTGCGTATACGACCTTTGGTCCGGGGGGGCGATTGCTTCCCGGAGCGGGCCGCCTGGTCGTCCCGGGCTGCGTTCCTCAAGGCCTCCTGCAAAGCAACTGGCAGTTGATAGCGGACATAGGGGAAGCTGGCGCTGCGGCCGCTGCGGTCGATGGTTGCGGCTATGTGACTTTGAAAACTCAGCTGTATGGATTGCAAGTCGGCGAGTTCCAGATCGGACAATTGTTTGGTCTGCCACAGACTACATTGCATCAGCGTTAGACCGAACAGAGTAGTGAGTATAAAAAGCAAGGCCTTTTGACCCGCAGTCCGAATTTCCGCATGCATTGGGTACTCCATGATCATGTCAACGGGATGCAGGACTGGCCATCGTCAAGTGGATTCGCTCTATCCGTCACCCGGCCAGCAGCTGCAAAAAGGGGCTGTCCTCGATCGCAGCCTGAAAATTACCCTGGGCATTCTTGATGCCCATTTTCAGCAGCCAGGCCTCAAACTCGGGGGCGGCTTTTTTGCCTAATAAATCACGAACGTAGCGGATGTCGTGAAACGAGGTGCTTTGATAGTTAAGCATGATGTCGTCCGATCCGGGGATCGCCATGACGAAGTTCACGCCCGCGCTGCCGAGCAGTGTCAGCAGCATGTCCATATCATCCTGATCAGCTTCGGCATGATTAGTATAGCATACATCCACACCCATCGGCAGACCCAAAAGCTTGCCGCAGAAATGATCCTCCAGACCGGCGCGGATAATCTGCTTGCCATTATACAGATACTCAGGTCCGATAAATCCAACCACGGTATTGACGAGCAGCGGATCAAAGGCCCGCGCCACCGCGTAGGCCCGCGCTTCGAGAGTCTGTTGATCGACGCCCTGATGAGCGTTCGCCGAAAGGCAGCTGCCCTGGCCGGTTTCAAAATACATCACATTATTGCCTGTCGTGTAGCGCTTGAGTGCCAGGGCCGCGTCACGGCCTTCCTTGAGCAGCCCCAGATTGATGCCAAAGCTGTCGTTAGCAGCCTGGGTGCCGGCGATAGACTGAAAGACCAGATCAACCGGCGCGCCTTTTTCGATGGCCTGCAGGGTCAAGGTCACATGGGTCAACACACAGGTCTGGGTCGGGATTTGATAGGTCTGCAACAGCTGATCGAGCATGGTATTGATGCTAATGATTTGTTCCAACGACTCGCTGGCTGGATTGATGCCGATCACCGCATCCCCGCTGCCGGCCAACAGGCCGTCGATGGTCGCCGCCAGAATGCCGCGTGGATCATCGGTCGGATGATTGGGCTGCAATCGGGCGGCCAGGACGCCGGGCCCGCCCAGCTGATTGCGAAAAGCGGATCGGTTTTCGCATTTGGCCGCCACCGCGATCAAATCCTGTAAGCGCATGATCTTGCTAACCGCAGCCGCCATCTCGGGCGTCAATCCCGGCGCCAGAGCCCGCAGCATGGCCGCCGTGGTGCTTGTATCCAGCAGCCAGTCGCGAAACTGACCGACGGTCTGCGAGGCCACCGGCGCGAAGGCTGCCGCATCGTGGCTGTCCATAATCAGGCGGGTAACCTCATCGCTCTCGTATTCGATCAGCGCCTCGCTCAGGAAGGTTTTGAGCGGCAGATCCGCCAGACACATTTGGGCGGCGACCCGTTCGGTGGCCGTTGCCGCTGCGACTCCGGCCAGCTGATCGCCGCTGCGCTCAGGCGTCGCTTTAGCCATCAGCTCACGCAGGTCAGTAAAAACAAAGTTGGTATTGTGCAGGGTGTGTTTGTACATGAGCGCTCGGCAAACGCCTCACGTGGAGGCCCTGACTCAGTATTTGGGACATCGCTGCGAGTTCAATAGATTTCCGATTTGTGCCAGGGCCCGGCCAACCAACTGCTGATGAGTCCAGTGAGCAGGGAGCAGCCGGGGAAGCACCAGAGAGTTGTTTCAATATAAAAGAACGGTCTATTTTTCGAGTATCATCTTTTTGGAGATATCCATTAAGTTTTCACTCGGCAAGATTTCCCTGGACGGCGGGAGTCCGGAGGATATTCTGCACGGTTCCATTCAGACCGGTTTTGAATGCCTCGCTCTGAATTGTCTGGAAACGGCAGGTTTAAGCCGGCAAAATTTCCCACCTGGTGATCCCTTTGACCGGCTTCTCTGTCATCTGGCCCTGGAAAAGCGATTAACTCTGATCACAAAGGATCAGTTTTTCAAAAAAATAAAAATGGATGGATTCAAAACATTTTGGTAGGAAATGTCTGGGCAAAGTATTACGATAGCAACATGGTTGGCCTGGTCAAGGGCATTGCTGGCAGCGCGATCCAGGAAGTGCTGCTGCTGAAGCTGGGGTAAGGGGGATTTTTTCATGGGTAACAATGAACGATTTGAGCATTTCCAAAATATCAAAGTCTGGAAGCAGAAAAATCAAAGAGCGCCCCATTTAGCCGCCCAGTCGGTGATTCAATAGCTATTTTGACAACGGCGGTTTATTGCTCGTCACTGCCCGGCAAGCCCGCTCCCGTGATCGCCGACCCACTGCCATGCTACCGATTGGCTTGCTATTCTAAGCATTGCTGAATACCTGGATCTGTGTCTGTACTCGAATCCAAAATCAATTCGGCTTCCAGAGAATTTGAGCAAAACAGCGCTCATCACCAGGCCCGAATTGACCAGATCCGGAATTTGGCCAGCCAGATCCAGGCCGGCGGCGGTGACAGGGCTCGGGCCTTGCACGAGGAGCGTGGCAAGCTGTTCGTCCGCGATCGCATTCGTTTGCTCCTGGACCTGGATTCGCCCTTTCTGGAAATCGGGCTATTTGCCGCCCAGGCTGTCTATGAATTTGACGCACCATCGGCCGGCATTGTGTGCGGGATTGGGTTTGTGCACGGACGGCTGGTGATGATTGTGGCCAATGATGCCACCGTGAAGGGCGGCACATATACTCCGTTGACCGTCAAAAAGCACTTGCGGGCCCAGGAAATCGCGACCGAGAATCGACTGCCCTGCATTTACCTGGTTGATTCTGGCGGCGCCTTTTTGCCCATGCAGGATCAGGTATTTCCAGACCGCGAGCACTTTGGCCGCATCTTTTTTAACCAGGCGCAGATGTCGGCGCTCAAAATTCCGCAGATCGCGGTCGTGATGGGCTCCTGCACTGCCGGGGGGGCCTACATACCAGCCATGTCCGAGCAGACGGTGATTGTGCGCGGTCATGGCACAATTTTCCTGGGTGGCCCGCCATTGGTGAAGGCTGCTACCGGCGAAGAGGTGACCCCGAATGAGCTGGGCGGGGCGGAAGTACACGCGACGGCAAGCGGTGTGGCCGATTACTATGCCGAGTCGGATCAGGATGCTCTACAGATCACCCGCCAAATTGTGCGCGATTTAGCTGGAGAAACTCCTGCGTCCGACTGGTCCGCTTTGGAGTACGCGGAACCGCGTTACAGTGCCGCTGACATACCCGGCATCCTGCAGCAGGACACCCGGGCCTATTATGATGCGCGCGAAATCATCAGCCGCATTATTGACGGCTCCGAGTGGCATGAATTCAAGCAGCGCTATGCGACAACTTTGATTACCGGTTTCGCTCGTATTTACGGTCAGCAAATCGGGATCATCGCCAATAACGGGGTGCTCTTTTCGGAATCAGCTTTGAAGGGCGCGCATTTCATCGAGCTGTGCTGCCAGCG
>JAGRNA010000009.1 GCA_020441005.1 Leptospiraceae bacterium
TCCAGCTGCTGCTGGTCGCTTTGCCAGCCATAGCTGTTACGCACTGTGGTTTGCGTCAAGAGCAACTAAACCAGGCGGATGAGCTGGTTCGCACCGGTCGCTTTACGGAGGCTTTGATAGCCTATAAACGACTGGATCAAAAATGGCCCGATAACATTGCTGTGCAGAGTGGGTTGGGTCGCCTTTATTCGTTAGAGCCGCTGACAGTTTTTCAAGGGCTCGATTATTTACGGCAATCCTTTGAACGCCAGCCCGATCCGGCGGTCTGGCAGGATATCGAGGATCTGCTGCTGGCGATGCGGCGCTACGCCCAGGCGCTGGCCTATATGCAAGAGCCTTATATTAGCCTGGAGCAAATGTTCCAACCGCAGATGATTGTGCGTCGGCGCGGTCTGGAATGTCTCAACAGCCCCGCGTATCAAAGCTATCGGGAACTTCTGGAACAGGCTGATTCCGCTCCCGGCAAGTTTTTCCTTTTGCTGTGCAGTCATCAGTATCAGGGCAGCGCCCTGATTGATAACCAGCGGTATATCGTATTACAGCAGGAGCTGCGCCAGGGGTCGGATCCCTTGTATTGCCAGTATGTAAACCTGTTCTCGGCCATGCCGGCTGAACAACGCCAGGCGGCTGCGTTTCCCTACTGGAGCAACTGGAATGTGCAGATTGAGTTGCAGCGCTGTCGTTCCGCCTATCCGGGTTCCTACGCAATTCAGCGTCGGATTGCGGCCTTTCTGCCATCGGCGGCACCTGGTCATGATTCGACGCCCGGAGTGCTTTTTCATAGTGATCCATTTCATGTCGAGGATCCAGGGCGTCCGGACGTGCCTCCCTGGCCCGATCACTCGCGATTACGCCCGGTGATTGAACCGGGAGTAAATCATTGAGTCATCAAAATGGCAGGGGCAGGTGGCTGGACCGGATTGCCATGAACGTAAGTGATATATATAAAATACCCATAGGATACCTGTCTTGCAGGTGCTGGCTGGCAAAGGCAGCGTTTTGCGTGATGGCCTTGATTCTATCCTCGATGATTGCATAACCAATGCTGAAATACAGCACGCAGGCAATGAACTCTCCGATTGCCATGCCCCAGAGTATGGCCGGCGGCCAGTGCGGGAATTGAAAAATCAGAACCGGTGCTAACATCAATCCGGCAAGCACCAGGTACTGGCGCAGGCGCCAGGCATAAAACTGGCGCATAAATCTTTGGCGCATTTCTATTTGAAGCAGCTGCACAGCCTTTTGGGCCTTGCGCCGACTGTGCCAGGCAAGCGCGCACAACAGGAGAATGATGACACTGTCCAGATTCGACCAGAACATAGTTGGGTAAAAAAAGGTACTTGAAGCAGAAGGCTACTATCTTTTGCTACCCGCAGGAAAAGTCCGTCCGAGTTATGCAGGACCTGTTCGCTGAAATCCATCAATCGTTACTACCTGCCTGGCAGGCCACGCTACAAGGAGAGTCACGAGCCCTGGACGCGATCCCGCAGGGCATGCAGGCCTTGCTGACAGCCTCCTGGTATTCCCTGCAATCCGCAAGCAGCAAGGGTCAGAGCAGCGTGGTTGTATGCAGCTCGAATAGCAAGGCTGAAAACCTGGCCAGCGAGTTGAGCATCTTTTTGCCTCAGGCGCCGATTCTGTTTTTGCCAGGCTATGAAAGCTTGCCCTACGACTATTCCAGTTTAAGCCGTCAGATTTGTCTTGAGCGCATGTTTGCCATGCACCAGTTTCTGGAAGAAACGAGACCGGCATTGATCATCACCTCGGCTGTGGCCATGATGCGCCGCATGCCTCTGCTACAGTCGATTGCCGATCGGCGGCTGGAACTGCGGGTCGGTGACTGCATTGCGCTCCCGAATTTGATCCAGGGTTTGGTGGAGATTGGCTATCATCGCGTACCACGGATCGAACAATCGGGCGAATTTTCCGTGCGCGGCGAAATTGTGGATGTTTATCCGGTGCAATTGGATAAACCGCTGCGTCTGGAATTTTTTGACGATGAACTGGAACGTCTCCAGATCTTTGATATTGATTCACAGCTATCACATCAGCGCATCGATGCAGCGAGTGTCTTTGCGGCTGCCGAGTATTGTCTGGATCCGGCTGCGTCCGCTCAACTCCAGCAACGAATCGAAACACATCTAGCCGATCCTGAAGTGCAACCGCATTTACCGGCCTGGGTTGCCAGCGCAGCCGCGCAATCGGATGCAGCATTGAATCAGCATCACCATCCCGGTTTGCATGAATTGGTGCCTCTGCTCTTTGACACTGTCACCCAGGCGCAAAACCTGAATGGTGCCCGCTACCTGATCCTCGAGGCCGATAAGGTTCTGGAACAAAGCCGGCGTTTGCGTTTCGAGTACGAACAGGCCTGGCAGACGAATCAGGCCCAACTGCTGTGTCCATCGGTTGCGCAGCTGTTAGGTGAATTCGATCTAGATCTGCAAAAGGGGGCTATCGCGCCGGACGGCGAGACCTGGCTCGTATTTGAACGTCCGCGCTTCACACACAAGGATATGGCAGCCGCCCTTTCGGATTCTGCGCAACCAGAGTCGGCAGAAGCTGATCAGCAAACAGGAGCGCAAGCAGCTGAGGCGCCGGATGACAGCTTCCATTTGTTTCGCCATCTGCCTGGAGTTGCCAATCCCTTTGGCAGCAGTGAAATATTCTTTGCAGAGAAAAAGATCGGTGCCTTGCGCGAGCGGCTAAAAAGCGAAGCGCGCGAAGGGCATCGGATTATCCTGTGCACGCCTTACGAAAGCCAAATGCAGCGTGTCGCGCAGGTATTTGAAAGCGACCGGGACTTTCATGTAACTCTACAATACCGATCGACGGACTCGAGCGCAAGCGCGCCACCACCGGGCTCCGTGAATCCAGCCGCCACGGATGTGGCGGGGCGCAAACCGCGCAAAAAGGCTGCCCGGGGCAAGGCCGCTGCAAAACTTGTCGCGACTGACAACAAGGTGAATATCGAAATCCTGCAATCAGCGATGAGTAGCGGCTTTCGACTCAAGGCACCAGCTGTGATTTTCCTGAGCGATAACCAGTTCTTTGGCCGGGCTTACAAACGCCGCAGCCGTTTCAAGAGACTGGCTTCCCGACCTATTGATTCCTTCCTCGATTTGAAAGAAGGGGATTTTGTGGTGCATGTCAATCATGGCGTTGGTCGCTTTGTAAAGCTGGAAAAAGTCAAGGCCGCCGGCCGCGAACGTGATTTTTTAATTCTAAACTACGCGGATGATGATCGTTTGTATGTGCCCCTCGATCAGATTTCTTTAGTGCAACGCTATGTTGCGCCGACGGAGAAACCGCGTCTGGATCATCTGGGCAGGGCCAGCTTTAAAAAAGTGCGGGCCCGGGTGGAGGAGCGCATTGCCGAGTTTGCCGAAGAGTTGATGAAAGTGTATGCCATCCGCAACAGTCGCAAGGGTTACGCCCTGCCGGCGGATTCCATTTGGCAGGATGAATTTGAGGCCAGTTTTCCGTTTGAAGAGACCCCCGATCAGCTATTGGCCATAGAGGCTGTCAAGCGCGATCTGGAATCCGATCGGCCCATGGATCGTCTGATTTGCGGCGATGTGGGTTTTGGAAAGACCGAGGTGGCCATTCGTGCGGCTTTCAAGTGTGCGATGGCCGGACGTCAGGTGGCACTGATTGCCCCGACTACCATTCTGGCAATGCAACATTTTCGCACCCTGCAGGACCGGTTTCAGGACTATCCCCTGACTGTGGATTGGGTCTCCCGTTTTCGAACGGCCAAAGAGATCCGGCTGATCCGGCAACAACTGACCGAGGGCACTCTGGATGTCCTGGTGGGAACGCACGCTTTATTATCCAGCGACTATGTGTTCAAGAGCCTGGGATTGCTGGTCATAGACGAGGAGCAGCGCTTTGGGGTGCGACACAAGGAAGCGATTAAAAAGCTGCGCGCAATGGTAGATGTGATGACCCTTTCGGCAACACCCATTCCGCGGACGCTGCATATGTCCATGACCGGTATTCGCGATCTTTCGATCATCCAGACCCCGCCGCTGGAACGACGCCCGGTAGAGACCTATGTTATCGAAGATAATGACATCCTGATTTCACAGGCAATTCAGCGCGAACTGGATCGCGGCGGTCAGGTTTTTTATTTGCACAATCGTATCCAGACGATTGAAAATCTGGCCTTGCGCTTGCGTCAGCTCCTGCCGCATATTACCCTGGATGTTTTACATGGTCAAATGAGCGAGGACGAAATTGAAGATCGTCTGATCCGTTTTACACAGGGTCGTTTTGATGTATTGGTGACGACCGCCATTATCGAAAACGGGATTGATATGCCCAATGTTAACACGCTGATTGTTGATCGGGCTGACAGTTTTGGTCTGTCCCAGTTGTATCAAATTCGTGGCCGGGTGGGACGCGGGGACCGGCAAGCCTACGCCTTGTTTTTATATCCGCCGGGTCGTGCCTTGACCGAAGCGGCAGCGAAGCGTTTAAACACGATTCTAGAGTATCAGGAACTGGGCAGCGGGTTCAAGATCGCTATGCGGGACCTGGAACAGCGCGGGGCGGGCAATATCCTGGGCAAGGAACAAAGCGGACATATCATTGAAGTTGGATATGAGTTGTATATCAAACTGCTGAACGAGGCCGTGCGCAAGCTGCAGGGCCAGGAAATTCTGGCAGAAATCCGCTGCGCTGTGAATTTGAAGACAGATTTTTATTTGCCGGCAGAT
Organism: Leptospiraceae bacterium; assembly: GCA_020441005.1. GTDB lineage: Bacteria > Spirochaetota > Leptospiria > Leptospirales > Leptonemataceae > JAGRNA01. Next base: position 4,722 of record JAGRNA010000009.1, read on the forward strand.
TACATCCAGGACGTGCGGGATCGGATCAGCTTCTACAAACGATTTGAGAGCGCCACAGGCGCTGATGAGGTCAATGAACTCGCGGCCGAACTGATCGATCGTTATGGTCGCTTGCCAGACGTTGCGAAGGTCTTTGTGGCAGTCGAGGGCATTCGGGCGATGGCCTCTCTGGCGGGTTTTGAACGCGTCTACGAAATGGAGGATGGTTCCGTGGAACTCGTCGCTTCGAGCGAATTTCGCCTGGATCTGGAGCATCTGGTTGGGTGCATCCAAAGCGATTCGGCCCTGGGTATGCGGCCGGGCAAGAATAATTGCCTGATCTGGAAGACCGCCAGCGGCCGGTCTAATCCGGACGTATTGGATCTGGAAGCCTTGCATCGCAGCATGGCCGCCCTTGTCGCACCGTTGGCCCAGCGGGCGAAAGTCGTCTCCGCAGATGCGTCTCGGCAGGGGATTGGTTTGTCAGCCTGAGGCAGAGTCTCGAAGGAATTGACACAGGCCTCTGCCATGCCCGGATGGGTTATGGATCAAGCGCCACTAGATATTCGTCAGGACTTTGCGGCACAGACGGCCGAGGAGTGGCTGGCCAAACTGAACGCCGATCTCAAGGGCAAATCGGCTGATTCCTTGCAATGGCAAATCATGCCGGGACTTAGCGTTGCGCCGGCCTATTTTCAATCCGATCTGCTCGCGAACTTTGATGCCGTCCAAAACCCCCTGCCGGGATCCAGCACCGTATTGGCCGCAGCCTGGCAGCGGCCAACTCGCATACGCCAGTCCATCCCAATCAGCGATCCTGAGCAGGCCCTGGTGTTACTACACCGCCTGCAGGACCGGGGCGCGGATTCCTTTGAAATTCTGGCCAGTCTAAAGCAAAAAGAAGCCACCGAGGCACAGTTGAGCGGCCTTGCCTTCCAAAATCCGGGCGAACTGGGCGCCTGGCTGGAGCAACTGCCGGAGCATGTCCAGCAGCTGCATTTGCGAACGGATCTGGCTAGCCTGCTCTTTGGTGATGTCCTGCTGCAGTGGTTGCAAAAACAGCCGCAGCGTGCGGCCAGTCATAGCCTGGACCCCCTGGGGATTCTGGCTAACAGCGGTTTTTTAGGCGGGTCACTGGATTTGTATATGGACGCTGTCGTCGGCTGGATGCATTCGGATGTATTGCAGCAAGGCCGTTGGCAATGCTTGAGTGTGGAGGGATGGCGTTACCACGAAGCGGGCGCGGACGCCAGCCTGGAGCTGGCAATCGTACTAGCGGCGGCCAACACCTATATCAAGGCTCTGGTGGAGCGTGGATGCGCCGTTGCTGATATTGCCGCTGCGGTGCAGCTGGAAATTGCCGTGGGCCCGTTTTACTTCGTTGAAATTGCCCGCTTGCGCGCACTCCGCCTGCTTTGGGCCGGTTTATTACAATCGTGGGGGCTTGCGCTAATCGAACCACAATACTCCAATATTAACACGCGCAGCGCTTACCGCAACAAAACTCGCTACGATGTGCACACTAATCATCTGCGCTTGACAACCGAAGCGATGGCGGCGCTGGTGGGTGGTGCTGATTGTTGGCTGGCCCAGGGGATCTACAGTTTTGACGAACTGGATGGCTGGCAAGAGTTCGCGGAAAGATTGGCTCGCAATACCGGCCTGGTCCTGGCGGCCGAGTCCCATCTAGGACAGGTTGCCGATCCGGCCGGCGGTTCCTGGTATATCGAAAGTCTGACCGAAGCCCTGGCGCAGCGCGTCTGGAAGCGCTTTCAGGACATCGAAGCCCGCGGTGGGCTATTGAATTTGCTGCAGACCGGTGAACTGCAAAACGAACTACAGGCTGCCCATCAAAGCGAGTTACAAAGTGTAGCTACGCGTAAACGAGTGCTGATTGGCACCAATCAGTATCCGGAGAGTAGTCAAAGTGCCGGTGATGGCAGCAAGGCTCCGCGCCTGACCGCCGTGCAGTTGGCAGTCAACTCGCATTCGGCAGGCAAGGGGCAACTGTCAGATCTGGTCAAAGACCAGTCAACCAGCCCCGCGATTATAGCGGGTGCGCTGTCGCAAGCGGGTGCCCTGCAAGTGCCGCCCCTGACAAGCGATCGTTTGGCCTGCCAGTTTGAAGAGCTGCGCCTGCAAACGGAACAAAAGATCCAGCGTGGAGCTGCCAGGCCAGCCGTCTTTTTATATGTCTTTGGTCATCCGGTCATGCGCAGGGCCAGGGCTAGTTTCAGTGCCAATTTTTTTGGCTGCGCTGGTTATGAGATCACTGATAATCCCGGATTTCAAAATTTTGAGGAAGCCCGCAGTGCGCTGCAAGCGCGGCAGTATGATATTGTCGTGCTGTGTTCGAGTGATGAAGACTATCAAATGGAAGGGCCCCAATTGCTGCCTCAAATCAAGGGGCTCCAAGCCGAATCCGAATTGGTCATCGCCGGGCAGCTAGCCGATCCGGATACACTAGGGCCGGTCGGCAGCTTCACTACGATCCATGCCCGATCCAATCTGCTGGCCTTATTGCAGGACTTCCAGCATAGGCTTGGTATTGCGAGCAAGGACTAAAGGCTACCAGATAACAGTTCGCGCATGCAGCCAGTCCGGCAATTCGCGCTGCAGGGCCGCCTCGATCTCACCGCGGCGATAACGCGCGGAAAAGTGGATCAGGAACAAACGCTCCACGGATCGAAAAAGATCGGCGTGCGCCGCAATTTCGTGCAAATGGGTGTGACCCCATTGGCGGGCGCGATCCACCGGACGTTTGTCGCATACATATGTGCATTCCAGAAATAAAATCCGGGCCTGTTGCACGGCTGGATTGTTGATCACAAATTCAATGGTTGTGTCTCCGCTAAAGGCGATCAGAGCCTTGTCCTGGGTATAAAACAAATCCTGTTCCTGTTTCAAGCGGGCAATTTCGGGACCGCTTAAATGGGCGAACTCGGGCCGCAGCTTGGCCGTTTTTTCATAAACCAGGTAACCATTGGAGGGCACCCGGTGAAAGCTGGGAACGGCTGTGATCCAGGTATTGCCTTTTAGCTGAAAATGATCACCCGCGCTGACACCGGTGAGTCTATATTTCGTTTCAAATCCTTCAATTTGATGCCAGAGTTTTAGAATTTGATCCAGCGGATCCGCCATGGGGGCCGGGCAATATACCTCGGCCGGTGATAACTGGCGCAGGGAACGCTGCGATAAATGATAGGGAATACCGGCGCTATGATCAAGATGCCCATGCGTTAAAAAAATACGCGGGATTTCAATTGTTTCCGGATAACCGCGGCCAATGTCAAACATCAGCTTGTACTGCGGCAGGACTATGCTGGTCTGGATGCCTCCCTCGGAGTTGCCCTGAAATACGATGCCTTGAAAGCGGTGTTCGCGCAATTGTTTATGCCTGTGTATCTATCCGGGGTTTCGTCTGAGACCAGGGCGTGGCAATCATCATGGTTGCTTTTGCCAAACCGGCTCTTCCGGTTGCAACAGACGCACTGGCCGGATCTTTTCCAGTTCGCCTTTGAGGGATGCAGGTCCCACAACAACGATCACCATCTGCCTGGCCTGGACATCGCGTTTGAAAACTGCGTTAATATCCTGAGCGCTTTGCGCGTTGATTTTTGCGCTAAAGCGCTGCAGGTAGTTGGCTGGCATTCCATGGCGATCAAAACGAATCTGGTTGTCTAGCTGATCGGCCGGGTCTTCAAATTGAAAAATGAGCGTGTTCAGAATGGAGTCTTTGGCCAGCTTCAGTTCGGCCTGTTCTACCGGTTGGCCCATCCCCTGTATTTCGGCTAGCATCAGCTGGATGGTTGTGGTGATACTGCTGTTCTGGCTGGCGCTACCAGCATAAAAGAGTCCGTAATTACGGTTAAACTGATTATAGGAATACGCGTAGTAGGCCAAACCACGTTTCACCCGGATTTCTTTCATCAAGCGTGAATTAAAGGATCCGCCGCCTAGAATATAATTGCCGGTCTGCAGGGCGTAGAAATCCGGGCTGTTGTGCGCCGGCAACCTGGTAGCCATACGGACTACGGCCTGGGGGACATCTTTTTCTATTAAATATATTGCCTCTGCAAAATTTTGCAAGGCGGCTGGTGGAACGCTGTCTTTCTGTTCGTATGCCGGCTTGAACCCGGTGCCGGGCAGCCTGGCCAGCATCTGTAGAACTGTTGATCTGGCCTGGGTACGTCCAATGTCACCGCTCAGAGCGATAATGGGCCAGGTCTTTTGAAACAGCCCTTCCCGGGTTTCCTGTAAATCCTGGCGCTGGATTGCATTGATATCAGATCTGGTATAACTGTAGCCGACTCGCGATCGGGCAAACAGAATTTCGGCCAGTTTACGGGCAGCTAGCTCGGCCGCCTGTTCATTGCGGCGATCGATCTGATCCAGGGCTTGCCGCTTCAATGTGGCCAGTACATCGCCATCCATTGCTGGCTGCACAAGGATGGATTCCAGAATGGCCAATGTGGCCGGGTATTGACTGCTGAGCGATCGCAGCCGAATCAGCACATCATCCTGATTATAGCTGAATTCAATTTTGGACCCGCGGCTGGCCAGATCATGGGCA